>JAGUZN010000382.1 GCA_020060775.1 Armatimonadota bacterium
CGCGGCGGCGGCTACATTCTGCAATCCGACCACTCGGTGAGCAGCGACGTCGCCCCCGAGAGCTACGCCCTGCTCATCGACACACTGCGCGAGTACGGCACCTATCCGCTCGCGCCCTTCGTGGAAGATACGGCCGCGGCCGGGAGGTGAGTGCCATGACCCGGTACGGACAGCTCATCCGCGTGAAGCCGGAACACCTGGAAGAGTACAGGCGATTGCATGCCGAGCCCTGGCCCGACGTGCTGGCGATGATCACCGCCTGCAACATCCGCAACTACTCCATCTTCTACAAAGATGGCTTCCTCTTCGCCTACTTCGAGTACGTGGGCGACGACTTCGACGCCGACATGGCGAAGATGGCCGCCGATCCCGTCACCCAGCGCTGGTGGGCGCTGTGCAAACCCTGCCAGCAGCCCCTCGACACCCGCGCCGCGGGTGAGTGGTGGGCCAACATGGACGAACTCTTCCACCTCGACTGACGCCATCCCCCGCGGGGAAGCACCCTCCGCTTCCCCGCGGCCGTGCCTATTGGGAGGGTGGCTATTCCCCTCCCCTGTCGCCACGGGGGAGGGTAGGGCCGCAGGCTGTGAGCGAGCGCAGCGAGTCGAACAGTGGGGGGCATTCCGCTTTCCCTCCCCTGCCGCCACACCGCACATTCGCGAACATCGCCACCGCTATCAAATTGGGCGATACAGCGCCTGGTTTACCGATACAATTTGGCTTTGAATTGGGTTTGTTTTTCATATTATGTTAAGTCGCGAGCGTGAAATTGGCTTTGTTTTGCCAAAAAAAGTTTTTGTCGAGAACCGATGTTCGATAATGGTCGTTCGATGTTAGAGAAGGGTGAGTTCCAGGTATTGTAGGGCATGCCCGCTGTGGCATGCCGTGGTATCGATGTCTGCCCAATGCGCGACAAGCGGCATCCGGGTGTCATCTGGACCGGCACCCCGGGATGAGTTGTCGATAGTCGTTCCTGGATCGTGACAGCGGAATGCCACAGCCATTCGACCCGGCTCATGACAGGCGGGCATTCCCTACGATGTAACGGAGAGGAATCGGTCGTGCTATGCAGCCAACACCACAATCGACTGATCACGATGCGGTTGTCAGGGTGCGAGGTATCAAACATCTATTCTATAACAAGAAGAGGGATTGGTCAACGGTCCGAGCAGGATGGCAGATTGCAGATTACAGATTGCAGGTTACAGATTGCCGATTGGAGGGAGGAGAGGCGATTTGTAGGGCGCGGTCGCCGTATCGTGCCGGAACTATCGCTCCGGCATGCGTGACCAACAACACGAGACCGGCGGTGCCACCATCCTTGCGGGCGCATGCCCGGGTACACACCGCGTATGCGTCATGCGATCACTCGAATACGTGACGGAGGTGTCGTGACGTTATGCGCTCGACCGCAAGACACAGCGGCGATGCTCGCCGCACTCCATAGCGGGCTGCGCCCGCAAGGGGTTTCCGCCATGCATCGCCTTCATCGGCAAGGCGCGGGGCGCGTGGTTGGTGATGAGTGGCATCCCGCCGGGATGCA
The DNA here is from genome assembly GCA_020060775.1 of Armatimonadota bacterium. Taxonomy (GTDB): domain Bacteria; phylum Armatimonadota; class Hebobacteria; order CAIYQO01; family CAIYQO01; genus JAGUZN01. Next base: position 1,544 of record JAGUZN010000382.1, read on the forward strand.
TGACAACGGAAGACCCCCCTCCTGCCTTCCCCCGCTGCACTGCCGTTTGCAGGGGGAGGGCATCTTTGCCGGCATGCGCTGCCGCGCACAGGGGGAGGGAATGGCCGATCACCGCTGACCTTGCCTGGCAAGGCACAACGTGACGACCCACTACAACTAACCACCAACCACTCACCACGCCAGGGATGGGAAGCCGCCAACTACGGGCGCGAGCCCATGGGAGCCTGTACGTGCACCCACCCCGCGTGGCAGGAGGGAGAGGTTGGGGCGGCGAAGGAGGCAATCAGGCCACCCACAGGAGGTGATGTCCGATGAAGCCGCTCTTCCGCTCGTTCGCGTTCTGGATTGTATCCGCGCTCGTCCTCATCGTGGTGGTCACACTCGGCATCCTTTTCAGTTTGCGCGATGAAATCGCAGGTGCGGTATCGCTCGCGCAATGCATAAAAACTGCCAGGCGCACGGTGGCCGCGGGGAAAGAGGTTCTGGCGGTCGAGGTGCCCCACGAGGAACTGCCCGTCCCCAACGCCTATGACGACTTCGAGCGCGCGCGACAGGCGCTGGTGCGGTGGCAACTGTTTGAAGGGGCCTATGAGGACGATGATCTGCCCGCGCAGCGCGCCCTGCTGAAGGAGAACGCTAAGGCGCTGGCGCTGTTGCGCGCCGGACTGGCGCACGTGCATCGCACTCCCCGCGCGAAAGAATTGGCTAAGGGTTACGATTTTATTTCCAGACCGGGAGCGCCGGCACGCTTACTGGCCATGCAGGCTCGCGTGCGGGCAGCCGACGGCGATTTGCCCGGCGCTGCCGATGCCGCATTAGATGCCGTGCGCTACGGCACGCAAATTTCCTACGGTCGCTCGATGGTGGAAGGTCTGCTTGGGTTTTCCTCTCAATCGCGGGGACGCGAGGAATTGTGGCGTATCCTCGATCATCTCGACGCCGAGACGGCGCAGGCGGCCGCGAAGCGCATGGAGACGCTCATTACCGCGCAGATCCCGCTCGCCGATCTCTGGCAGGAGGAGATGTGGGGTTGCATCTTGTTCTTTCAAGAGCAAATCATCAATCCCTCCGACAAATCACAGGAAAATCGCGGGGCGCGAAACCTCCTCCAGCAGGAGGTACACCTCTATATGCAGGCGATGCAGGCGCGCATCGACAACGCCCGCTTGCCCTACGCCCGGCAACGCCGCCTGCCGAAACCCAAGTTTTCTGCAGCGCAGTGGCTCATCCCCGATGAGCGATTCACGAACGCAGCCTATGCGGAGCACGAGGCGAAAGCCGCGCTGCTGCTCGTCGCGCTGGCGTTGCAGGCCTACCAGCGCGAGCACGGCCATTATCCCGACAAGTTAGAAGCACTAACGCCCACCTGCCTGGCGCGCGTGCCGGACGACCCGTTTGCGGACGGCGGCGCTCTGCGCTATCGCCTGCAGGAGAACGGCTATCTTCTGTACAGCATTGGCCCTGACGGCAAGGACAACGGCGGCAAGCCTGTTGAGAAGAAGCGCAGCAAGGATGCCCAAGAACGTTTTGCCATTGACGAGAACAGCAAGGGCGATATAGTCGCCGGCGTGCATCGGTAATGGTGGCTGTCGCCCTGTCAAGGGCTCGGGAGATTATCCGGAGGCTGCTTGCAGACAAGCACAAAGCACACCCCTTCTGGCTAATGTAAGAGGGATATGTCACATAGGATGGAACTGAGCATCTTATGCGCTGGAGATATTGGTGGGCCGAAAAGGTGCGTCCACCTTTGATAGAGGTGGACGGGACAACGATCATTTTGCATCCCGATCGTATCGCAACCGAACTCCCCCTCGAGTACAGTGCGGTGATTCGCTTCCCATCGGATACCCCTGATATCGTAGTGTATGAAAATGACACCCCCTGCATCCAATATCATGTCGATCCGCTACTGAATAATCCGTCTCTCGCTGGACAATTTCTACATACTTCAATACGAGTGCTGGACAATTATGGGCTGATGATTGATGGCATCATCACGAAAACAGCGGACGAGTCTGCGACAGGGACGAGGCGTTATGACTTTGATGAAGCCATACGATTTCAACCCACATTTCTTTCACCGTCAGCTCACAAAAATTCCGAAACGATTGGCATGGGGCTCTTTAGCCGTGGTCTACACTTCCATGGGTACGTCACGCCAGCGACGGTGCGTGCCTGCTGTGTGTGATGTTTGCCGACAAAGTTTCTCGCTCCACCACATCCACCTGGGCTTTTCGGATGCCCAGGCGTTCTATTGCGCAAACGGCATCCATACCTTGGTGGTAAGCAACAACCAGATGCCTGACATTTGTCGGCGTAATACTGCGGATCTCTCGCAAACGGAATTCACGGTGATAGACGCTACACTTCCCACTTGCTCTGAATGCGGCAGTGCTTTTCGCTGCTTGCATCCATTACGGTGCCCACACTGCTACGAACCGTACATAGATTTTCTTAAGTATCCAGCGCTTCGACACTCGGAGTACTATGGATACTACTTCGTAGATCAAACTCCACAGAATTTACGATTATGAGTCCTCCAAGCCTAGGGCCAACAGGTCTGAAGTGGAGTCTCTGCGACAGTATGATGGCATAACTTTGTTGTGAAGGTTATCAAGTCTGAACCGTCGTAGACGAACACGAAATGCCCACGGTCGAGCTTATACGATATCCGTAACAGATGACCCGGCTTGTTCTTCATGTTTATTTGAAGGCGCGAAAGAATTGTTCAAGGAGGAGGCGGATGAGCTGGTGCGGGTAGGCCAGGGCGCCGAAGGAGAGGGGAGGTCGGCGCTCTGGAGGAGAAATACGACGCCCCGACGGAGACGAAGACGCTACTGCGTGCTATCGCTCTGTCAGGGCTCGGGGCGTTGTTATTGGACCGTTTCCACGGGCTCGCGCCCGTGGCTAGCGGCTGCCCGCCCCTGCGGGGCTCCTCCGGCATCTGCCCATGCCAGGTTATATTCGCGGCATCCCGGCGGGGATGCTTGACGGCAGGGGAAAGGATGCTGGCCAATCTCCCTGGGGCAGGCGTGCATCGTCATCGGAACACACAGCGGCGATGCTCGCCGTACTCCACAGCGGACTGCGCCCGCAATATGCCGCGCCGATTCAGCAAGTATGTCATCTGTCTATGTTTGTAGACGCTGGTTCACCTCATTGACCAACGGCTAGTTTTGGTATAGAATATATGTTTGATATACCGGCACCCTTACAACCGCATAGTGTTAATCGCGGTGGCTTTCCTGCGCCCTGTCAGGGCTTGGCATACGTATTAGATCCCTTCCAGGGGTTCGCTGCGCTCACGCCCTGGCTAGCAGCCGTCATCCCTCCGGGATATCAAGTTGTCTCTTTGCGCCCTCCGCATCTCTGCGGTGCAAACCACCAATCGCACATCGAACGACCAATAGCCAACATCGAATATCGACGAAAATATTTATTTAGCAAAACGAACCCAATTTGAACTCGACAACTTCACATAATATGCGAGAACGAACCGAAACGAACCCAAATTTTCCCGGTAAACAAAGCGGTAATTGCACAGCGGATAACACACATGGCTATCGTCACCTGTGCGAGCGAACAAACGCATAACCTGACCATGGAAACTTTTGTTCTGTTATAAGCTGTGCGCAGACCGCGCCGTAGATTTCCGGGGCGGGACGGCGCCCGCCCCCTACACACGACTACTGCCCTCCTCCTTGGAACCTGAAACTCAGTAGTCCGGGCGCGACGGGAGTCGGCATCCGACGCAACTAGGGTTTCACGCCTTGTGGTGGCGTGATGAACCAGGTCTCTTCCGTAACCTTGCCATCGGGTGGAAAGTGCTTGTCAACCGTATCGAGGCTGAGCGTACCGGTACTACCATCGAGGAAGGTGACGTGACCGTGACTTTTCAGATCGATCTCTGACAGACTCGAGAAAGAGGTCGCGTCACGATTTTTACCTTCCGCAAGCAGAATAATTCGAGAAGGGGACCACCAGTCCCCGAGGTCGACCATAATGTTCTTACCGGCCAAGTGTCTATTCATCACATACGGGCGTGTTCTGTGCAGGTAATAAAAGGAGTAGCTGCGACAGAAGCGCTTCTCGGCAGGAATTGCGTCGTCAATATCACGCAACGAGGTCGGGAGGTAGCCATTATGATCCTGTGCGTAGAGCAAGAGAGCTACTGCAATCTCACGTTGATTCGACCGACACGTTACTCCCCGAACGTAGTTCCCTAGCTGTGCCAATAAGTAACCTGCGACACAAAAGGTAATGGCACACAGCGTAAACCCGATCCATGCTTCCTTCACGCCTTCATAGTCTGAATCAGGCCGATAGTACAACACCAGTGCAATGATACCGGTAATGAGGCCTATCGTACTGGCAATCGGCGTGATCGCCAGCAACGGACTGGGGATCCATGGCGCACAGCCGATGCCAATGATACCACACCACAAAGAGATTTCCGCAAACCGGTTTCTCCGTGGTTCGTAGACGATGTCTTCGTTCATCTGCTGTGAGACCATATCGGCTCCTGCTCAAGGCATTGAGTCCATGTGGATGTCTTGTCGATCACACGATAGCACTGTTTGCGGGGTGCTGCAATGCGGCGTGGAACATGCTTGATGTTCTTCGGTCCGTCGCAGGCTTCCTGCGTCCTGTCAGGGCTTGGAGATTACGGGGTCGCTGACCAGGGGTGAGGGATATGAGATCGCCGGTGTTGTCGGACACGCATACCAGACCATCACTTGCTTCCACGTAGTGCTTCACACAAAAGTAACCGGGGCGCCGGTGAGGGCGCCCCGGGATGGGGGAGTTCGTCTGTCGATCTGTGCGTTATTGTGCGGCGATGGGGGCAGCGGTCAGTGCCGTCATGTTGCGACTGAAGGGCTGGTTAGCTGCATCCGCTGGTGCTGCCGCAGTTGAGACATTTGTAACAGGAACCGTTGCGAACCATGATCTCCCCGCATGAGGGGCAGGGGGGGGCATCGGACTGGTTGTCAAAACTCATCGCTTTGCCGTCCACCTGCTGGAAGAGTTCGGCGACCTGCATGTCGATGGAGGCGTCGTTGTCGCCATCGTCAGCGTGGTCATCCTCGCCGAGTACGGCGGTCGGGGTGACGTACTGGGAGGAGATTTCCTTGGGCAGGAATTTGATGGCCATCCAGCGGAAGATGTAGTCCATGATGGATTTGGCCATCGGGATTTCTTTGTTGTTGGTCCAGCCGGAGGGCTCGAAGCGGGAGTGGCTGAACTTGTCGACGAGCACCTGCAGGGGCACGCCGTACTGCAGGGCGAGGGAAATGGCGGTGGCGAAGGAGTCCATGAGGCCGGAGACGACCGACCCCTGTTTGGACATGCGCACGAAGATTTCGCCGGGGTTGCCGTCTTCGTAGAGCCCGACGGTGAGGTAGCCTTCATGGCCGCCCACGCTGAACTTATGGGTCATGGCGGTGCGTTCGTCGGAGAGGCGTCGGCGCACCGGGCGGTATTCGGGTTTGCCCTCGGCCACTTTGCCGACGACGTCTTTTTTGCCGTCGAGCTTGGTGTTGAGGGGCTGGGTGCGCTTGCAGCCGTCGCGATAGATGGCGACGGATTTGAGCCCCAACCGCCAAGCCTCGATGTAGAGGTCGACGATATTTTCCACGGTGGTCTCGCGCGGGAGGTTCACCGTTTTGCTGATGGCGCCGGAGAGGAAGGGCTGCACGGCGGACATCATGCGCAGGTGGCCGAGATAGTGGATGGAGCGCAGGCCGTTGGCGGGCTTGAAGGCGCAGTCAAAGACGGCAAGGTGCTCTTCTTTGATGCCGGGCGCACCCTCGATGGTGTCGTGCTGTTCGATGTATTGCAGGACCTCCGACGTTTGCGCATCGGTGTAGCCGAGGTGCTTTAATGCTTCAGGCACGGTGCGGTTGACGATTTTGAACATGCCGCCGCCGGAGAGTTTCTTATATTTCACCAGCGCGATGTCCGGTTCGATGCCGGTGGTGTCGCAGTCCATCATGAAGCCGATGGTGCCGGTGGGGGCGAGCAGGGTGGTTTGCGCATTGCGGAAGCCGTACTGATCGCCGAGCTTGATCGCTTCGTCCCAGATCTGGCGGCCGGCCTTGATGAGGTCGCGCACGCTGCGCAGGCGCTCGATGCGGTCCACCTGGGCGCGATGCTTGTTCATCACGCGGAGGAAGGGGTCGCGGTTTTTCATGTATTCGGTGAAGGTGCCCACGCGGGAGGCGAGTTCCGCCGAGGTGCGGTAGGCCTGGCCGGTCATGATGGCGGTGATGGCGGCGGCGGTGGCGCGGCCTTCGTCGCTGTCGTAGGGCAGGCCGTTGGCCATGAGCAGCGCGCCGAGATTGGCGTAGCCGAGGCCAAGCGGGCGGTAACGCTTGGAGTTGATGGTGATCTGCGGCGTGGGATAGGCGGCGCGATCGACGATGATATCCTGCGCGATGATGAGAATGGCGACCGCGCGGCGGAAGGCTTCGATGTCGAACTCGCCGTTCGCCTTGCGGAATTTGAGCAGGTTCAGCGAAGACAGGTTGCAGGCGCTGTCGTCGAGGAACATGAATTCCGAGCACGGGTTGCTGGCGTTGATGCGGCCGGAGGTGGCACAGGTGTTCCAGTCGTTGACGGTGGTGTCGAACTGGATGCCGGGGTCGCCGCAGAGGTGGGCGGCCTCGGCGATCTTCGTCATCAGGTCGCGCGCCTTGAAGGTGTCCATCGGCTCGTTATTGGTGACGTGGCGGGTACACCATTCCTTGTCGCGGATGACGGCGTCCATGTAGTCGTCGGTGACGCGCACGGAGTTATTGGAGTTCTGGAACATCACGCTGGAGTAGGCTTCACCGCCGAAGGAGCCGTCGTAGCCGGCGTCGATGAGCGCCCACGCCTTTTTCTCTTCGTGCGCTTTGCACTCAATGAAGTCGAGGATGTCCGGGTGGTCGACGTTGAGGATGACCATCTTCGCCGCGCGGCGCGTGCGCCCGCCGGATTTGATGACGCCGGCGAAGGCGTCGAAGCCGCGCATGAAGGAGACGGGCCCGGAAGCGAAGCCGCCGCTGCTCAAGCGTTCGCGGCTGGAGCGCAGGCTGGAGAAGTTGGTGCCGGTGCCGGAGCCGAATTTGAAGAGCATGCCTTCCGTGCGCGCCAGCCCGAGGATGCTGTCCATGGTGTCCTGCACGGAGTTGATGAAGCAGGCGGAGCACTGCGGCTCGGCTTCCGACCCGACGTTGAACCACACCGGGCTGTTGAAGGCCGCCTTCTGGTAGAGCAGGAGGTGCACGAGTTCGGCATTGAAGATGGCCGCCTCGTCCGCGTTCTGGAAATAGCCATCCTCGGTGCCCCATTGCGTGATGGTGTCCACCACGCGGGAGATGAGCGATTTCAAGCTTTTCTCGCGCGTGGTCTGCCCCAGCCCGATGCGGAAGTACTTGGAGACGACGACGTTGGTGGCCATCTGCGACCAGAAGGCGGGCATCTCCACGTCGTCTTCTTCAAAGATGACTTCGCCGTTTTCGGCGGTAATATTCGCGTGACGCCCCTCCCACTCCACTTCATCATAGGGGTGCGTGCCTTCGGTGGTAAAATAGCGCGTAATATGCATCATCCCGGCAGGGTCGGGGCCAAAGAGGCCGGCCACTGCGTGGGGATTCCCGTTGGCGGGCAGTTCGAGGCTGGACATGGGGTATAACCTCCTGAATACCTTTCATATGAAATAAGACATACCGGGGCGTCACGTTGTGCACCGCTGTCCGACCCGATCTTTGCAGAGTCCGCGTTTGGCGTATCGCGAAGCACCTTCCCCTCCTCTGTTGCAACGGGGGAGGGAGTAGTTCCGCACAGCCAATGTTCACGCACCGTGCATGGAACCGTAACGAAAGCCTTGACTAACAACAACACGATCACGACCGGCGATACATCACCACGGCGCGCACGCCTGGCGACCGCCCCACCATAATGACGGGATTAGCCCTGGAAGAGCGTTTGCTGATCTTTGGCCATGCGCTCGTACGTGTGGCGTTCCGTGAGCTTGGAGATCTCGTCGATGAAGGCGCCCACCTCGTGAAACTCCTTGTACACGGAGGCGAAGCGCACGTACGCGACCTCATGCAAGCGATGGAGCTGCAGCATCACCATATCGCCGATCTGCGTGGATGGGACTTCATCCCGCAAGGCATCCCGCAGTTCCCGCTCCACATCATAGGCGACTTGCTCGATATCCTCGCGACCGACCGGCAGCTTTTCGCACGCGCGGGTTACGCCGGCCAGAATCTTTTCCCGGTTGAACAGTTCGCGCCGTCCGTCCTTTTTGATGACGTAGAGCTGCGGCTCGTCGTAGTGTTCGTACGTCGTGAAGCGCCGCCGGCACTCCTGGCACTCCCGCCGGCGGCGGATGGTGCCCTGTTCGTCATTAGCGCGCGTCTCAATGACGCGCGTGTCGTCAGCCTGGCAGAGTGGACAACGCATACGATGATGTCTCCCGGGAAGAACGATGCGCCTATATATGGGGGGACGATTTATACTACACCCCTAGCAATAGGGTGTCAAGGGCAAATATGGGTAATTTCTCCACAGGTCGGCCTGTGGAAAACGCCGGCAAGCGCCGGGCTCGGCGCGGGCCGTTTCGCAGACAAACTAAAAACTTCACAACCCCGGTGTGCGCCGCCTCGTGAGCATAGACAAGGAGAATATTTCGCGGTTGATGAAACACTAGATGTAGGGTGGCTAGGGTTTAAGGGTTTTAGGGTTATAGGGTTTTAGGGGTCAGGCGGGTCTGTCTCACGGTGTGGAGGCCGACGTACTCCGGCGTGACAGCCCACTACAACGACCCACCAACCACTCGCCACTCAGTAAGGTATCGATGTTTTTCACGCGCTTTGTGCCGAGACCGTTGCAGGGGAATTACCGCTGGGATGCCCGGAATGCCTGGCTGACCGGGCTGTTCATGGGTATGACCATGCCCTTTTTCGGGGTCATCGCCCGCCGCATGGGCGCGAGCGAGTTCGCCATTTCCCTGCTCATCTCCACGCCCTTCCTCGGCCACCTGCTGAGCATGCTGGTGGCCTGGCACATGCAGAACCGTCCCAAGCGGCCGTACATGCTCTGGTTCGCCTATCTGTCGCGCGGCATGCTGGTGCTCATGGCCTTGGCCACCGGCGTGCCGGCCTTTGTCGGCATCGTCATCCTCTCGCAAGTCATTGCCTGCCTGACGGCGCCGGCCTATGCCTCGCTGATGAAGGATGCCTATCCCGATTCGCATCGCGGGCGGTTGATGGGCATGGTGCGCGTGGGCATGACGGTGGCGGCCATGCTCGGCGGATTATACGCCGGGCAGTTGCTCGACCACGGCCTGTCGCCGCTGTGGGTGATGCTGTTTGCCGGCGGGGTGGCGGTGGTGGTGGCCAAGTTGTTCGCCGGCCTGCGGCCCGACCTGGCCTTCTTCGGGCGCAAGGACGCCCAGCAACTCGCCGTGGTGACCCGCCTGGCCGCCGACCTTTCCTTTCCCCTGCGGGTGGTGGGTTGCCCGACCGTCAGGGAAGCCGACGGACTGGCGATGTCGAGTCGCAACGTCTTCCTCGGGCCGGAGGATCGCGCCGCGGCCGCCTCCCTTTTCCGAGGC
>JAGUZN010000357.1 GCA_020060775.1 Armatimonadota bacterium
GCCAGCGTCTTCGCCGTGCTGCCGGTCAACGGGTAGCCGACCGCCACCGAGTCGAAGCGGCGGAGGACATGGTTGGCGCCGCCCTCGTGCACTTCCGCCACCAGGTACGGGGCCATCACCGTGCCGCGATTGGCCACCGCCGCGCTCACCATCGCCATCTGCAACGGGGTGGCGACCACAGTGGACTGGCCAAACCCCATATGCGCGCGTTCGCCGCGCGAGGGCGTCCCCGGCTCCGGCAATAGCGAACTGCGCGCGAGGGTGAAGGGCAACATGCGTCGCTCCGGTAATTTCTCCCACCAGCGCGTGCCAAAGCCAAATGCCTCGGCCGTGTCGCGGAAATCGGACCAGGGCAGGGCAGCGGCCGTGCGGGCAAAGTAGTTGTTGCACGATTTCGCCAACGCCATGGGCATGTCGACGCTGCCATGCACCGTGTTATGGTAGTCGGTCACCTTCACCCCGTACATTTCCGTCGTGCCCTCGCAGGTGTAGTGCGTGCCCGGTTCGACGTCGTGCATGAGCGCGGCAGCGGCGGTGAGCACCTTCATCGTCGAGCCGGGGGGATACACGTCCTGCACGGCGCGGTTGCGCAACGCACCATCGTTCGCCTGCGTCAGTTGGGGGAAGGTCTGGCGGATCGCGCGCGGATCGAAGGTGGGGGAGGTCGCCAGCGCCAGGATGCCGCCACTCTCCGGGTCGAGCATGACCACTGCGCCGCGGCGCGCGCCCAGCGCGCGCATGGCGGCCTGTTGCAGCGAGAGATCCAACGTCAACTTGAGGTCTTTGCCGTGCGGGGCTTTCCCATCGCGAATGCGGCGGAATTCCGCCGGGGTGAAGGTGCGGGAGAGGCCGGCCAGTTCCAGGTCCCACTCGCCCTCGACCCCCGCACGTCCGTACACGGGATCCAGATATCCCAGCACGGCGGCTGTGGCCTCGGGTGCGGCGTAATGACGCGTGCCGTCCTCGGTCCACGCCAGCCGTTCGCCGTGGCGGTCGTAAATCACGCCGCGCTGAATGTGGCGTTCCGCCCGCGTGAGGCGGCGGTTCGTCGGTTGCGCCAGCAGCCAGTCGCTCTTGGCCAGATGCCAGTAGGCCTGCCAGCCCAGCAGGCCGAGGAAGGCCAGTATGACGACGCTGAAGAGACGGCGTATGCGCGTATGAACGTCGTTGGGATGCATCGCCTGAGCATTGCACGCTTTTACGTCAGCGTCAAGCGGCGCGGGCGTGCCACGGGGCAAAGCCCAGATGCGCTCCGCCGGCGGGGACGGCATCACGCGTGAAGCGCTCGTAGAGGAGTTCGCCGTACACCACCACATCGCGTCCGAGGCGCAGCAGCCGATCGCGCACGTACGGGTTAACCAGGTGGTCCGCCTCATCGAAATCGGGGAGCGTGGCGAGTGCCGCATAGGGGAGCGACCAGCCATGCATATGGGCGACCACCTCGCGCAGGTGCGCGGTCACCGAGTGCGCCGGCTCGTTGCCCGACGCAATGACGAAGCTAAACAGCTTGCCGTTCACTTCCGGGTACAGGTAGTCGAGCACGTTCTTCACCCCGCCGCTCATGCTCCCATGGTATTCCGGGGTGCCGACGATGAGGGCGTGGGCATCGGCGACGCGCTCGCGAAGTTCGCCCACCTGCGGATGCTCCTCCGTGCTGCGCGGGTTAAAAATCGGCAGATCCTGTGCCCGCAGGTCGTACAGTTCTACGCGCGCTCCGCTGTCCCGTGCCGCGCCGAGGGCAATCTCCATCAATGTATGGGTGTGGCTGGGCCAGCGTTTGCTGCCCGCAATGCCGAGTACGGTAATCATACCGGCATCTTAGCACACGCTCCTCCAGGTTATCGGCGGAAGACACATCATCCAAAGGTCGCCCCACATGATGTACGGTTTCACGACCAAACACCACTGCTGCCACTATGCCATCGCTATCAGCGAAGGTCATCACAGGTAAACGCCACTCTAATTGATACAAATTTATCGCTAACTCTCTTGTAAAATTAATGGTAATTAACTATAATGAGCGATTAGTAACTGCCGGCTTCTCCGATTGGTCCGGCTTGCCGTTTCCCGGATGCCTGGTCGACATCGAAAAGTTCGGCAATCGCCCATGTCCACACGTTTTTCTACCAAAGGAGTGTGCCATGTTTGGTTTCGGTGACGGATGGGTTGCCGCTGCATACGTGATATGCATCGCCAGCACCATCCTGTGCGTCGTGTACGGCCTCCTGCACTGGAATGTGGATGACACCTTCCCCGAACCCGTGCATCCGGCTGATGAAGACCTCGAATTCGAGGTTGAGGTGTAAAGGAGGCAAACATGAATCTGACCTTGCTGATTATTATCATTGCGCTCTACTTGCTGGCCATCGCCTTCCTGGGGTGGCTGGGCTACCGCAAAACGAAGAATGCGGCCGACTACCTGGTGGGCGGACGCCAGATCCATCCGGTGCTGATGGCGCTGGCCTACGGCAGCACCTTCATCAGCACCTCGGCGATCGTCGGCTTCGGCGGCGTTGCCGGGCTGATGGGCATGGGCGTACTGTGGCTCACCGCGCTCAACATCTTCGTTGGCATCTTCATTGCTTTCGTGGTGTTCGGTCGTCCCACCCGCCGCATCGGCGCACGGCTGGATGCGCATACCTTCCCTGAATTGATGGGCCGCCGCTTCGGTTCGCGCTTCATCCAGGGGTTCTCCGGCACGGTGATGGCGTTGCTCATGCCGCTCTATGCGGCGGCGGTGATGATCGGCGGCGCGCGCTTCCTGGAAGTGCAGTTGAAGATGGATTACCAGTTGGCGCTGTTCGTCTTTGCCGTGGTGGTGGTCGCCTACGTCTTCTTCGGCGGTTTGAAGGGTGTCATCTACACCGATGCGCTGCAGGGGACGATCATGTTCGTGAGCATGATCATCCTGCTCTTTGCCACCTATCAGTTCGTCGGCGGCTGGGGCGCGCATCAGGAACTCACCGCTCTGGCATCCAAAGTGCCGCCCCCCCTGCAAGCCATTGGACATCAGGGCTGGACGGCAATGCCCACCTTCGGGTCGCCCCTGTGGTGGACGCTGGTCTCGACCATCGTGCTCGGCGTGGGCATCGGCGTGCTCGCCCAGCCGCAGTTGGCGGTGCGCTACATGACGGTGAAGAGCGGCAAGGAACTCAACCGCGCGCTCGTCCCGGGCGGCATCTTCATCCTGATGATGACCGGCGTGGCCTTTGTGGTCGGCGCGTTGACCAACCTGTACTTCTTCCAGCGCGAGGGCGTAATCGCCTTGGCAAAGGTGATCGACCCCGTGACCAAGGGGCCGAACATCGACAAGATCATCCCGACGTACATCAGCCAAGCCATGCCCGAGTGGTTCGGCTACCTGTTCTTGCTGGCCATGCTCGGCGCGGCGATGTCCACGCTCAGCGGGCAGTTCCATGCCATCGGCACTTCAGTGGGCCGCGACCTGTATCAGCAGGCGATCGCCAGGGGGCAGCACCAGGAGCGCACCGTGCCGCTGGCCAAGCTGGGTATCTTCGTGGGCTTCGTGCTCACCATTCTGCTGGCCGCGAAGTTGGAACTGGGCATTATCGCCATTGCCACCGCGCTCTTCTTCGGCATGTGCGCGGCGGTCTTCCTGCCGGCCTATGTGAGTGCGCTCTTCTGGCGTCGCGCCACGCGGCCGGGCGTAATCGCCGGCATGTTGTCCGGTTTTGGCGCCTGGGCACTCTGGGTGCTCTTCGTGCACGCCAAAGAATCCTCGGCCATCGGGCTGTCGCAGTTGCTCTTCAACGTACCCACCTTGGCGGGTAAGACGGTCTGGGCGGTGGTTGATCCTATCGTGATCGCCTTGCCGCTGTCCGCGATTGTGACGGTGGTCGTCTCGCTGTTGACAAAACCGCCGGCAGCGTCGCTCCTCAGGGCCTGTTTCAATGGTGAAGCACCGAAGGCGGAGGAGGCGGCGGCGCCCGCGGAAAAGGTCGGAGTGTAATACTCCATCGAGAACGGTACACGGCAACGGGGGCGGCGAGTCCGCCCCCGTTTTGTCGCGCATGAAACAAGCTGCGGTCGCGGCGATGCTTTGTGCAAGCCCGGAAGTCTGTTACAATAGGCGTGCTATGCCAACCCTTGCTCAACCAAAACCGATTGTGGCGATCGTGGGTCGCCCGAACGTGGGAAAGTCCACGTTGTTCAACCGCCTCGCCGGCCGGCGCATCGCGATTGTCGAGCCGACGCCGGGCGTCACGCGCGACCGGCTTTACGCGGATTGCGAATGGTACGGGCACCCCTTCGTGCTCATCGACACCGGCGGCATTCAGCTCAAGCAGGGCGGCTTTGAAGAGCAGATCCACCAGCAGGCGGAATTCGCCATTTCCGAGGCGACCGCCATCATCTTTCTCGTCGACGGCCTGCAAGGGTTGACGCATCTCGACCACGACGTGGCAGATATTTTGCGCCGCACCGGCAAGCCGGTGTTGCTGGCGGTGAATAAGGTGGAGAGCCGCCGCCGCGTGGAAGAGGCCACCGAGTTTTACGCGCTGGGGTTTGGCGATCCGATCACGGTGTCCGCCCTGCACGGCATGGACGTCGACGTGTTGCTGGACGCACTGGTGGATGTGTTGCCGCCCCCGCCGAACGAGCTGGATGACCCCGAGGAAGAGGATCGCTTGCGGGTGGCGATTGTCGGGCGCCCGAACGTGGGTAAATCATCGCTGCTCAACGTCATCCTCAACGAGGAACGCGCGATCGTCAGCGAAGTGGCCGGCACCACGCGCGACGCCATCGATATCCACTACGATTGGCACGAGACGCCATTCACCCTCACCGATACCGCCGGCATCCGCCGGAAGAGCAAGATCGAACAAGATATCGAGTATTACAGCGTGGTGCGCGCTTTCAGTGCGATCGACCGCTGCGACGTGGCGGTGGTGATGATCGATGCGCTGGAAGGGGTGACCGATCAGGATAAGCGGATTGCCGGTTATGCCCATGAGAATGGCCGGGGCATCGTGTTTGCGGTGAACAAATGGGATGAAGCGTTGAACCGCGCTCGTCAGCAAGCAGGGCTGGCCGGTGACGGGGGACAGCTTGGCACCAAAGAGCGCACGGCGATGATCGACGCGTTTACCACGGATATCCGGCAGGAGTTTATCTTTGCCACCTATGCGCCGATCGTCTACATGTCTGCGCTGAAAAAGCGAGGAATCGAGGAACTGCTGACCACCGTCATCGCCGTCGCCGAGCAACATGCCATGCGCATCCCCACCAACGAACTCAATCGTTTGATGGCGGAAGCCTCCTTCGAACGCCCGATGTCGCGGCGCGGCAAGCAGTTGAAAATTTACTACGCCACCCAGGCCAAGGTGAAACCGCCCACGTTCATCATCTTCGTCAATAATCCCGAACTGGTGCACTTCTCCACCGAGCGCTACCTGGAGAACCAGATTCGCGAACGCTTCGCGCTGGAGGGCACGCCCATTCGCCTCAAGGTGCGGGAGAGCGGGGGGAAAGAGGACGAAGAGAAACCGCGGCAGCGCCGGGGGCAACGACGGTCAGATGACCAGGATTAACGGTGAACATGGAGTGAGGGCATCGGAGAGCATGCGCCCATATTGTCTACGTGCGGACCGCCACAGTCCAGCGCTCTCCGATGCCCGCTGTACGCCAGGTGACGCCCCCATCACCCTGCGCTGAGAGTATGTCGTACAGCATCGCGAAAAGGTTCCCGGTCGGTGTGTGTTATTGCAGCACGGCCAGGACGGCATCGGGATCGAATTGATCGAGGAAGGGGAATTGCGGGTGCTGGCGGTTATGGGTCAGGTGCTGCACGCGGGCGGGCACGTAGTCGCGCAGTTCGCGGAAGGTGAGCTTGCCATCGCGCGGCGCAGTATCCGCCTGGCCCTCCAGCGCTTCGAGCAAGGCTTTCGTGAAGGCGCCGTGTCCCCACTCGGCGCGCGCGATGGAGGGCTGGTCGCGCCGGCTGGAGACGAACACCATGCGGTGCGCCTCTTTATTCAACATGGAGGCGAGCGCTTCGCTGTCGGCGGCCAGATCTTTCACAATGCCCTCGGACTGGCAGGTGTCGGCGAGCACGAGCAGGCGCTTGGCGCGCACCTCGCGCAGGGCATCCACGAAATCCTGCCAGCTTAACGCGGTGGCGCGCGGGTTGCGCGGGTCGAGCGCGCCGGTGCCGAAGTAGTAATTCCCCTGCCCATCATGCACGCCGTGGCCGGAGATGAAGATGACCGCCACGTCGTTTTCCTCCGCCTGGTCCTTCAGCTCGCGCAAGGCCAGCTCAATGCGCGAGACGGTGGCTTCATCATCAATGAGCAGGCGCGTGCGTACCTCGGCATACGGCGGACGCTCGCCCAGCCGGCGCAAGGCGTCGTGCATGGCCACCGCATCGGGCACGGCGTACTGCAGCGACGGGATGTCGGGATGCCGATAGGTGTTGACTCCGATGCACAGCACGTGCAGGGTATCCACATGCGCCTTCACACCGGGCCGGTAGAGCACCAGTTCATCGGGCCGGCTCTTACGCAGGTGGGCATCATAGGCCACCACGCGCAGGCGCACGCGCGGCTCGCCGGGCGGCATGGGCACGCGCAGGTGAAAGACGTGGCGCGACTTGTCCGGCGGATTCACCAGATCGACGAGCGTCTCCGTCACCGCGACGACCGGACGGGTGATGAACTTCACCACCGGCACCACAATGGCTTCCACCGGCGCGAACAGTTCTTCCACGAAGACTTTCTTGCGCGGCGTAGTGCGGTTGGCATCCCCGGTGAGACGTTCCATGGGGAGGGATTGGCCGTTCACCGTGACATCCAGTCGGGTGATGGGGGTTCGGCTGTTGACGACCACTTCGACGGCGACGACATCATCGCGCGTTTCCGTGCCGTAGGCCGGCGAGGCAATGCGCACGGTGGGCGGCAGCGACGCGGCGGCCGCC
>JAGUZN010000008.1 GCA_020060775.1 Armatimonadota bacterium
TCCGCGGCGCGCAACAGGCGTTGGTCGCGGCGCAGCATCGCAGTATAACTCAAATCCTCGCCGCGGTCTGCTGCGGCGCGAATCGCCTCGATGATATCGTCAGCGGTCCAGTGCTGATAAGGCATAGTCGGTGTTCCGTCTCACAGTCTCCGAGCATCCGGCAACAGCCGGAACGCAACAGTGTCCATATAGTAGCGAAAAATTCACTTAATGTGAAGTAACCTGGCATTTGAGCGGGCGGTGCGTGTGTTATTCCCCTGCATACACGCGAGAATCGGGCGGAAATGCTTCCGCCCGATTCTCGATGCACGGTGCCTGCGGAATCAGCGCTTCACCGCGTCCGGGTATTCCTTGCGGTTCTCCGGGGTGGAGAGCAGCACCGGCTTGTCCGGCATCGCGGCTTCCAGCGCCTCGATCTCCGCCGGACCATCGCCCAGCGGCAGGGCGATCTGTCCGCCTTCGACGACGGAACGGCAGAACCCCATCATGATCTCAAAGCCCTTATAGGCCTCTTCGATATTGCAGGGATGCACCGCGCTGTCGTCATCGAGCCACCTGGCCATGTCGGCGATGTACGGCGGCATGTCGAGGTCGTAGTTCATGCAGCCTTCGCCGCTGAACACGCCCGCTTTCGTCACCGCGCGCCATCCGCCGCCGGTGAGCACTTCGGCAAAGCCATCCGTGCCCTGGGCGCCGATGCGGCATTTGCGCCACCAGTAATCGACTTCGGGCACATCGGGCGCACCCGCGCCGGTTTCGATGATGCCGCGCACGCCGTTGGCGAACTGGATGAAGCCGGCAATGTAGTCGGGCGAGGCATGCACATCGCTGAACTTGCCCTTCCCGCTCGCCTGCGCCATCACCCACTCGGCATCGGCATTGCCGTTGTACCAGCGCGCGTAGTCGATCATGTGCGTCATCATGTGCATCATCCAGCCAGTGGCGTGGCCATACACCGTGTGCACGCGCCCGATGGCGCCGCTGGCGATGACCTCTTTCACCTTCTGGTAATGCACGCCGTAACGATGCTGATGGCTCACCACCGTCTTCACCCCGGCCGCCCGCACGAGATCCATGATCCTGCGCGCCTCGGTCGTGGTGAGGGCGATCGGTTTTTCAAACGCGATCAGCTTCGCACCGTGGTCCGCGCCGAGCTTGATCAGGTCATACCGCAGATTCGGCATGGTGGCGAAGCAGAAGACGTCAGGCTGCAGCGCCTTCACCATCGCTTCGGCATCGGTGCCGGTCTGCGGGTTGCCCAGATCGTTCGCCGCGGCATCCAGACGGGCGGTATCGATATCGCAGATGCCGACCACTTCAAAGCGGGGGTTGGCATGGAAGGCGGCGGCATGATGTTTGCCGCGCTTGCCCATGCCGACCACGACGACTTTATACGTGTTTTCAGCCATGCTGTGTCACCTACGCGTTGTTCTTGCACCACTCGAGAGTCTTCTCGATCGTGTAGTCGATTTCATCCTGCGTCAGTTCGGGGAACATCGGCAGCGACACGCAGTTGGCGGCGTTCCACTCGCTGTTGGCCACGCTGCCGACGATCTGCGCCTCTTTGCCCCACGGATAGCCTTCCTGCTGATGGATGGCGATCGGGTAGTGCAGCTTGGCATCCACGCCCTCGGCGTTGAGGAAGCTGATCATCGCATCGCGGTTGTTGTTGCGGGTCTCCACCACATAGAGGTGGTACACATGGCGATAACCGGGCAGCTCGTACGGGAGCTTCAGGTTGGTGCCCTGCAGCGCGTTGGTGTACATGCCGGCGATCTCACGGCGGCGATCCGACCAGGCGGTGATGTGCTTCAGCTTGACGCTGAGGATGGCGGCATGGAGGTCGTCCAAGCGGCTGTTGAAGCCGAAGGAGTGCATGGAACGCTTCAGCGAACCGTGGTTGCGCAGGCGCTTCACTTCGCGGGCGATATGCTCGTCATTGGTGACGAGGGCGCCGCCGTCGCCGAAAGTGCCCAGGTTCTTCTGAATGATGAAGCTGGTGCCGACGCCATCGGACAGCTCGCCGATTTTGAAGGTGTCGCCATGCGCATCGATGGACTGCGCGCAGTCCTCGATCACTTTCAGGTTGTACTGGTCGGCGATGGCGCGGATCTTGTCCATCTCGGCGCACTGCCCGTACAGGTGCACGGGAAAGATCGCCTTGGTGCGCGGAGTGATGGCGGCTTCGATCTTGGTGACATCGATGTTGTTGGTCTTCGGATCGCTGTCCACGAAGACAGCCTTCGCGCCGGCAATCCAGATGGCTTCGGCGGTGGCAAAGAAAGTGTTGGGGACGGTAATGACTTCGTCGCCCGCGCCGATGCCCATCGCCAGGAGCGGGAGCCACAACGCATCGGTGCCGGAGTTCAGACCGATGGCATACTTGGTGCCGAAATACTCGGCGAGTTCGACTTCAAAGCGCTCCAGCGCCGGACCCATGACGTACGCGCCGCTTTCCAGCACATCGGAAATGGCTTTGTCGATATCCGCCTTCAGGTTGTGATACTGTCGCTGGTGGCCATAGAAGCTGACCTGCATTTTGACCGACATGGTTCGGGAGATCTCCTCTCAGTGTGATGACCGCTACGCACGAGCTTGCGCGTAGCGGTATTAGCTTCACTTCTCTGTATTCACCGGCTGCAACCGCTTGTCCTCCTGGCGGCCGCTAAATTTTTTTATAAATGTCGTCGCTTTACGACAATTACCGGGTGATCGTCACCTTACTCAGCCCGCGCGGCTGATCCGGGTCGACGCCCCGCAGCACGGCTAACGCCTCGGCAAAGAGCTGGCCGATGACAATCGACGGGAAGGGGCTGACGACCTCGGGCACCTCCAGGCTGGTGCTGAGCGGGAAGGCGACATCGGCCGCCGCCAACGCCTCCTTCGCGTTGCCGATCACCACCGCCTCCGCGCCGCGCGCCTGCACCGCCGCGATCACGTCCATCACCGAGGCCAGCGCTTTGCCCTTGTTGGCAAAGGCGATCACCGGGTAGCCCTCCGCGATGATGGCGATCGGGCCGTGCACGAAATCCGGCGAGGCAAAGGGCTGCGCGCGAATATAGCTGGTCTCGCGCATTTTCAACGCCAGCTCATACGCGGTGGAAAGGTTGTAGCCGCGCCCCAGCACCACACACTCGCTCAAATAGCGGAAGCGCTCCACCTTGCCGCGCACGTGTCCCTCATCCTCCAGCACCTCAGCCAGCGTATCCGGCAACCGCTTCAACTGCGTGCGCAACTCCGTATTGCGCCCGATGGCCGCCGACAGCAACAGCAGCGAGGCCATCGTGCAGGTGAAGGTCTTCGTCGCCGCCACCGACAGCTCCGGCCCGGCGTTCAGCGCGATCACGTCGTGCGCCGCCTTGGCCAGCGGCGAATCCGGCACATTGGTGATGGCCA
>JAGUZN010000340.1 GCA_020060775.1 Armatimonadota bacterium
CTCCTACCTCCCCCCGTTTCCCCCTTCGCATAAAGCTACGGAGGACAGGGCGACAGGGGGAGGGAATGGCCGATCACCGCTGACCTTGCCAGGCAAAATACAACGTGACGACCCGCTACAGATAGTGGTTGGTGGATAGTGAATAGTGGCATCCCTGCGGGATGCATGAAAAGGAGTCCCCCCTCCGACCTCCCCCCGTTTCCCCCTTCGCATAAAGCTACGGAGGACAGGGCGACAGGGAGAGGGAATGGCCTATCGATGGCCTTGCCAGGCAAATATCACGTGACGACCCACTATCCACTCCGACAGCTTGCAGGATATTCACGGCGAATGGAAAAAACATAGATGGCATTACTGAACTTCACCAGGCAAAAGGACGTTCCGGCCGATGACCACTGCAACCGCGCAACCGTTCCCCGGCGCCGTCTCCGATTACCATGGCTTCACCCGCTACGACTTCGTCGTCGATGGGTGCGCGGCCATCGTCGTCGCCCCTGCGCAGCCCCTGACCGGCACCCCGTGGGTCTGGCGCGCGGAATTTTTCGATGCTTTCCCCGGCATTGACCTCGCCCTGCTCGCCGAGGGATTCCATCTCGCCTACATCCAGGTCGGCAACACCTTCGGCTGCCCCGACGCCCTGCAACACTGGGATGTCTTCTATGCTGCCCTCACCACGCAATACGGGTTGGCGGCGAAGCCGGTGCTGGAAGGATTGAGCCGCGGCGGGCTGTACATCTACAACTGGGCCGCGCGCAACACCGGCAACGTCGGCGTGCTCTTCGGCGATGCCCCGGTCTGTGACTTCAAAAGCTGGCCGGGCGGCAAAGGTAAGGGCGACGGCTCGACCGAGGACTGGCAACAGTTGCTCCAGGCGTATCACTTCGCATCCGAGGAAGAAGCGCTTAGCTATCCGCTGAATCCCATCGACAACCTGCAGCCCCTGGCGGCGGCACGCATCCCCATCATTCACGTCTACGGCGATGCCGACACCGTGGTGCCCCACGAAGAGAACACCGCCATCCTGGAGAGACGCTACCGGCAGCTCGGCGGAGAAATCCTGACTATCGCCAAACCCGGCGTCGGCCATCACCCGCACGGCCTGCCCGATCCATCTCCGGTGGTGGACTTCATCATACGCCATCTGGGCCTGCGCTGAAAGGTACGCCATGTCTGTGCACCACCCGGCTCATCATAACAGTCTCTCCCGCCTCTTCACCGATGGCCAACAGCAGATTCGACCGCCGGAAGGTGCACAGACCGTCACCATCAGCTTCACCGGCGATATCGCCTTCATTCACGGCGTGGCGGAACGCCTGCGCCGGGGAGAGGCGATCATCGCGGAAGAGGTCGCATCGCTCCTCGCGGCGGATGTGGTGATCGGCAATCTGGAAACCCCGCTGGTGGCACAGGCCGCGCTGGATCCCCACCGGGGCGCGCTGTTCAGCGACGAGCAACATGTCGAGCACCTGCTGCACCTGGGCATCACCGCCTGCTCGCTGGCGAATAACCACACCATGGACTGCGGCGAAGCCGGACTCCTTGAGACGCTGGCGGCGCTGCAGCGCAGCAACCTTCGCGCCTTCGGCGCCGGCGCGAATCTCGCTGCCGCGCGCCGGCCCCTGCTGGTCGAGCATCATGGCATCAACATCGGCGTGCTCGCCTACTCCCAGTCCGAGCTCGACGCGGCGGAACCCGACACAGCGGGCGTGGCCCCGCTGCGGCGGCAGTACGTGCTGGAAGATCTGCAGTACTGGCGATCCCGCGTGGATCTGCTGCTGCTCATCGTTCACGAAGGATACGAGTTCCACGACTATCCCCGCCTCGAGTTTCTGCAGTTCTGCCGCGAGGTCATCGAAACCGGCGCTGACGCCGTCATCGCCCACCACCCGCACGTGCCGCAGGGCATGGAAATGCACCGGGGCCGCCCCATCCTCTACAGCCTGGGCAACTTCCTCTTCGATATCCCGTATCATCGCGAGCACCGTTGGACGCGCATCGGCCTGGCGCCCCGCTTGACCTTCGACCGGCAGGGACTGACGCAACTGGAAATCCACCCCGTCTGTTTGACGCCGGAGCACTGGCTACGCCCCCTGGACGGCGATGACATGCGGGAGTGTTACGACCACCTTCGCGCTCTCTCGGCGGCGCTGGAAGACGAATACGAGATCGAGCGCCGGCAGGCGGAGTTCGTGCGCGAGGTGATAAAAGTGGTGCTGGGCGCGCCCTACCAGTACGGGCATGAAGACGATGCCCGTGCGTTCGAGGCCTTTTGCACCCGGCAGATCTACCGCGATCCTTACCTCAAAGTGTTCAGCGATTTCGCCCGCCTGGTGGGGAAGTACCCGGGGCTGTTGGCGCAATCATCAGGAGAGTACGATGGCTAAAGTTTACGTTCACACCGACATCGAAGGCATTGCCGGCTATGTGTTCTTTATGAATACCGGCCAGAGCATGGAAAACGTCGCACACCTGCAGCGTATGAACCACCTGTTGACGCAGGAAGTGAAGGCGGCGTGTACGGCGGCGCTCGACTGGGGGGCGGACGAGGTGTGGGTGAACGACTCGCACGGCTTCTGCTACAACATCCTTTTCGAAGAGTTACCCAAACAATGCCAGATCATGCACGGCCGCCCCGGCTGCTTCGACGCCTGGTTGAGCTGCTTTGACGGCAGTGTTGATGCCCTCGTCAGCATCGGCATGCATGCCATGGCCGGCACACCGCACGCCGTCTGCCCGCACTCGCGCTGGCATATCAATGGCACCTTGGCGTTGAGCGAAGCGACCATGGCCGCCGCGCTCGCCGGGTATCATCGGGTGCCCTGTGTCTGTGTGAGCGGCGATGACCAGATTTGTCGCGAGGTGAACGACAAGATCCCGGCCTGTGAAACCGTCGTGGTGAAATGGGGCATCGCCGCGCAGAACGCGCGCTCCCTCATGCCCGCGGCCGCCTGCGAGCGCATTTACCGGGGCGTCACCGCCGGGCTGCAGCGCGCAGCCGACATCCCGCCGTACGTCATCCCCGGCCCCTACCGCCTGAACATCAGCGACCGCGACCCCGAGGTAACAATCTTTCCCGAAGACATCGCCGGCGACGACCTCTGGGAAACCGTCCACCGCGCCTTGAACAGCACGACCTACGGGCACTACGGCCAGGACGCCATCGATGACCGCAGCTACCGCTGGCCGGCATAGCAGGACGGATCCCCACGCTATCGGTGTTGCGTGCATCCTACAGGCGAGAGGAATTCGTGTAGATCATTGGTGACGCCGCACTGCCGTAAGAGCGCGAGGTGCGGGGTGAATTCGCCGATCTCGTACAGATTGTGAGCATCGCTGCCCAGCGTGAGCTTGACGCCGGCCTCCAGGCACAGGGAGAAGAATTCGGGCGGCGGTTCATTGGTGTGATAGTTGATCTCGGCGGCGACGCCATGCTCACGCAACAGACGCACCGTGGGAGCGAACAGCCGCTCCGGCACCGGCTGCTTAGCTCGCTGAAATACGCGAAAGGGATGTGCGAGAACATGGAGGCCTGATGCAATGAAGGTCTGCACGCGTGCAAGAAATTCATCCGCCGCCCGGTCCAGATCAGGCTGCGGATGCTGTAGTGCAGCAAGCGTATGTATGGCGCCGATGTGCATCGACACCTGTTCATAGTCCTCAAGGCGCACGACGGGCTTCCCGGCGGCATCACAATCGATTTCCAGCCCGAGATGCGCGGGAGGGCACACGTCCCGCGCCGCCGCGAGGTAGGCCGGCATGCGCGTATTGCGGGCATGCGCGGCAATATCGTGCGATGAATAGCCCCCGCGCCAGTAAGTCGGTGCATCGAAATACAATTGCCCGGAATGTTCGGTGAATGCAAGGCCCGCCAGCCCGAATGCCTCCGCCAACCGTACCGACATGCCAAAATCCATATTCTCCTGGCAGTAGGCAAAGGGCGTATGGGTATGGCAATCAATTACTTCGGACAGACCGGGCAGGCGCAGGGTGTGGCGGGTCACCGTGACCTCTTCGCCATTAACTGTGATCTGTAAAAAGGCAAAAGGCGACTCGCACAGGGCGGGAGCGACTACATAGGCTCCGGCATGGTGCTGTACCAAAGCATCGCCCTCGTGGAAATGCCCGCTGATTGCCAGCATGATGCCGGCGGTCTGCATGGCGTGCAGGACCGCGTCCACATTGGTGTATCGATAAGGAGACAGCCCCTGTCCCGTCGGTAACAACGGCACGTGCTGCAATGAAACGATTGGTCCGTCGAAACCCGCGCGCGCCGCCCGCATGCGCGCAAGGTCCTCCGCCGTCCGCCGGGCATGGTAGCCAGGCTCTTCCGGATCGATGAACGGGAGAAACCGCACCCCGTCAACATCGACCATCGCTGCCGGGCGGGGTATCTCGCGGTAAAAGGAATCGACATCGCCGTCATGATTGCCGGGAATCACGATGACCGGAGCCTGCAGCAGATCAATACTCTCGCGTAATCGTCGGCGCACAGCCGGCGCCTGTACGCTTCCTCCATCATCGATCAAGTCACCCAGGATCACGGTGACATTCGGTTGAATGAAGCGATTGATGCGGTGTACTGCACGCAGCAGCAACACCTCGGCAAGGTCGCTACGTCGGTGAGGGCATGATACGGGGTTCGTCACTCCGGCATGGATATCGGCAATAACAGCAATCGTGAACGGCATCGAACGCTGCCCCTTCCAGTGCAGATCATATTCTCCTGTTTACGCTCTGCAACTGCCGCACTCCTGCCGCGTATAGTCAGGTAACACGACCGCAGGCCCCCCGGTGTGGCCGGCGGCCATGCGAGGGGGAGGATGCACCATGCGAAGACTCGAGTATACGCGACTGACCTTGCTCATACTGCTCGTCGGCCTCGGTCTTCTTGCCGTCGCGCAACGTGATGGTCGACAGCGTCCCACCGAGGAGCAGCGCCGTGCCGCCCTTCAACGCCAGTTGCCGGCCGGCACGATCATGCACTTCGACCTTGCCTACGTCAACGATAACAACCCCCGGCATACGCTGGATCTCTACCTGCCACCCAACACGGGGCAGCTCACCCCGCTGATCATCTGGGTGCATGGCGGCGGATGGCAATCCGGCAGCAAGGCGATGACGCAGGGGCTGGGGATGGTGCAGCACGGATACGCGGTCGCCAGCATTAATTACCGCTTGAGCGGAGAAGCGGTGTTTCCGGCGCAGATTCATGATTGCAAGGCC
>JAGUZN010000167.1 GCA_020060775.1 Armatimonadota bacterium
GAAGACGGCTACTGCGCCTACGGCGAAGTGGTGCTCACCCAGGACGAGAAGTTTATCCCACCATTGCCGCACGCGGGCATTGACTGGTTCAACAGCCTGACCGTCTTCGGGGCGCGCGACGGGCAAACGATCACCGAGGAAACGCTGGCCCTCACCGTGCTGCCGACGGGGAACCTCGATGAGATTACCGTGAGCGCCGAAAAGAAGGGGGAACGCCGCACCCTCCGCTTCCGCAAGGAACGCGACGGCCGCTACACGCTGAACACCCGGCTGCTCCCGCCGGGCGACTACGTCATCACCGTGTCCGGGCTGCGCGTGGTGCGCGAGAAACGCGGCATGCAGGCTGACCCCCTGGTGACCGTTACGATGACCGTCACGCTGCCACCGCGGTAAATCTTTTCGAAAAAATGTGAACTTTGCCCGTTGCACCTGCTTACGATTTTAGTAGTGTGCTATAATGCCGGGGCTGTCGCCCTACCGGGGCGTCACCGATACCTACACTGTGCAAGCACAGGAGATACGCATGAGTGCATCAACACCGATCACGGCTTCCGCGATCAATGCCTTCACCGGCCCGCTGTTTCAGTCCCCCGCGGCCAGCACCCTGACCCCGCGGGAACGCTTCCGCCGCGTCACGCATTTCCAGACCGCCGATCATCCGTACCACATGGAGTTCGGGTGGTGGGCGGAGACGTTCCCCGCATGGCACGCGCAGGGATTGCCTGCCGAGGTGCATGATATCCCGACCGGCGATGCGTTCTTCGGCCTGTCCACCTTCACCGGCGTCCCGGTGCATAACGGCCTGCACCCGACGTTCGAACACAAAGTGCTCGAAGAGACGGATCGCTATAAAGTCATCCAGAACCATGAAGGGGCGATCATGCAGGAGTTCACCGATGGGAGCTCCACCATCCCCCACTACATCAAGTTTCCCATCGAAACGCGCGAGGACTGGCTGCGGTTTCGCGACGAGCATTTGCGCCTGGATGTCCAGCGCTACCCGGAGGATTGGGATACACTCGTGCCCCGGTTGCATGCGTCGGACAAGCCGGTGGTGCTCGGGCTCGGCAGCATGTGGGGCTGGATTCGCGACTGGATGGGCTTCGAAAATGCTTGCATCGCCACCGCCGAAGAGCCGGAGTGGATCGCCGAGATGATGGATCACCTGATGGTGCTCACCATTACCAGCGTGGACAAGGCACTGCGCGAGGTGCGGGTGGACCTCGGCGCCTTCTGGGAAGACATGGCCTACAATGCGGGCCCGATGGTCTCCCCGGCCTTTTTCAAGGAATACATGACCCCGCGCTACAAGGAAATCACCGATTTCTGCCGCCACCGCGGCCTGGAGACCTTCTGGGTGGACTGCGATGGCGATGCCAACCTGCTGGTGGATGGCTGGCTGGCCGGCGGCGTACAGGGGATGTTCCCGCTGGAGCGTGCGGGGCACATGTGGCCGAAAGCGTTGCGCGAGATGTACGGCGAGTCTGTCGTGCTGTTCGGCGGCGTGGATAAGCGCGCGATGATCGCCGGGCGCGAGGCCATCGAGCAGGAACTGGCCTACCTGGCGCCGATCGTGGAGCAGGGTGGGTTCATCCCCTTCTGCGATCACCGCTGCCCGCCCGATGTGACCTACGCCAATTACCTGTACTATCTCAAGCGCAAGTGCGAAGTCTTCGGCATCCCCAAGCCCATCGACTACGATGCCCTGCTGGCCGAGGCCGAGGCGCGAGGGTAGCGGCTGATCGCACTGCCTATCACAGCGATCGACGCCCCCATTCCACATCGGGAACGGGGGCGTCGCGCATGCCCTTCCCCACTTGCCACCACAACGGGCGGCAGCGCCGATCTTTCCCCCACTTTGCACCACATTTCTTGGGCTGAAAAACGCGTCACGGATTCAGCACACGTTGACGCCGCGTTGTGCGCTCGGAATTACATGCAAACTTCTGCTTGCATTATTACCGAAAACACGCGTTTTCTGTGGTCAAAATCAGGCGAAAAAAGATGCAAAAAAGGTGGCTTGCCCGGCGTGCAAGCTATTGACAGTGGTGAGAGAGTGGCATAAAATGGCGTCTAGTGGTGTAATTGTGGTGCAAAGTGGGGTAAACCCTCCTCATGCTGGTTTTCGGCGAATCCGAGCATCAACTTGATGATAAAGGTCGCATCAATATTCCCCGTAAGTTCCAGCCGATGTTCGAGCAAGGGGGATTCCTGACTCGCGGCTTTACCGGCATGTCCCTGGTGTTCTGGTCCCACGATGCCTGGGAAGACGTGAAACGCCGTCTCGGCGTCACCGACTTCACCGCGCTGGCCGTCGACGATATCGGCCGCTACATCAGCTGCGGCACGGAAGTATCCCTGGACGGGCAAGGCCGCTTGATGGTCCCGCCGAATCTCCGCCGCCGCGCGAACCTTGAAAAAGAAGTGACCCTGCTCGCGATTGGCAACAAGTTAGAAATCTGGGACACCGCCACCTGGCGAGCATATGACGATGGTTTGACACCGGCCGCCATGGGGCAAGCGCTGCAACAGATCAAGGCCGACCACGCGGTTGAGGCCTGACGCACACAGGAGCAGCTCATGACGGCAGACGATCTTCCGGGCGCTGACGCCGGGTACTCAGAAACCCTGCAACACGAACCGGTGATGCTCCGGGAAGTCCTGGAGCATCTGGATCCCCAGCCCGGGGAAACGATCGTGGACTGTACCCTGGGCGGCGGGGCCCATGCGTTGGCGATTTGCGAGCGCCTTGGCCCGACCGGCCGCTTGATCGGCATCGAGCAGGACGCTGACGCGCTAGCCCGTGCGCGCCGCCGCCTTGCCGGGTATCCGGTCACCTTTGTCCGAGACAATTTTCGGCACCTTGACAACATTTTTTCAGAGTTATCAGTCGACGGCGTAGATGGAGTATTCTTCGACCTCGGAGTTTCCTCCTTCCAGTTGGACACCGCCGAACGAGGATTTAGCTTCCGCCGCGAGGCGGCCCTCGATATGCGCATGGACCAACGCCTGGATACGACCGCCGCTGATCTGGTTAACCGGATGCGAGAAGAAGACCTGGTGCGCATCTTCCTCGAATCCGGTTACGGACGGTGGGCACGACGACTTGCCAGGGCTATCACCGCAACGCGGCAACGATCACCGATTACCACTACAACACAGTTCGCAGAACTCGTCGCAGCAACGATTCCCGTACCGGCCCGCAGCAAAATTCACCCAGCGACTAAGGCGTTTCAAGCGCTGAGGATCGCAGTCAATGATGAGATCGCCGCCCTGCACGATGCACTAACCGCAGCAGCTAGCCATTGCACCATGACAGCAAGAATCGTCGTACTGAGCTACCACAGCCTGGAGGATGGAGAAACAAAACGGATGTTCCAATCCCTCGCAGGCAAGCGTCGGCCCCCGTCCACTCCATTCGAGCCGGAACCTCCGGCTCCGGAACGGCTCTTTGCCGTCCTGACGAAAAAGCCGCTCACCCCGTCGCAGGATGAGGTGCAGCGGAATCCGCGCAGTCGCAGCGCCAAGCTGCGCGCCGCGGAACGGATTGCCTGATCGCCTGTGCCTTGCACAGGCTCCTGCCGCGAGTGTGTTCCACGAGTGGCCTCTCCGTGGAATATATGATGTGATGTGCCGGCGTTCCCGCCCTGCCCCGGCAGGTGGCGGAGACCAGAGGGTCACCTCGGGTCTCGCCGCAATGATTACCGCTTCATCGCCGCCGACGGAACCTTCCGTCTACAGCAACGATATTGTCCCTGTGAAAGTCACCCGAGGTGACCGTTATGGCACAAGCACTACGCACAGTCTGGCTTGAGCCCGAGGAACGCGAACCGGTCGTCCTGCAAGTCCGGCCGCGTCGGCGTCGACGCCTCGCTCCCGCGCAATTACAGCGCCCGACCGTGGCGGTGCTTGCTGTCGCCTTGCTGGTGGGTGTGGCGGTACTCTACATCAACGGACATGCCCGCATCGCCCGCAACGACCTGCAGCGCCAACAACTGCACCAGGCATTAGCGGAGTTGGACCGGGAGTGCGTGCAGCTGAGTCTGACCCTCGACCGCATGGGCACCCAGCCCCATCTCATTCAGACTGCCCAGGCGCAAGGCCTTGATCTCCCCACGGCAGACCGGGTACACTACATACGCGTTGCGCATGACCCCCGGCATGCCGAGACCGTCCAGGCCCAGGCGCGTCCCTCCTGGCTGGCACGAACGCACCAACGCATGAAGGCTTCGCTCTCCGGCACGCTCGCGCGCCTAAGCCGCGGCCCTGGAGATCCAGCCTATGCACAACAGTAGCGGCATCACGCCGAGCATCGACTAATCCGGACTCGACATCCCTTGCCCCGGCAAGGGATGTCCCCGTTGAGGCTTGACTATGCCCACCTGGCTCTCGGGGATCAGCAAACAACACCGCACGATTCGTCGCAGCGCCTTCATCTGGTGCGGCATCATCATCGCCCTGTTCGGGGTCATGGCCGCACGCCTCTTCTGGCTGCAGGTGGTGCAGGGTACGCACTACCGGCGCATCGCCGATAGTTATCACCAGCGCACGGTCACGCTGCCCGCCACGCGCGGGCGCCTGCTGGATCGCAACGGCGTGGTGCTCGCCCTCGACGATACGCGCATCTCCCTGTTCGCCGATCCCACGCTGGTGCAATTCCCCGAGTTCACCGCCCGCCAACTCGCGCCGGTCATTGGCATGCCGGCGGAAGAGATTCTGGCCGGCCTGCAGCGCGAAATCGATTTTGTCTGGATCACGCGCGACATCAACCCCGGCGCGGCGTCCGGCATACAACGGCTGGGCCTCCCCGGCGTGCAGGTGCGGGAGGACGGACGGCGCTACCGCATCAGTGTCGACCTCGCCAGCGTGCCGCGCAGCGACAGCGCCGTGGCCCAATTGGC
>JAGUZN010000198.1 GCA_020060775.1 Armatimonadota bacterium
CGAGCAGCAATGCCAGGATGGCGCGCACGGGCACGGGGCCGCCGTGGGCGCTGATTTCCGCCATATCTTCGCAGGTGTAGCTGCGCGGCGCGCGCATGGTGCTGAGCAGCACTTCGTCCACCACCGCGCCTGTGTGCGGGTCGACGATATGCCCATAATACTGGCGGAAGGGCTGCGGGTCGGCGAGCGGTTGCCCGTTCGCGCGCTGGAAGAGTGTGCAGGCGATAGCGACCGCATGCGGGCCGGAGAGGCGAATTACGCCAATGCCGCCTTCTCCAGGCGGGGTGGAGATGGCGGCAATGGTGTCAATTACCGTATGCAGTTGTGCGGATCGGAACCGATCAGTTGGGTGGTCCATCGTCCTCCCGCAGTAAAAGCAGGGCTTCAAACACCGATAAAATATTCATACCATAGCGATGTTCCAGGTCGTCGCGCCGTCCGAGCAGTTCATCGTCCAACGTGATGAAGATGCGCATCTCATCATCCATTAACGTGGCCAGGGCAAATTGTCGCATGCTGCTGGGCTCTCCCGGCAGCGATTCGGCATCGACAAATCCCATGTGTTCCAGCTCCATCACGCGGAGTTCCAACATATTCTCGGGCGGCACTGGTTGCCCAGCATACTGCCGGTGGAGGAGATCAGTCAAGTCTCGCTGTCTTCCGCGGGCGTCCATAACGTCACCTCACATAACTGGGGGAGATCCCCCAGGTCGGACGCAAATCGCGCCTGACCGTCGATGACGGACGTACGCTCCCGCCCTCGCGCCGTCCCACAGTCCGAGTACCATCCTGGTACTTCTTTTGTACCTCAGAATTCCCCGGATTAAACAAGCGATGCCCTAACACGATAGTAAATCGACTAACACGCTGTACAACACGACTGCCAATTGCCGACCATACGTGAAGTTCGGAGGGGAAGGTGTATCGTAGATCGTGCGCGGGCACGGGACAGTGTCCTTCACGATTCGGGCATCACCACGACGAGGAAGTAGCGGGTGAAATAGGTGCGGGCGACGCGCTGGATATCGGCGGCGGTCAGCGCGTCGATCTGCTTCGGCAAGATGCGGTCGTAGTCGGCGCCGAGTCCGAGGAGTTCGTACCAGGCCAGGTCAAAGGCGTACTGGGCGCTGTACTGGTGCGACAGCAGATAGCGGCTGTTGAGATAGGCTTTGGCCCGCGCCAACTCGTCGGGTTGCACCGGTTCCACCTGCAACTGCGCCAACACCTCGACGAGTGCGGCTTTCGTCTCCTCCATGTACGAAGTGTGGGTGAGCGCGTAGACCGAAAAGTGGCTGCACGCCCCCTGGCTGGGAAATACGGTGGCGACTTCGTAGGCGAGATGCGCCTCCTCACGGACCGAGCGGAACAGGCGCGAACCGGTGCCGCCGGAGAGCAGGCAATCGACGAGACGCAGGGCGAGGAAGTCGTCGCTGGTCGCTCCCGGCACGGGGAACGTAAGCATGACGCAGGTGCTGCGCACGGCAGTCTGACGCAACGCCAGCCGCGACGCCTGCACCAATGGAGAGGCGGCCGGCAGGCGCGGGGCGCGCGGGCGATCTTCCCAGGTGGAGAAGAGTTCTCCCGCGGTCCGTATTCCTTCCTCGCGGTCACAACGGCCGACAATGGCCAGCACGCTGCTGCCGGGGGTGATGTGCTGCCCATATGCCGCGCGCACCGCGGCCGGCGTGATGCCCGCCAGCGTGTCAGGTGTCCCCACCCCGCGCGTCGCATACGGATGGCCGGCGTAGAGTAAATCGTGCGAATCCCGCAACGCGGCGTCCACCGCGCCATACGGCGCCTGCGCGGCCGTGAGGTGGGCTTGCTGCAGCGCAGCGGAGAATCCGCGTTCGGCCAACTGCGGCCGGCAAACAATTTCCGTCAATGCCGCCATCCCAAGCGTCAACATCTGCGCCGGCACGGTGACCGACAGTTCGAGCACATCCTGGTGCACACGACCTTCGAGACGCCCGCCCACCGCCGCCAACGTCTGCTGGATCGTCGAGCCGCCGACGGCGCTCGATCCCTGCAGCATGCTGTTCAACAACACCTGGCGGATGCCGCGCTGGGCCTCCGGCTCATCGAGCGCCGAGTAGTCCAGCAGCATCGCGATGGACACCACCTGAGCGGCGGTGGTGGGCAGCACGACCACGCGCAATCCGTTGCCCAGGCGCACGGTATGCAGGTCGCCGGCCCAGGCCGGCAACATGCAGAGACTGATGCACAGCAACAGCAGCGCGCGCATCATGGCAACGCCTCCGGCCGCTGACCGACGGTCACCCACCCTAACGGCCGCGTGGGGATCAGGGTGCGTAAGTCCTCCGCGGTCACCGCCTGCACGGACGGCACGTAGCGCATGGCCAGGTGCACATCACCCAATCCCTCGTAGAATGCCAGGGTCGCCGCTTGCTGGCTGTAGGTCTCATTATCCAGCAGGAAGCCGGTCAGCAGGCGCTGCTTGGCGCGCGCCAGTTGTTCAGGCGCGATGGGGCTGACCGCCAGTTGCGTCATCAATGTCAGCGTCGCATCGTGCAGTTTCCCGACCTGCTCCGGCGTGGTATGCGCCCAGATGAGCAGGCAACCGGGCTGGCGCGAACTCACGAATTCGATGCCGAACTTCCCCACGGACACCCCCTGCTTGCTCCACCATGCCGGCAGCAGAGCGTCAGGCCCATCACAGAGTAGCGACGTCAGCACATCGAAGGTTGCCATCGCGTGCGGTTCACGTGCCGAAGGGGCGGGAAAGGCCAGCACCACGTAGGCGCCGGGGATGTCGTGTTGGAAATGCGCGTAGGAATGCGCCTCCTCCACCTCTCCATCGGCCGACGGGCCGGTGGGGAGCGGGCGTGCTTTGGCCTGTCCAAATGCGGTCTGCACCATTTGCACCGCGCCTGCGGGGGTGATATCGCCCACAAATACGATGCTCATATTATTCGGCACGTACCAGCGCTCATACCAGCCACGCAGATCGGCCGGCTGCATGCCCAACACATCCTCGATGGTACCGATCGGGCTGAAACGGTAGGGGTGCCGGCGAAAGGCGAGCAGATACGCGCGATTGAGGCTGTAGGCCAGCGGGTGATCAGCTTCGCGCTGGATCTCCGCCAGCACAACCGGACGCTCGCGATGGAAACTCGCTTCGCCCAACAGGGGGCGCAGGGCGATCTCAGCCAGTACGTTCACCAACAACTCAGCGTGCGCCGACGCGATGACCACCTCCAGGCGCGTCATATCGCGCGTGGTCATGCCGTTGCTCATGCCGCCAACCTGCTCCAGCACTTGCTGAGGCTCCAGCGGTTTCGGGTAGCGGGCCGTACCCTGCAATACCATGTGTTCCAGCACATGGGCGATGCCCGGCCGATTCCCCTCGGCCGCGGCGCCGCCGCGCACCACCACGACCGCGGAAAGGACGGGGAGCGAATGATCCTCGCGCACGACGACGCGCAGGCCGTTCGACAGCGTCGTCACGAAGACCTGATCGCCGGGAAAGGGGTTGGGGATCTCTGCAGCCTGCGCCGGCAGTACCAGCAGGAGGATCGCCAGCGCCAGCAGCACGCGCCGCACACGCGAAAGAACATGGTGCGGATGGCCGTGCGGCAGCCCTGGCAAGCGAACTCGCGGAAGTTGCATCGTCATTCGGCGTCAGTATAACAACATATTATCGCGGTGAATAGCCTCATCATACGGATGGTACCCAAGAATCTCCTCAATCTGCCCGGTCTTCGTGCCGGCGATCAATCGGAGTTCATCCGCAGGATAATTGACCAGGCCACGGGCGATCTCACGACCATCAGAGACCACCACCGACACAACGTCGCCCTCGCGAAAAATCCCTTCCACCGCGCGTATGCCCACCGGCAACAGGCTGGAGCCGCGACGCGTGAGGGCATTGGCCGCACCCTCGTCCACCGTCAATGTGCCGCGCGGGGCGGCGGCGAACCCCAACCACTGCTTGCGCGCGCCCACTCTTGCTTGCGGCTTTGCCCAGAAAATGGTGCCCACCGGTTCGCCCTGGAGCACCTGGGAGATCACCTGCGGCAACCGCCCCAGCGCGATGACCGTGTGCGCCCCCATGCGCGTGGCCAGACGCGCGGCGGTGAGTTTGGATCGCATGCCCCCGCGCCCCACGCCGGAGGTGCTACCGCCGGCCATCGCCTCGATGGTTGGGGTGATCTCGCGCACTTCCGGCAGCAGTTCGGCCTCGGGATCAACGCGTGGATCGCCCGTGTATAACCCTTCGACATCGGAGAGAATCACCAGCAGGTCGCACTGCACCTTGCCGGCGATCAGCGCCGCCAGGCGATCGTTCTCGCCGATCTGCACGCCTTCCACCGAGACCGAATCATTCTCATTGATGACCGGGATCACTTCGTGGTGGCTGAACATCGGCAGCAAGGTATTGCGGAGATGCAGGTACCGGCTGCGGTTACTCAAATCATCCCCGGTGAGCAGCAACTGCCCGACGATGCACTGGTGCGCGGAGAAGAGCTCGTTGTAGCAGGCCATGAGTTCCACCTGCCCTACCGCGGCTGCCGCCTGCCGGGTGGAGAGGTCGGGCTTCGGGCCGCCGACCAGTCCCATCTTCGCGAGTCCCAGGCGCACCGCTCCCGAGGTGACGAGCAGCACCTGCCGCCCCTGCGCCGCCAGTTCGGCGATTTCGCTGACTATGCTCGCCAGCAGGTCACGGTTTACGACGCCCTCCGGCGTCGCCACCAGGTTGCTGCCCACTTTGATCACCAGGCGTTGTGCTGATCGTAACTGCTCCCGCGTCAAGGGCCTGTCCACTCGTGTGTCCTCATCTTCTGCCGTGTCACGGCGATCACATCACCCTGTTTGTTCCTCTTCATGCGCCGGTTTTCCTGCTCGGCAGCAAGCGGAGGCATCGTTCGCATTGTACGTATTTAATCTGCCAAAGCTTTACGACCACGCACCCACACGGTACAATATGACCGCGTGCCTGGCGCAACCCGCGCCACCTGTTCATGCGCCCGTGCAACCCAGCCACGGGGCAGCGGAGGACACGATGATAAAACTGCCTGAACGACCATCCCATCTACGTGAGGATTACCACTTGCTGTCCATTAGCGATTACAGCCCTGAAGCTCTCCATACCTTATTGTCGGCCGCCGCCTTGCTCAAGCGCCAGCCTTCCCAGGTTGCACAATTGGCGTGCGGTAAAACGCTGGCGATGATTTTCGAGAAACCTTCCCTGCGCACGCGTGTGACCTTTGAAGTCGCCATGGTGCACATGGGCGGGCATGCCATTTACCTGCAACCCTCCGACATCGGCCTGGGGAAACGCGAACCGGTGAAGGATGTCGCGCGCAATCTGTCCCGCTGGTGCCAGGCCATCATGGCCCGCACCTTCAGCCATCAGTCGATCCTCGAACTGGCCGAGTATGCCACCATCCCGGTGATCAACGGCCTCTCCGACCGCGAACACCCTTGCCAGGCGCTGGCCGATTTCCTCACCTTCTCCGAGCATAAAGCATCACTTGCCGGGCGCAAACTGGCGTATGTCGGCGACGGCAACAACGTGGCGAACAGCCTGATGCTGCTCGCGGCCAAACTCGGCGTGCATTTCAGCATCGCCTGTCCCGCGGGGTTCGCCCCCATGGCGGAGATCATTGAGGAAGCGCGCGCCGTCGGCGCCGACACCGGCGCCGTGATCGAGGTCACCGCCGACCCCGTCGCCGCCGTTACGCGCGCTGATGCCGTCTACACCGATGTGTGGACGAGCATGGGCCAGGAAGAGGAAGCCGCAGAGCGGAAACGCCTCTTCCCGCCCTACCAATTGAACGCCGCATTGCTGAAACATGCCAAGCGGGATGCCATCGTGATGCACTGCCTGCCCGCACACCGGGGCGAGGAGATCACCGAGGACGTGCTGGAAGGGCCGCAATCGGCGGTGCTCGATCAGGCGGAAAACCGCCTGCATGCGCAAAAAGCCGTGCTGGCCATCGCCTTCGGGTGGACGCCGCCCACGCGGTAGACGCTGCCCAACATCGGCAAGTTGACGCGGGTACCCAACCGTGCACATTCCCGCATACTTCGCCGTGCCGGTGGGAATATTCTCTCGCAATGACCACGATGCGTTTCATGTCCATCACGGGGTTCATCCTGCTGGCCGGTGTCGCCGCCCTTCTCCTCGCGAGCCGGCTGCCCGATGGCGCCCTTTCTCACCTCCGGCAGCATCCGGTCGGCATCGTCATTCACCATACGGCGACGCCGCCGGCCGTCAACGGTCGCCCGGTGGATGTGGCCTTCATCGACCGCCTGCATGCGCAGCGCGGATTCGTCGTCACCTCTGCCGCGGGCACGGAATATCACATTGGCTACCACTACCTCATTTTGCAGGACGGCACAGTGCAGCACGGTCGTCCTGAGCACCTGCGCGGGGCGCACACCCGCGGGCATGCCGATACGCTGGGCATCGCATTGGTCGGCAATTTCGAACGGCGCGATAATCGCGGGCGTTCAGGTCCGCTCGCGCCGCCGCCCGCCCAGGTGCATGCCCTCGCCCAACTGACCAGCCGCCTGATGGTGAAATATCGCCTCACCTCCGACGATGTACACCTCCATTGCGACCTCGGCGCCACCGCCTGCCCGGGCGACGGCTTCCCGCGCGCGGCATTCTACCAAGCGCTCGCCGTGCCGGACGCCCTCGCCCGACGCTCAAACGATCACACACCATGATCGTCATGCGAACATGGCGCCCTTGCTTCTGTCGCCAGATCGTGCGACAATAACGTTAAGACGATGCACGATATGCCGGCACACGGGGAAGGGTGATCGCCACGACGCCTCCCCACCGGCAGCAATCGATTCCCCGATAACCGGCAACCAGGAATCAGCAACTCGTTCCGGAGGTACCGTCATGCGCTGGCTGCTTCTCATTATACTGCTCCTCTGTGCGCTGCCGCTTCAGGCCGCGTCGACCATCAACGGCATCTACGGCAAGCCCTACCGCCCGGGCGTGTCGCAGCCGATTCGCTTCACCTTGCAGCGCGCCACGTATATGGCCACGCGCCTGGTGGCCGGCGGTCGCATCTTCGCGCCTACCGCCGAACAGAAGCTGCTGCTCCTCCACTTCTCGGTGCACAACGCGGCCTCGTACCCCGTCCAGATCTACCAGGGCATCGTACGTTTTCGCGCGGTCGATGGCGACGGCAACACCTACAAACCCATCGATGTGTGGGGCATCAGCAATGGGGCCGGTGCAGCCCTCGGCCTCAATCACACGCTGAATCCCGGGAAGTCGGCGCATCTGTATACGGCCATCTTCCTGCCCGCCGCCGGTGCGATCGAGCATCTCACCATCCTGCCCGAGTTCGACGAACCGCCGGCAATCCGCTATGACCTGCGCGGGAACATCAAGGGGCTGGCCGCCCCGTACGTCGACCCGGATGATGATACGAACAGTACCGCACTCGCCACCATGCCGGCGACGGTGGGCGCCACGTACAGCCTCGGGTGGCTGGATGTGAAAGTGCTGGGGATCAGCTACACCAGTACACCGCTGGGCATCTATGAGGAAGTCTGGGAGGATATGCGTATACTGGTCGTGCGGTTGTGGATCAAAAATGCCAGCCTGGGCGCTCACCAGATTTTCCGGGAAAAGTTCCGGCTCTCGCTGCTGACGGAAGGCGATTATCCGATCGCCTGGCAGGGCGGTGTGACGCGCACGAATTCCACGGAAGAGGCGAACTTTGACCTGAAGAAAGGCGGCGATGCGCAGGTGCTCCTCTACGCCATGGTCCCGGCCGACCGCCTGCCCCACACACTCACGCTGTGCGAGCTGTATCCCATGGAGGGGGTGGGCAATGCGCTGGCCAGCCGCGCCCTCAGCCTCGATCTGCGCGAGCTCCCCTGAGAAGCTGTACGTAAAGTCTCTGTCCGGTCTCGCGTGATCTGATCACGGCGCGATCCGCGAACAGCCACGTTCCGTACAGCTTCTGAGCCACACGGCGCCGCGCATGCACGCCCTTGCATCGCTCAACGGATTTTCGGTATAATTTCACGGTTTGGCCCCCGGCAGGCCGGAGCCGCCGTGTGGACTTGCCAGGTACAGGGCAAATCGGGTATGCTTGTACCGCATTTCACGAACAGAAATTGACCGTGGGAGTGCGTGGTGCGACCACTCAAAGAGACAGAAGCTGCGTGGGTTTCCGACTATTTCGGCGATGATTATTTACGCATCTATGAGTTTCCCTGCGAGCGCACTGACCCTGAAGTGACATTCCTCGTGAATGAACTCACCAAGCGTATTCCCCTCGACGGACTGGTGCTGGATGTCGGCTGCGGACAAGGACGCCACGCCATCCCGCTTGCCCGGCAGGGCTTCCGGGTGACCGGCCTGGATTACCAGGACAATCTGCTCGATGCGGCGCGGGAGTCGGCGGCACATTGCGGCGCAACGGTCGAGTGGGTGCAGGGCGATATGCGCAGCCTGCCCTTCACCGAATCATTCGACGCGGTCATCAATCTGTTCACCGCCTTCGGCTATTTCTCCGACGCGGAGAACGCCCGCGTGGTCGCCGAGATGGCGCGCGTACTGCGCCCGGGCGGCTGGCTGGTGCTCGATGTGGCGAACCGTGATGCGCTGTTGCGTCACACGCCGCCGCGTCACTGGAAGCGCTTGCCGGATGGCGCCATGCTGGTGAGCGAATGGGAATGGGACGCTTTGACGGCCCGCTACACGCACCGGCAATGGCTCATGGATGGGCGGCAACCGCGGGAATACGCACACACCGTGCGCGTGTATACCTATCAGGAGTTATCCGCATTGCTGGCGCAGGCCGGCATGACGGTCGAGCAGGTGTACGGCGCCTTTACCGGCGAGCCGCTCACGCTCGATGCGCCGCGGATGATTCTGCTGGCGCGCAAAGATTCGTGAAGCACGCACCGTCAAGCGTGTTCGCGGTGAATACCATCCGCAGACCAATGAACATAAAGGAGTAGATCGTGCCACTCGCCACCTCGAAAGACGTACTGTTAAAAGCGCGCGCGGAAGGCTATGCCGTCGGCGCCTTCAATCTGAACAACATGGAAATGGCGCAGGCCATTGTCCAGGCTGCTGAAGAGGAGCAGTCTCCGGTCATCATCCAGGCCAGCCAGGGCGCCATCAAGTATGCCGGGCTGGAAATGATCACCGCTATGGCCAACGTGCTGGCCGAGAATGCCACCGTGCCCGTCGTGCTGCATCTCGACCACGGGACCGACTACAAGCAGAACGTGAAATGCCTGCGCGCCGGTTTCACCTCGCTGATGTTCGATGGCCACGAACTGCCGCTGGAGCAGAACATCGCCATGACCGCGAAGATCGTGGACATCGCCCACTCCGTCGGC
Source organism: Armatimonadota bacterium (assembly GCA_020060775.1). GTDB lineage: Bacteria > Armatimonadota > Hebobacteria > CAIYQO01 > CAIYQO01 > JAGUZN01. The sequence continues at coordinate 9,346 of JAGUZN010000198.1, forward strand.
CTGCCGGTCGAGGCGGAAATCGGCTCGGTGCTCACCATTGAGAACCTGCTGACCGATGCCGAAATGGCGGAAATTCGCGCCCTGGAAGTGCCCAAGCAGTTTGAAGTGCTGCGCAAAAAGATCGGCCCGAAAGTGGATGAGCATATCGCCAGGCCGGAAGAGGCCAAGCGCTTTGTCGACGAGACCGGCGTGGACTTCCTCGCCGCCGCCGTCGGCTCCGTGCACGGCCTGTGGCTCGACATCTGGCCGCTGCGCGTTGACCGTTTGAAGGAAATTTACGAGGCCACTCAGATTCCCATCGTCAGCCATGGTTCTTCCGGCGTGCTCATCGATCGCGCCATGGCGGAAGCGAAGGGCGTCGAACTGGCTCCGGGCGAGGGCTCGCTGAAAGACGCCATCAAGCTCGGCTACACCAAGATCAATGTGGCCACCGCCCTCAGCATGGAATTCAACCGTGCGATGCTCGCTGCGGCCGCCAAGCGCCCGGGTGAAAAAGACCCGCGCAAGCTGCTCGGCCCGGCGCGCGATGCGGTGAAAGAGAAGACGAAAGAGTACATTCGCCTCTTCGACAGCCAGGGCAAGGTCGGCGTCGTCGGCGCGACCAGCGCTGCCGCCTTTGGCGGCGGGGAAGTCGCCCGCGGCGAAGAGTAACACCCAGGGGGTGGGGTGCCGCACCCCACCCCATATTCCGGTCACGGAGATATCCGCATGAAGCGTATCGCAGTGCTCACCAGTGGGGGCGACTCGCCCGGTATGAATGCCGCCATTCGTGCCGTGGTGCGTACCGGCATCAGCATGGGCGTGGAAGTCATCGGCGTGCGCCGCGGCTTCCAGGGCCTGGTTGATGCCAACTTCACACTGATGGACGCCGGCTCCGTCTCGGGGATTGTCAACCAGGGCGGCACCATCCTGCACAGCGCCCGCAGCCAGGATTTCCGCACGGACGCCGGCTTCAACCAGGCCGTCGACAACCTGCATCAATCCGGCATTGAAGGGCTGGTCGTCATCGGGGGCAATGGCTCGCAACGTGGCAATTACGAACTGCACCGCCGGGCGAACTTCCCGGTCATCGGCGTGGCGAGCACCATCGACAACGACTTGTTCGGCACCGATTTCACCATCGGGTTCGACACCGCCGTCAACACCGCACTGGAAAGCATCGACCGCCTGCGCGACACCGCCACCTCGCACGATCGCATCTTCATCATCGAAGTGATGGGGCGTTCGCGCGGCTTCGTGGCGCTCAATGTGGGCATTGCCGGCGGCGCGGAGGTGGTGCTGCTGCCCGAGATCCCCTGGTCGCTGGACGATGTGGTGCATACGATCCGCGCCGGCTACCTGCGCGGCAAACGCTCGTACCTGATCGTCACCGCCGACACCCGTCACGAGAAGATACGGGGCACGCTGGCCGCGGTCGTCTCCGGCGCCGTCATCTACCTGGCCTTCAAGTTCCTCAACCCCGAGGAACAGACCATGATCATAGACCCGACCTA
>JAGUZN010000209.1 GCA_020060775.1 Armatimonadota bacterium
CCAAAAACTTTTTTTGGCAAAACAAACCCAATTTCACGCTCACGACTTAACATAATGTGAAAAACAAACCCAATTCAAAGCCAAATTGTACCGGTAAACAAAGCAACAATTAACACGGTGTTCTCTAAAACGACGTGAGACAAATGTTTGATCGCACAGCCCTCAATCAAAGCGGAACGGCACGCTGTGCGTTCACACACGATCAACCCCTGAGAGACACGAAAAACGGACCGGGCGTGTGCCCGGTCCGTTGGTGGTCGCGATCTGTTCTATGTCAGGCCAGCGCGCACTCCAGCAGTTCCGTGCCCGCGGCGCGGGCGAGGGCGGCGGCCATAGCGGTATCTTCCCAGCGCACGTCCAGGTCGGTGCGGCCGAAGTGGCCATACGCGGCCGTGCCCAGATATTGCGGCCGGCGCAGGTCCAGCGTGTTGATGATGCTGGCGGGCGTGAGGTCGAAGTGCTCGCGCACCAGGGCTTCGATGCGCGTCTCCGGGATGCGCCCGGTATTGAACGTATCGATGTGCAGGCCCAGCGGGGAGGCTTCGCCGATCGCGTAGGCGATCTGCAACTCCAGCCGTTCGGCGATGCCCGCCGCCACCAGATTCTTCGCGATGTAGCGCATCATGTAGGCGGCGCTGCGGTCAACTTTAGTGGCATCTTTGCCTGAGAAGGAGCCGCCGCCGTGCCGCGCGGTGCCGCCGTAGGTATCCACAATGATCTTGCGCCCGGTCAACCCGGTGTCGGCACAAGGGCCGCCCACGGTGAAGGCGCCGGTCGGGTTCACCAGCAGCGCAGTGCGATCGTCGATCATGCCGATCGTTCCGAGCACCGGCTCGACCACGTGCTGCATCAGGTCGCGGCGCATCTGTTCGATCTCCACCCACTCGGCATGATGGCTGGAGATGAGCACTTTGTCCACGCGCACCGGACGGAAATTCTGGTACTCGACGGTGACCTGCGTCTTACCGTCCGGACGCAGGTAGGGCAGCACGCCCGACTTGCGCACCACCGCCAACTGTTTGGCCAATTGATGCGCCCACTGGGTGGAGGCCGGCATGAGCTCGGGCGTTTCCGCACAGGCAAAGCCGTACATCATGCCCTGATCGCCGGCGCCGCCGGTGTCCACGCCCATGGCGATTTCGCGCGACTGCGGGCGGATGTAGTTGATGAATTCGACCGTCTCCGGCGCAAAACCGGTTTCCGCGTTGTAGCCAATCCCCGCGATCGTCTTTTTCGCGGCGCCGATCATATCGACATCGGCCAGCGCGGTCACCTCGCCGGCGATAATCGCGCGGCCGAAGGTGAGCAACACTTCGCAGGCCACCCGGGCATACGGATCCTGTGCGAGCAGGTCATCGAGAATCGCATCGGCAATCTGGTCGGCCACTTTATCCGGATGGCCCTCGGTTACCGATTCAGAGGTAAAAACCCAGGAACGTTCGCTCAACGTCGGAGTCTCCTTCATCACGTAGGCAGTGTGCGGTGCACAAGGAATGTCCGGCGATATGCGACCGGACATCGGCATGATCATATCACTTTCATGCAGAAAATTGAAGTGCCCACGCCGGGAGGGGCAATCCTCTGCCTGACTTACCTGGTTGAGGACCGTTTCGCACCCCTGCACGCGGCGAACGTTCTGTGCTATGATGATCGGCGCAGCGCACTTACGACTGACGGGAGAAATGCTGTGGACTATGGTTTGGGCATCGATGCCGGCGGCACGTATACGGATGCCGTCATTATCGACTTCGCCGATCATGGCGTGCTGGCGAAAGCGAAAGCGCTCACGACGAAAGATGATCTGTGCCGCGGGGTGACGGCCGCCGTCGCGCAATTGCCGCAGGAGTTGCTGGCCTCGGTGCGATTGGCCTCGTTGAGCACCACGCTGGCCACCAACGCGATTGTGGAAGGCAAGGGCGGGAAGGTTGGGGCGTTGCTGTTGGGGTTTGACGCCTACGATCTCGCGCGCATCGAGCATACGCCGAAACGCGCCATTCCGGGACGTACGGATATTACCGGCGCTGAACTCGAGCCGCTCGATGTCGAGGCGGCGCGCCGCGCGATTGCCGACCTGCTGGAGACGGAGCGCGTGGAGGCGTTCGCGGTGAGTGGCATGGTGAGCGTCATGAATCCGGCGCATGAGTTGCGCGTGCGCGACCTGCTGGCGGAACTGACCGATAAGCCGGTGGTATGCGGCCACGAACTCAGCATGCAACTGGATACCATCAAGCGCTCGGTGACCGCGATCCTGAACGCCCGCCTGTTGCCGATCATTGCCGAACTGATCGAACATGTAAAGTCAGTGCTGGATGCGATGGGGGTACAGGCCCCGTTGATGGTGGTGCGCGGCGACGGCACGCTGATGAGCGAAGAACTGGCGCGGCGCACCCCGGTGGAAACCATCCTGTCCGGCCCGGCCGCCAGCGTGTGTGGCGCACAATTTTTATCGCACGTGACTGATGGACTGGTCGTCGATATCGGCGGCACCACCAGCGACATCGCGCTGCTCATTGACGGCGAGCCGGTGGTGGCACACAAAGGGGCGCGGGTCGCTGATTGGTCGACGAATATCCGCGCCGTGGATATCGAAACCGTCGGTCTGGGCGGCGACAGCGCCATCGCCCTGCAATCGGACCGCCGGGTGACGATTGGCCCGCGCCGCGCGATTCCCCTCGCCTATCTGGCGCACGAGCACCCGGGCGTGCTGCAGGCTCTGCATGCGCTGCTGGATGCCCGGGAGACGCAATCGACGCTCATTCAGCCGATCGAATGTTTTGCCCTGGTGCGCCGACCGGACGGGGG
>JAGUZN010000007.1 GCA_020060775.1 Armatimonadota bacterium
ACACACACGCCGCCTTCGATTCGTCGTATGGGGCGCTCTACTACCCGTGGCTGCGCATCACCGATCCGTTGACGAATCGCGAGAAGCTTATCCCGCCGATCGGCGCGGTGGCGGGGTGCATCGCGCGCTCCGATGCTAAGGCGGCTGTCTGGGCAGCGCCGGCAGGGATTGATCGTGGGCGCGTGCGCAATGTGCTGGGGGTGGAATACCCCACCAATCGCGCGGAGCGCGACACGCTCTACCCGGAGAACGTGAACTGCGTGGCTGTCCTGCAAGAAGCGGGCATTTGCATTTGGGGCCAGAAGACGCTGCAGCGGCAGCCGTCGGCCACCGATCGTGTCAACGTGCGTCGTCTCATGATGCACATCGAAGAGGCCGTGACCGAGTCGTCGCAGTTCGTGGTCTTCGAGCCGAACAACGCGACCACCTGGCGGGCACTGGGGCGGTTGATCACGCCGTTTTTGCAGGACATCAAGGATCGCGGCGGGCTGTACGACTTTGCCGTGCAGTGCGACGAGGAGACCAATACTCCGGCGGTCATCGATCGGAACGAGCTGGTCTGTCGCGTCTTCGTGAAGCCCACGAAGACCGCCGAGTTCATTGAGCTGAACTTCGTGCTGACCACCACCGGTGGCGACTTCCGCGAGTTCATGTGATCGGGCGAGGGGACACCATGCTGGTCTATATCAATGCGGGTCACAATGTCGGGAAGACGGGTGGGTACGATCCGGGCGCCATCGGGCCAACCGGGCTGCGTGAGGCCGACGTCACGTTGGATGTCGCAGCCCGGTTGGGGAACCTGTTGCGCACCCATGGGCTGCGCACCCTGGGTGGGAGCAAGGAGTCATTCATCCAGGCGCGAACCAGCGCCAATCGTGCAAATGTGGATCTGCTGGTCAGCTTGCATTGCAATGCCGCGGCCAGCTCCTCTGCGCGTGGGTTTGAGATGCTGTACTACCGTCAGGATAGCTACAGCCCTTGCGCCTTCGTCCTCGACAATGTCCGCAAGCAGATCGTGCTGGGGTGTGGGGAGAAGCGCTGGGCGACGTCCACGTATGATTTACGCATGCGTGGGATCATCCAGCGCTCCAACCTCTCTATCCTGAAATCGCGCGTTCCCTCCGTGCTCGCGGAGCTGGCATTTATCTCCAATCCCACGGAGGAGGGATGGTTGCGCGATCGCTTCTTCCTGCAGCAGATGGCGCAGGCGCTCGCGGACGGGATCGCGTTCTACGCGAGAAAGGTTGGAAAATCATGATCGACACTGTTGTGACAGTCGCACGAGAAATCACGTCGCTGGTCGAGGGAGCCGCAGTCCTGGTGCTGGCGGTTTCGGGGACCCTGGCGGCGCTGGGGTTTAAAAAGCGTGCGCTGCAGGAGCGCATGGAAGGCGCGGCGCATACCGCCGTGCGCTACATCGAGCAGATGCGGAAGGTGCGTGCGCTAGAGGGGGGGATTACCCTCAACGCAAAACAGTTGGCGCCGCTGGCGCTGCAGGAGGCAAAGCGCCTGGTGCCCGAGGCCAACGATGTTACCCTGCAGGTGATGATCGAGGCTGCAGTGAACCAGCTGCCCGAGTTCGCTCACAAAGCGTTGCCGGCGCGGGGCGCTGACGGACGGTTCGTTGCGCGAGGCGAGTAATGCTCGGAGCACCCTACACGGACGAGCCAGGCGATCGTGGTCGTTGGTACAGCAAGTACCGCGCCTTTGTGCGCGACAACAATGATCCTGCGCGCCTGGGCCGGCTGCGGCTGGAAATCCCCGCCGTACTTGGCACCGGCCCGGACGCATGGTCGGCGTGGGCCAGCCCGTGCTTCCCGTATGGCGGCAATCCCGACTGCGGCCTGTACCTGATCCCGGAAGTCGGCGCATCCGTTTGGGCCGAGTTCGAGGGCGGCGACGTCCAGGCGCCCATCTGGTGTGGCGTATGGCTGGCGGGTGCGGGGCCCGGCGAAATGCCGACAGAGGCAGCGGCCAGCCCGACCACCTGCAAGGTGCTCAAAACCGCGTCGGGGCACACGCTACTCTTCGAGGATGCCGCTGGTGCTCAACGCCTCTTGCTGCGCGATGCAGGAGGGCAACATATAGAATTCGACGTAGCGGGGGCACGCATCGAGATTCTCGGTGCCAGCGAGATTGTGTTGCGGAACGGAGCGGGCAGCGTGCTGCAGCTCTCCGGAGGCACGATCAGCATCTCCGGCGCCAGCGTCGCCATCAATTCGTAAAGGAAGTGCACGAGATGACGGCAGAAGAAATGCTCAGTGACCACGGCGCGCGCCTGGTGGCGTTGGAAAAGTCCAACGCGACGATTTTAGAGAAGCTGGACATCATCAACAATACGGTGACGACGATGTCGGCAAAGCTGACGATGATGCATACACCAGATAATTGCCCGCTCGAGTTTCGGGTCGGCCAGTTGGAGAGCGCTCGCGACGCACAGTGGAAGCGCATCGATGCGCACCAGGCGGCGCTGAATCGTGCGCAAGGCGGGATGAGCGTGATTACGTGGCTCGTCGGCGGCGGTGCGCTGGCGATCGGCACGCTCCTGGGGTTGCTGTTGGGGAGATGAGTGATGCCGGCTCCTGCGCGTATCGGTGATCGCGTGACGCATAATTACGTGAAGTTCGGCGCGATCGTGACCGGCGCCAGCCGCACAGTGTTCGAGGGCGCAGCGGTGGCTCGTGTGGGCGACATGGCAACGTGCCCGACTCATGGGCCGCAGCCGATCGCCAATGGCTCAGCATCAGTGCAGGTCGAGGGCCAGGCTGTTGCCAGGGTGGGTGATACGCTGGCCTGCGGTGCGGTCATCGTGGATGGCGCTGCATCGATAGACGTGGGATAGGAGCGTGCAGGTATGTATGAGATCCTTGGGCAAGGGCTGAAATTCCCATTCCAGTTCCACCAGCAGTATGGCGGAGCAGCGATCTCGACGGCAACCTCGCATTCGCAGGAACATATCCACGAGAGCATCCGGCAGATCCTGGGTACCCGACGCGGGGAACGGTTCCTGCGTCCCGAGTTCGGGAGCCGGCTGCCCGAGCTGCTCTTTGAACCCAATGCGGCGATTCTCGCCGGCCTGGTGCGCCACGAGGTGCGTGACGCCTTGGCGCAGTGGGAGCCGCGGATCGTTGTGCTCGACGTGACGGTCGAGGCTGACGACCACCTGCTCCAGGTCGGCGTGCGCTATCGCCTGATTGCATCGCAGGTCGAGCACAATTTTGTCTACCCGTTTTACCGAGGTGAATCATGAGCACGACCGGACGCGCGCGTTTGCCCTATATCAACAAAGATTACGAGTCAATCCGTCGTGAGCTGATCGCACGCATCCCGACGATGACGTCGCGTTGGACCGACTTCAACGCCAGCGACCTCGGTATCGTGCTGCTGGAGCTGTTTGCCGGTGTGGGCGACATGCTCGCCTACTACCTCGATGCGCAGGCGGCGGAATGCTACCTCGCGACCGCTCGCCGTCGCGAGAGCATCATCAACCTGTGCGCGCTCGTCAATTATCGTCTGCACGGGCCGGTGGCGTCCACAACGAGCATGCGGTTCACGCTGGCCGAAGCGCAGGCGGTGGATGTCGTCATCCTTGCGGGCACGGTGTGCCGCGCCCCTGGCGCATCCGAGCCGATCCCGTTTGTCACCGTGGAGGAGCTGACAATCTCTGCCGGTCAGACGACGGGTGACGTCGACGTTCGACAGGGCTACTGGAAAGCCGAGACCGCAACCGGCACCGGGCAGGCCTTCCAGCTGGTGACCCTCGCGACGCCCGCAGCAGCCCACGGCACGGTCGCCGTGCAGGTGAATGGGGTGGATTGGATGGCGGTGGAACACTTCGCGGAGAGTGACGCCGACGACCTGCACTATCGTGTGGATATCGATGCGCTGGACGTGGCGTCCGTCGTGTTCGGGGATGGGCTGGCCGGCGCGAAACCCGGGTCGGGTCTGGAGATCGCTTGCACGTATCTCGTCACGTTGGGCGCGGCAGGCAATCTAGCTCCCGGGCGCATCACGGAGTTGCCTGATCCGATTCTGGTCGGTGGACAGCCGATCGATGTGAGTGTCACAAATATCACGGCCGCTACCGGTGGGGAGGATGCCGAGTCGCACGAGGATGCCCGCCGCCTGGCGCCAGCTACTATGCAGTCGACCTGGAAAGCGGTGACCAAGGCCGATTACCAGACATTATGCGAACGCTTCCCGGGCGTTGGCAAGGCGGCGGTGCTCGACCTGAATGACGAGGCAGGCCTGCGCATTTACTCCGTTCGTGTGGTCATCGCACCTGCAGGCGGCGGCATGCCGAGCGCGCAGCTCAAGGCCGATGTCCTCGCCGACCTGAACGCGCGACGACTGGTGACCGTCGAAGTCGCCATCGACGACCCGACATACCGCTCGGTGCCGGTGACTGCGACCCTGTACATCTATCCCGGCGAGACGCCGAGCGTCGTGCAGGAGCGCGCCGAAGATGCGCTGGCCGAGTATTTTGCATTCGACACACAGTCGTTTGGCGGGGCGGTGTACACGTCCGACCTGGTGGCATTACTGGATGGCATCGAGGGCGTCAGTCACGTTGCGCTGCAGGCACCGAGCACGAACCTGACGATGGCGCCCCGCGAACTGGCTGCGTTGGGCACAGTGACATTGACAATCGAAACGGTGGGATCATGACGACGTATGCGGATCGTTTAGCAGCGCTGCTCCCGGAGATCCAGCGGGTATCCGATACCACGGGCGATCTCACAGCGTTGCTGCGCATTGTGGGTGCCACGCTGGATGAGATTGACGCAGCCATCGCGGGGCTTCCCGACCTCGCCAGTGTGGATGATTGCCCTCCGGATTTCCTTCGCTGGCTCGCCGGCCTGGTTGGCGTCGTGTACAATCCCCTGGCCGACCCTGCGGTGGAGCGCCGGCGCATTCGTGAGGCGGTCGAGCGCGCACGTCGTCGGGGCACGATCGACGGCATGCGCCGCGACTTGCAGGCGCTGGGGTGGTCGGGCGAGATCATCGAAGCGCACCAGGCGGTGATGCGACTGAATACGCGGGGGACGATGAACCAGCAGAAGCTGCCTGGCGACGTGTACAACATCGGTATTTACGGCGTCACGGGTGTTGACCCGGACAACGCTGCCATGGCTGCCGTGCTGGATGATCATCAACCAGCCGGCACCCGACGCTGGACGGAGGAAGACGAATGAGCATTTCACAAGATACCTTTGACGTCACCAAGCAGTATAAGCGCGTGCGCTTCCATGAAGATCGCGACCTGCTGGATTCGGAATTGAACGAACTGCAGGAGATCGCCATCCATGAGCGTCACACCCTGCTGGATCATGTCTTTGTCCAGGGGGCGATCCTTTCCGGCCTGGCTGCGACGCCCAACGACGACCAGGTCGCGTTTGCCGCTGGTGAGATCTATGTCGACGGGCACGTCGTCGCGGTGTCAGCCACCACGCTGACGTTTGAAGGTGCCGGCGTGCATAGTGTCTGGCTGGACGTCTTCTGGCGCGACATTACTGCGGCGGTCGACCCGATCCTGGTGAATCCGCTGACGGGGGAGCCGACCGCCGAGCGCGAGCAATGGGTGGCGTCGCTGCAGACGCGCGACACGTCAGGCGACCCGTTGCCGGACGGCGCACGCGGGCGCACGGTGGTCGAGGTCATGGAGTACGATCGTGACGCGGGCACAGTGACGGCGCTGTGTGTGCCGCCGCCTGCAGGCGGGATCAGCCAGGCGCTGGATGACTTGGCGACCACGCCGCCAGCGCACACACACGATGATCGGTACTACACCGAAGCCGAAGCAGATATCCTGCTTGCCGGCAAATCGGGTGTTGATCACCACCATAATGCTGCGTATGCGCCGATCGGGCATGTCGGCGCTGGTGCGACCGCACACGCTGCCGCCACCACGGAAGCCGCAGGGTTTATGGCGGCAGCGGACAAGTCTAAGTTGGATGGAATCCCGTCTGGTGGAGTACCGGCAGGTGCTGTAATGCCGTTCGCCATGGATACAGTTCCCACGGGGTGGCTTGAGTGCGATGGCAGCGCAGTCAGCCGTGCCACCTATGCCGCGTTGTTTTCGGCGATTGGTACCACCTTCGGCGCGGGCAACGGTACGACGACGTTCAACCTGCCTGATCTTCGCGGGGAATTCGTTCGCGGTTGGGATCACGGGCGCGGAATCGACACCGGGCGCAATATCGGCACAGCGCAGGCCGACGCACTGAAGGATCACACGCATAACATCCCCGACGTCGATACCGCTGGCACCACGACGGGAAAGTTCGTTTACGGCGACGAGGGTGTAGATGCAGAGCCGGAATCCGTCAACATCACCGGCGGCGTCACCACGGGCAGTGCGACGGAGACGCGCCCGCGCAATATCGCGCTGATGTACTGTATCAAGCACTGATCGCGCGCTGCCCGCCGCATTCTTCCCCGGCTCACCGGTCGGGGAAGAATCTTTCATCTTTCTTCCAACACCGCGCCAACACGCCTTGACTGGGGCTAGCCTGCAGAGTGATTCATTGGGTCGACGAACACGCGTAGCGTGTGCAACGACAAGGAGACAGACCCGATGAAGACCCTCAACGACATCGCGATCGGCGCGGAACTCGAAACCGTCGGCCGCACCCGCGCCCAGGTCGCCCAGGCGATCAAAAGCGTCGTCGGCGGCCAGGTGGTCCACGTCGCGCACCCGGGCTGCTACGATCCGTACCAGGTCGTCGACACGCAGGGCCGCACGTGGACCGTGGTCGCCGACAGCAGCTTGACCAACGTCCCCGCCGACTTGCGCGCTGAGATCGTTACGCCAATCCTGGGCGTCGACGACATCGCCACGCTGCAGGAGATCGTGCGCGCCGTCCGCCGCGCCGGCGCACGCTGCGATGAAAAATGCGGTTTGCACGTCCATCTGAGCTGCCCGGACATCACCCCGCAGGCGGTCGCCAACCTCGCGAAAATGGTGCATAAGCAGGAGGAGATCATCTACGCCGCGCTCGGCGTCACCGCAGAGCGCCAGGCGCGCTACTGCCGCCCGATGAGCGCCCACTTCATCGAACGGATCACCGCCAAGCCGCCCAAAACCTTCCGCGATCTCAACACCGCCTGGTATGGGCAGTACACGCCGCAGCCTCACCGCTACGACTGCAGCCGCTACTACGCCCTGAATTTAAACGCCTTTTTCTACCGTGGGGCCATCGAGTGGCGCGCATGGCCTGGCGCCATGCATGCCGGCAAAATCAAAGCCGCCATCATCTTCTGCATGGCCATGCTGGTCAAAGCCATGAACAGCAAAGCCACCAGCGCGAAGAAGCGCGCGTACAATCCACAGACCGTGAAGTACGATTTCCGCGTCTGGCTGGTGAGCGCGCTGGCGCTCAATGGCGACGCCTACAAAAACGTGCGCAAGCACCTGCTCAGCCGGATGCCGGGCGACAGCGCCTTCAAGCACGGTGCCGCGCAACGCCCCGCGCGCGTGAAGACCACCACCACCCCCGCTGCCGTGGCCTAACCGCCCGGCAACGGACCCGAAAGGAGACCCGACCATGTGTGGATTAACCGGCCTGATTGTAACGCCGTCGCCGACGCCGCCCGACCTTGACTGGCTGGGCGAGGCCTTTAGCCGCCTGCTCATCCTGTCCGAACACCGCGGCCCCTACGCCACTGGCGCCGCCTGGGTGGCCGCCGATGGGCGCAGCCGTGTCCTCAAAGCGCCGGTA
>JAGUZN010000022.1 GCA_020060775.1 Armatimonadota bacterium
CTGATGATTCCTTCCACGGCATGGTATCAGCATGCCCACACGCCGAGATGTAAAGCATCATCCCGGACAATGTGTAAAGGATCATCCCGGTTCATACAACCCCTGTATCCCCTCTCCCAGCGGGGAGAGGGGAGCGCATGGACCGATGGGTGCAGGGATAGGGATTAAGGATAAAGAAGACCCCCGCCCCGCGACCGTCGGCGGGCGGCCTGTGGTATGATACGGACGACGGAGGAGGAGCCATGGCCGCACGACGGGATGGGATGTACCGGCTGGGGATGGCGTGCGTGGCGGTGAGCACGGCGTGCGCGCTGATCGCGCTGCTGTGTGTCTACCCGCGCGGATTTTTCGCAGATCTGCTGCATGCCCTGCGGCTGCCGCCGACCCCTGCATGGTTGGCGCATCTGCTGTACGTGTGGGTGGGCGCTGGGCTGGCGGGCGCCGTGCTGTTCGCCTTCAGTCATGCCCCGCGGTCCCCGCGCCGATGGCTCGGCAGCCTGCCCCTATTTGCCTTCTTTGCCTATCTGATAGCCATGCCGATCTTCAGCCGAGCCATCATGCATTACAATGCACGTCACAGCCGAACAAATAGCTGTAAGGGTTACCAGCGGATGATTGCCATATACACGCTCATGTATGCCCAGGATCATGAGGACCTCTTGCCGAAAAGCTGGGAAGAGGTCGGTATTGAACCAAGATGGCGTATTTGTCCCGGCACGAAACGTTATTTCCACCAGAGCGGCGGGTATGGCATGAACGCTGCCCTGCGCGGGGCGAGCCTGGAATCGGTGCAAGACCCCGCCGCCACGCTGCTCACCGCCGACGCCGTGCGCATAACTTCTTACCTGCGCACCCCCGAGGAGATCGATTATTCGCGCCACGGCAAATATCGCGATCCCGCCGCAATCGTCACCTACCTTGACGGCCATCTTGACACGCTGCACCCGGGCGCGAGGGTGCGGCTGCGGTGAAGGGGATCGGATGATCAGTCGTCCCGCCGGGACTCGGGGCGATCATCCAATCGCTTTTCCGGCAGTGCCTACCGGGCTAAAGTCGTGCGGTCCCTCCGGGACCGGGAGAAGGGGTGGCGGAGATCCGATGCCGGCGCTGATCATCAGACCGGAGCGCGACTGGGGTCGGCTTCCACACGGTGCTGTCTACCCACCCCTCACCGATATTGCGATTCCCTCCCCCGTGGAACGGGGTGTAGGAGGGGGGTCACCGCTGCGAGCATCCCGGCGGGATGCATGGACAAGGAATGACCCCCACCCTACCCTCCCCCGTTGCGACAGGGGAGGGGAAAGCGCCTCGCGAAACGCCAACCGCTAAACGCGACCTGAACAAGGACCGTGTCGGAAGGCAAGGCACAACGTGACGACCCGCTGCCACTAACTACTATAGTCGGTTGCCAGACGATGCTTTACCGCGAATGCCCGGGCATTGTCACCTCTGTTGATGGCCGCGTGCCGGCCATCGCTCTCGTTTTCGCTGTGTACCGCTAACGTCCACCTCTCCTGTGCGCTGGCCAATTCCCGCGTTGACACCCCGCAAAGGCGAATCGTATAATGCCAACAGCAGGCCGTTGACAGCCGTCCTGCCTGGAGAACTCGTGACCCAACCACGCTTCCACGATGTACACCCTTCGTTGCCGTCCTGGCTGGCGGTGCTCGAACAGCACCTCGCCGTACAGTTCACCGAAGAACGGATTGATCTGCAACGCGCCACGAAAGCCGTCGTGCACACGCGCGGCAAGCGCCTGCGGCCGGTGCTGCTACTGCTCGCCTGTGACGTCTTCGGCGAGGTGACCGCGCGTGCCGTGCGCCATGCCGCCATGGTCGAACTCATTCACACCGCCTCGCTGGTGCATGACGACGTGGTGGATGAAGCCGAGACCCGCCGTGGAGAGTTGTCGGCGCGGGCGCGCTGGGGTAATAAATTTGCCGTGCTGCTCGGCGACTTCCTCTTCGCGCGCGTTTTCACGCTGGCGACCGCCGACGGCGACGCGGAGGTGCTCACTACCCTGGCATCCACCGCGGAAGAAATGGGGCGTTCGACCATCCTGGAACTCTCCGGCCTGGACCTGGATGCCGAAGAAGCGATCTACTGGGAAGTCATTCGCGGCAAAACCGCCGCCCTTTTCGCCGCCGCCACCCGCATCGGCGCGCTCGCCGGAGGAGCCGCCCTCGAACACCAGGAGGCGATGTACCGCTTCGGCGAGGCATTTGGACTGGCATTTCAACTGGCCGATGACCTGCTTGATTGGCAAGGCTCGGCGTTTGAGACCGGCAAGCCGCTGGCCGCAGACTGGCAGCAACGGCGGGTCACCTTGCCCTTGCTCCATGCCCTGCGCGCGGCCGCGCCACATGAGGCGGAGCAGGCATGCGGGCTCTGGAATCGCCATCCGTTCGGCGAAGACGATCTGACGGAACTCCGGCGTTTCATCGCCGATCACGATGGTTTCGATGCCGGGTGGCGACAGGTGGAACACCGTTTGGCGACCGCCGAGCAGTGCCTGCATGGCTTGCCCGACACCTGCGGGCGCGCGGCCTTGCAGCGCATCTGCACCGCAAGCTTCCCGCTGCCCGTGCTGCCGGCTGTGGCATCACCATCGACATAAGCCATCCGGAGCGAGCATAGCGCATGCTGATCATCCTCCCACTCGACGCCTTGCCGGTTAAAACCGTGCGCGAATGGGAACAACGGATCGAGAGAAGCCCCGAGGGAGACCCATGCTCTTGCGACGATTTTGGACAATTCTGCTTCTCGCGGCCCTGGCCCTGGCCGTGCAGCCGGCGCGCGCTGAGCCATCCACGCTGATTGCGGGCGCCGAGGAAGTCATCGTGCGCGCTGATGCCCAGGGACATGAACGCCATTTTGACGCCGCCATCGACCTCCTCACGCGCGCGCTGCAGCAGTATCCCACCTACGGGCGGTTATACCTCTCCCTCGCCTTCTGGCAGGAAATGAGCGGCGTCTACGCCGCAAAATCCTATTCGGGTGATTTGGATACCCGTCGCGCGGAATTCCGTGAACGCCTCTCGCAGAACCCGGACATCGTCCGCGACCTGTTCGACACCCTGGGCCTCGCCACCACCTACGCCATCGACGAGCAGGCCGAAGTCATGCGGCGCATACGCGACATCACCGCGACAGACTTCCCGGTGGAACTGGGCGAATACGGCCCGCTGGCCCTGCCAGGCGACCCGACGCCGTTCGACTATACCCTCACCGATCCGCAACTGGACAGTCGCGCGCGCAGAACTTATATGGGTATGATCACCACGCGGCCGATCCCGGCCCCCCGCCGTTTTCAGGTGGACCCCAAGTACCGTGACAACGCCTACCGTCGTCTGCTGCTCGTCTACGACTACGATCAGGAAGTCGCTCGTTGGTATCTGCGCTTCCGCGTTATCTGGCAATCCGTGCCCGGCAAAGAAGAAGAGCGCGCCGAACTCGCCCAACAGATTGGACGCCTGTACGCGCAACTTGCCGGACTGGCGCGCACCTACACCCTCACCTATGCGAAAGAGTGCCCGCGCCCACGCTTCACCACCGATGGGGTCATCAACGTCTGGCTGTCCGAGCGCGGCGAGCCGGGCGGCGAAGCTGTCGATGACAACATCTATTTCTACCAGGTCGGCACACCACGCACCGCAACGGAGTGGGTGCGGCAACTGGCGCACGAATACGGCCACCAGATCTTGCCCGTTGTCGGCGGCTTTGAACAGCCCGAATGGGCCTCGAATGGTCGTATGGGTGAACGCCTCTTCATGCACTGGCTGCTCGCCAATCCGCAGCCGGCCCATGAAGCACACCCCTGGCTGCGGGCCTGGAATCCCGAGGAAGTGCGGGAAGCGCGCATCATCCGCCCCTTGCGTCTCTTCGCCGCCCAGGGGCCGGAAGCGCTGCTGCAGCAACGCGGCACAGATGCCCGCGCCATGGAAGCCTTTGTCGGCATGGCGCTCTACCTGGAACTCGCCCGCGGCAGCGTGGAACTCTCGCGCGGCAACAAGCTGCTCAGTCGCGTGCTGAACAGCATCACCACCCCCTCGCTCGAGGGCGATGGGGGGTTCATGCGCGCGCTCGAGCGCTGGGAGATCACCTACCAGGATACCACGCTGCAGCAGCCAGTGATGGTCTACCGCCTCGCCGGGTTGCCGCACGACCTCCCGATCTGGGTGTACCTCAACGTGGGGAGCTGGCGCGGCGAGTTCGATACGCTGGGAGGGAAGCTGCCGGCAGTCACCGTGGAGGTCGACGGCAAGCCCTGCGCCCCTGCTGGCGACAGCGCGTTCGCCACCGGACCCCTCTCCCTCGGCTGGCACCGCCTGACCATCAAACAGTCCGGGGATAAGCCGGGGGCGATCAGCACATTACGTCTCATTCGCCTGCCCGATGAGGTAGCCGCACCCAAGCCGTAAAGTCCCGGCACCACTTCTCCGTGCATCGACGAGCGGACGAATTGACGCATTGAATGTTATCGGTTCCACAACAAGCGAACAGCGAAGCAGTACCGCTACGTTTCAACCAGTTGCGAGGTGACAATAATGACACCCCCAAGCACTCTGCCCAAGTCCTATAGTGAAGGGATGCTCTTTGCCTTCAGCGGGCTTGACGGCTACACGGACTACCACACCCAACTGATCGCCACGACGACCCACCCCGCCCACGGGCCCGGCCTCTCCCTCCACTTGCCGGACACCATCGTGCTGTTGGCGGAAACGGCCTTCCATTGGGCGCAGTTCACGGTGGAAGCCGCGTTGAATGACGTGCTCTGCTTTGCCACCGACAACGGGCCGATTGCCTTCCTCGCGGTTGCCTCGGACACCCTGGCCGGATGCAGTGTCGAACCGTACGGCATGAGCATGTTCTACTGCCCGACCGAGTTGTTCCACGAAGAGTTCACCTTCCAGTGCCTCAGCCAGACGCCCGAATTGGTGCATTTCGTCCGCGACGCACATCATTACGTGCTGGTGCGGCGGAAGGAGGGTGAGCGCATCTTCTTCGGCTTTGCCTACGCGACCGATGCCGATGCCGCCCTGTGCAGTGCGCGCGAAGCGGCAGCAGCAGACATCGACGCCGCCGTGCAAGCGCGTCTCGCGTCGTACGAGCGCTATGTGCGCCACGACCTTCCCGATGACCTGCGCGATGCCTATGTGAAGGCCGCCTCTGTCCTCAAGGTCAACACCTATTCGCCCAATCAAGGTTCCCCCTACTATTGGGTCACTCCCGACCGCCTGCCGCATCGCGTGGCGGCGATTTGGGATACGATCTTTCAATTGCAGGGCATGGCCTATTACTGGCCTGAGCGAGTATCGGATCTCATCCGTACGCTCTTTCACTACCAGCATGACGATGGCTTCATCCCGCATCTCATCTCGCCGAACTTCCTGGGGCCGCATATCCAGCCGCCCATCATCGGCTGGGGCATCTGGACGGCGTATCAGCAGACGCGCGACGCCGCCTTCCTGGCTGAGGCCTATGAGCACAACCGCAGGTACCTGAACTGGATTCGCGCGCATCGCTCCAATGCGAACGGCATGTTGGGGTGGTACATCAACGTGAACCAGCCCTGGTGTCGCTGCGGCGAATCAGGCATGGATAACAGCCCGCGCTTCGACCGGCATGCCGCACTGGATTGCGTTGATCTCTGCTGTTACGTCACGCGGGAGGTCGACGTCCTGCAGCAGATCGAGCGTGAACTCGGCCTGCCGGCAGACGAAGACCTGGCGGCATACGGTCGGCAACTCGCCGCATTTGTGCACGCCCAACTCTGGGATGAAGCGGACGGCATGTTCTACGATCGCGACCCGCAGACCGGCGAGTTGACGCGCTTCCCCGCCTGGACGGCATTCCTGCCCCTGTGGGCGGGCATCGCCACGCCAGAGCAGGTGCAACGCCTGCGGGAACACCTGCATAATCCCGCCACCTTCGGCACTGCCGTCCCCCTGCCCACTGTCGCACGGAGCCATCCCTCGGTGAACGTGGACTACTGGCGCGGCGGCGTTTGGATGAATACGGTGCACCTGGTGGTCGAGGGACTGCGGCGGTGCGGGTGTCACGATGATGCCCTGGAGGTCGCGCGTCGGGCGGTCGAGCAAATCACTGCCTGGCATGCGCACACCGGCTGCCTGTATGAACTGTATCATCCGGATGGCGACATCCGGCCCGATACGTTGCCCAATCGGGTCTACGACCTCGCCGGTGCCCGCCATCATGCCCTGCGCGGCGTCATCCGCAACTACGGCTGGACCGCCAGCTCGCTCCTCTGCCTGGTGAACGAAGTGCTCTACCCGGTTGGCCGTTAAGAGAAAGACGCCGTGACCGTCCTCCGATCACGGCGTCCCGCTATCCAACATCCAATATCGCAAACCTACCGGCGGAACTGCGCCAGTTTGCGATGGTGGCCGAAGACGACGAGAATGTCGCTTTCGTGCAGTCTGGTGCTGGCGGGCGGGGAGACGATGAACTTCTCCCCCGCTTTGATGAGCAGCACCTGCAAACCGTAACGCGTGGGGAGTTGCAATTCATCCAGCGTGCGCTCCCACCAGCCACGCGGGGTCGAAATCTCCTCGATGCCGTAGTCGCCGGGCAATTCCAGATAGTCCAGCATTTCCGTGCTGGTCGACACCATGTGCGCCAGCCGTTTGCCCATGTCGCGCTCCGGCTGCACAATCTGATTCGCCCCCAACCGCTCCAGGATCTTGCGCTGCTGGTCCGTCAACGCCTTACAGATGATATTGCGCGCCCCCAGTTCTTTCAAGTTGAGGGTAATCAGCACGCTCTCCTCCAGGTCTGAGCCGCGCCCCACGATGCAAATATCAAACGATGGCACCTCCACCGAACTCAGGGCTTCCAGGTTCGTGGCATCGAGTTGGATCGTGTCAGTCAGCAAGGGGGCATTGCGCTGTACCACTTCCATGTCGCGGTCGATCCCCAGCACCTCATGACCGAGATGGGCGAGTTCAAGCGCCAGGCTCTCACCGAAATACCCCAGCCCGATTACCATGATATTCAATACGGTCATCTACGGCTCTCCTGACTACCCCGCCATCACCTGCTCGCTTGGAAGGCGGCGCAACTGCGGGCGTTTGCCGCCCGCAAAGATGAAAATAAAGGTCAACGGTCCGAGACGTCCCAGGTACATTCCGAGAATGATGAGGACGCGGGATACCGGATTCAACGTCGGCGTCACCCCAGCGCTCAATCCCACCGTCCCAAAGGCCGACACCGTTTCAAACAACAGATGGCTGAACCGCGTCATCGCCTGCGGGTGCGGTGACGCTTGCTGCAGGGTGATCTCGCTGATACTTAACCCGATCACCACCAGCGAGATAGCCAGTAAGTATACGCCCAGCAGCGACAGCGCCAGCCGAACCATCTCCCCGCCGATCCGCCGGCGGAACACTTCGATATCCTGGCGATTGCGCACCAGCGCGGCAATCGCCAGGATGATAATCGCAATCGTCGTCGTCTTCACTCCGCCCGCTGTGCTGTTGGGCGACCCACCGATAATCATCAATAGACTGGTGATGAACAGTGTCGGGGGCGTCGCTTGCGAGAGGTCCACCGGGGTGAAACCTGCGGTGCGCGGCGTCACGCTCATGAACCAGCTGGTCACCACCTTCTGCCATGACGTATCCAGCTCGGCGAGCGTTTGTGGGTTGCGAAACTCGAACAGGATGAAGAAGGCCATGCCAAAGAGGATCAACCACACTGTCACCGTCAGTACGAGCTTGACGTATAGTGTCATGCGCCGTGTGCGTGGCCAACTGCCCACCTCCGCCATCACCGCGAAGCCCAGGCCGCCCAGGATGACCAGCACGCCGATGATGACCAACAACAGCATGTCCGTGCGATAGGGGAGAAACGCCAATCCCAAAAATCCCGGGGCCAGATCAAACCCAGCGTTGCAGAAGGCCGAGATCGAGTAGAACACCCCCTCGTAGAGCGCGTGCCCCCATGACATCGCATGGTGATAGTGGAAGCGCAGCATCAACAGTAGCGCGCCGATGCTCTCGACGACCAGTGTGCCCAGAATGACGTACTTGGTGACCACGGTCGCATCGTGCAGCGTGAACACGCCGTGCGCTTCCTTCAAACTCAGGCGCGCGCGCACGCCCAACCGCACGCCCATGATGAGCGCCATGATGGTGGCGAGCGACATGTACCCGATGCCGCCGATTTGAATCAGCACTAGGATGACCATTTGGCCGAATGTCGACCAGGTATCGGCGGTGCTGTGCGTCACCAGTCCCGTCACGCATGCGGCGGAAGTGGCGGTGAAGAGGCAATCCAACCAGCCCACTTGCTGGCCGTCGCGCTGTGAGATCGGAAGCACCAGCAATGCCGCCCCGACCGCGATTATCGCCAGCAACCCCAGGGCGATCACCTGCACGGGCGATGGTCGTCGCGCGCGTTGAGATCGTTCCGGGTTCCGCAAAGCGGCCAGCAACGGTAGGATGACATGGCTTCCGAACATGCAGTAGCTCCCGCGGCATTATAACGCTCTGCCGCAGGAACGTAAATGGCCAGCATTAATACCCGGCGAGCGGCTACCAGGGACATACGACCGGCGGGGGGAAGGGCTCCGCCGCGCCCACCTTGCGGAACAACCGCAACAGCAGGGCATCGCGGAGATCGCGAAAGACCGGCTCGTGATACAGGTTATGCAATTCGTGGGGGTCATCCTGCAAGTCGTACAGTTCACCGTCATCCTGATTGGGGAAGTAGCTGATGCGGTAGCGATCTTCATACAGGCTGTGATGGTAATACAGCGGCGACTCCTTGCTCCACCCGCTGCAGAGTGCGCTGGTGCCGGTGATCGCCTCGCCACCCGTGATGGAGGCCTTGAACGACCGCCCCTGCACCGGCGCCGGAATCGGCACGTCCAGCAGGTCGAGCAGCGTGGGCATCATGTCGGTATTGCTCATCACCACATCGCACACGCCCGGCTGCGTGCCGGGGGCTGCCACGATAAGGGGGATATTCAGCAGCGAACGGCAGGGGAGCGGACCTTTGTACAGGAAGTGGTGATCGCCGAGCAATTCCCCGTGGTCCGCGGTGAACGCGATCACCGTGTCCTCCAGCATCCCCTCTTCGCGCAAACAGTCCATGACCCGTCCCACGCAATCATCGATGAGCGACACCATGCCGTAGGTCGCCGCAAAGACGCGCTGCCAATCAGTCGCGCTGAAATAGTCCGGGTGATGCGCCTCGCCATCATCCGGGAAGAGATGCTCGGACATGGCCCGCTGGTAATGCCTGGGCTTGCGCGCGTTCTCCCCCTCTGCGCGGTGCGGGGTGGGGAACGCCGTATCGGCGAACAGGCTCGCATATGGCTCTGGCGGCGTGAAGGGCGAGTGCGGGTCGGGAAACGACACGAAGATGAACAGCGGTTGATCCGCAGGTCGGTGGCGGATGGATGCGATTGCTTCCTGGGCCACCCAGGTCGATGAGTAGGCCGCTAACGGCAGCTCCGACCGGAAAGGATTCTCCTCGCGGCGCGATCGCGCCTGGGTAGCCAGCGCCTGCAGATCCCCGAACTGTTCCTGCACCCACTGCCCGTAATGCCCGCCGCCGAGAAAAGCCGTGTCGCCGTGCCCCAGTGTGAGCTTCACCTCACGAAAGCCGTAGTAGCCACCCGTCCAGCCCGCCATCATCCCCGACTCCCAGCAGGCGGCCGATTCGACGTAGCCATACTCCAGCGGCGCGCGCTTGGGCGTGAGGTGGATCTTCCCTACCGAGCAGGTATGGTAGCCGTGCTCGGACAGCACCATCGGCAGCGTTACCTCGGTCTCCGGCAACGCCATGCCGTTATCGATCAAGCGGTGGGCTTGCGGATAGCGCCCGGTGAGAAAACAGGCGCGGCTCGGGCTGCACACCGGATTCGCCGCGTAGTGGTTGTGAAACAGCGTGCCGCGCGCCGCCAACGCGTCCAGCGTCGGGGTGCGCGCCACCGGGTTGCCGTAACAGCCCAGGCTGTCTTTCCGCTGCTGATCCGTATAAAATACCACCAGATTCTTGGCCATCTCTTCCTCCGCTGCACGAGCTATAGGTACTACTTCACCCTTGCCAACAGTCGCTCCTGCTTATGTATCAATTGAAAAATACTCTATGGGAGGTGTTACAGCATATCGGTGCGAACTAACACATGGACAGCGGTAAGATACAGGAGCGATACGATGGCTGAGCAGAGTCCGAATATCGTGGTCGTCTTCTCCGACCAGCAACGGTGGGACACGGTGGGCGCGTACGGGCAACCCCTGCCGGTGACCCCGAACCTGGATCGCATGGCGGCGGAGGGGGTGCGCTTCTCCCATGCCTTTACGCCCCAACCCTTATGCGGCCCGGCTCGCGCCGTCATCCAGACCGGACAGTACGCCACCCGGGTCGGCGTCTTTCAAAACGGTATTCCACTGCCCCCGTACGCCTGCACCCTCGCTCATTGTCTATCTGGTTCGGACTACGAGGTGGGATACATCGGCAAATGGCACCTCGCCGCCACCAACGACCAGCCCGTGCCGCCTGAGCGGCGTGGCGGGTACGACGAATACTGGCTGGGGGCCGACGCGCTCGAATCCACCTCGCACGGCTATGACGGGCATCTGTTCGATGCCGAGATGCGGCAGGTCAATTTCACCGGCTATCGCGCCGATGCCCTCACTGACTTTGCGCTGGAGTATCTGCACACCCGGAACCGGCAACGCCCCGTATTCCTCTTCCTGTCCTATATCGAACCCCACCACCAGAATGATCACCATCGCTACGAGGGGCCGATAGGCTCGCGGGAACGTTTCAAGGACTTCGTCGTCCCCGGCGACCTGGTCGGCACGGCAGGGGATTGGCGTGAACAGTATCCCGATTACCTCGGGTGCTGTGCCAGCCTGGATACCAACCTGGGTCGCCTGCGCGCATCGCTGGGGGAACTGGGCATGGCGGACAACACTATCATCATCTACACGAGCGATCACGGCAGTCACTTCCGCACCCGCAACAGCGAATACAAGCGCTCGTGCCATGAGGCCAGCATCCGGGTGCCCTTCATCGCTTGCGGTCCCGGCTTTACCGGCGGTATGGTCATCGATGAACTGGTCAGCCTGATCGACCTACCGTCCACCATCCTGGCTGCTGCCAGCATTCCTCCTCCCGAGATCATGCAGGGCCGGCCGTTGCAGCACCTCCTCGCCGGCAAGGAGGTCGAGTGGCCGCAGGAGATCTTCGTGCAGATCAGCGAAGACCATATCGGCCGTGCCGTGCGCACCAAGCGCTGGAAATACGGCGTCTGGGTGCCTCGCCCGCAGGACGACCCGGCGTGGGAACCGCCCCAACAGCCGGGGAGTGCGCTGTATGAGGAGCAGTGTCTCTACGACCTGCAGCATGACCCCCATGAGCGGCAGAATCTGGTGAGTGATCCGGCGTATGCTGACCTCCGCCGTGAACTGGCAGAACTGCTGCAGCGCAAAATGGCCGAAGCCGGCGAAGCGCCCCCGACAATCGTCCCCGCTGCACCCTGATCCCCGGCGAGCGGTAACCCGCGTCACCACAGATGCGGAAAATCGCTTGACAATACCCTGTCGTCACGTGTATGGTATGCTGTAACTGCAGGCGAGGATGTTGGGCGGTTTCACCCAGCACCCTCGTTTTTTATCGAGCATTTTTCCTGGAGGATAGGATAGTGAGCAGCACTGTCATTATCGGGACGCAGTGGGGCGATGAGGGCAAGGGGCGTGTTGTCGATGTGTACGCCGCCAATGCCGACATGGTCGTGCGCTATCAGGGCGGCGACAACGCCGGGCACACCGTGAAGATCGGTGACCAGAAGTACGCATTGCACCTCATCCCGTCGGGCATCGTGCGCCAGAAGCCGAGCATCCTCGGCAACGGCATGGTGATCAACCCCAAATCGTTGCTCAAAGAGATCGGCGAGTTGGAGGCGACAGGGCTCACCGTGCGCCCGCATATCTTCATTAGCGAAGATGCCCACCTGATCATGCCTTACCACATCGCGCTCGATGGCGCATCCGAACGGGCGATGGGCGCCGGCAAGATCGGCACCACTCTCAAAGGCATCGGGCCCGCCTACACCGATAAGGTCAGCCGCACCTACGGGTTGCGCATGGGCGACCTGCGCGATGCCGATTACTTCCTGGAACGCCTGCAGCGCATCGTTGACGATAAAAATGCCATGCTCACCAAACTCTACGGCATGGATACCACCTTCGATGCCCGGGCGATCTGTGATGAGTACATGGGGTATTACGCCGAGATCAAAGACATGATCTGTGATACCGCCGAAATGGTCTGGCAGGCGCGCAAGCATGATAGAGCGATCGTCTTCGAGGGCGCCAACGCCACCATGCTCGATGTCGACCACGGCACCTACCCGTTCGTCACCTGCTCCACTCCCACTGCCGGCGGCGCTGCTGTGGGCACCGGTATCGGGCCCACCGCCATCGATTGCGTCATCGGCGTGGTGAAAGCCTATACCAGCCGCGTCGGCGAGGGACCGTTCCCCACCGAGTTGAAGAACGAGGTCGGCGACCTCATCCGCGAACTCGGACACGAGTACGGCACCACTACCGGACGCCCGCGCCGCTGCGGGTGGCTGGATATCTGCGTGCTGCGCAAGGCCGCCCGCGCTAACGGGCTCGCCTACCTGGCGGTCACCCACCTCGATATCCTTGATGAGTTCGACGAAGTGCCCGTCTGCGTGGCCTACGATGTCGATGGCCGCCGCACGGAAACCTTCCCCAGCTCGCTGCGCGATGCTGAAAAAGCCGTGCCCATCTACGAGATCATGCCCGGCTGGAAAACCTCGACCAACGGCTGCCGCAGTTATGACGACCTGCCGGCGAATGCCCGCCACTACCTCGACCGCATGGCCGAGCTCACCGGCGTGCCCATCTGCCTGGTCACCGTCGGCAACGAGCGCACCCAGACCATCGTCATCAAAGAACCGGTCGCGTTGTAAACTCCATACAACGCTTGTGAGCTATCTGCGGGGATCGGCATCTGCCGGTCCCCGCAACGCTTTGGTCAACCGTTCACCCCTGTTTCTGCGCACTTGACATAGCAGACATTACATATTAATATACAATGTATAATAGTATGCAAGCACACTGCTCGGCATGGGGGTAAGGGGTGCACCAGGAAGATTCACTGATCCGCATGTGCATCGCTGAAGTGATCGGGACGTTCATCCTGGTCTTCTTCGGCATCGGGTCCGTGCATGCCGCCGTGCTCACCGGCGCTTACGCTGCCCTCTGGCAGGTCGCCATCGTCTGGGCCGTTGCGATTGCCCTCGCCATTTATGCCGTGGGTGCGGTGAGCGGCGCGCACATGAATCCTGCCGTCACCCTCGCCTTCGCCGCCTGGCGGCGCTTCCCCTGGCGCCATGTCATCCCGTACCTTGCGGCGCAGTTGCTGGGCGCCTTCCTGGCAGCGGCGGTGCTCTACCTGCTCTTCTGCAATATCATCGCCCACTTCGAAGCCGTACAGGGCATCACCCGCGGCCTGCCGGGCAGCGAGCGTTCCGCCATGATCTACGGCGAATACTTCCCCAACCCCGGCATCCTCGGCGTCTCATCCGCGGCCTTGGCGCAGGTGAGCGTGTGGCAGGCGATGCTCGCCGAAGCCATCGGCACCGCCTTCCTCGCCTTCTTCGTCTTTGCCGTCACCGATACCCACAATCCCGGGCGCCCGCACGGCAACAGCCATGCGCTGATGATCGGATTGACCGTCGCCATCGTCATCATGATCATCGCGCCGCTCACCCAGGCGGGGCTCAATCCCGCCCGCGACTTCGGCCCGCGCCTCTGGGCACTGCTCGCCGGCTGGGGCGAGATCGCCATCCCCGGCCCGCGCGGCGGTATTTTCACGGTCTATATGCTGTCGCCGATTCTCGGCGCACAACTGGGGGCCTGGCTCTACCAGCAGCTTGTCCACCGCACCCTGCCATCGGATGACTTCGTGCAACCCGCGGTGGAACATGAGACGACCAGCGTAGTATCGTAACGGAGGCATACCATGACGCAATCGCTCTTCATCCTCGTCGGAGGATTTCTCGGCGCAGGCAAAACCACGCTGCTCTGGCAGGCATCACAGCACCTCCTGCGCTCAGGCATCAATGTCGGTCTGATCACCAATGATCAGGCCCCCGACCTGGTCGATACCGGCATGCTGACGGACATCGGCGTGCCCGTGGCCGAGATTGCCGGCGGCTGCTTCTGCTGCAAGTTCGGCAATCTCACCTCCGCTGCCGACCGCCTGCTCGCAGAATTCACCCCCGATGTGCTCATCGGAGAACCGGTCGGCAGTTGCACTGATCTCTCCGCCACCGTCCTGCAACCCTTGAAAGACCTGTTCGCCGAGCAGTTCCGCATCGCGCCCTTTTCCGTCGTGGTCGATCCTGACCGCCTGCGCGAGGTCCTCGACCCGCGGCGCAACAGTCTGCTGCACCAGAGCGCCCGCTACATCCTCGGCAAACAGTTGGAAGAGGCGGACGCCATCCTCCTCAACAAAATCGACCTGCTCACCCCTGAAGATCGCGAGGAGTTGGTGGAAGAGACGCGTGCACGCTTCCCGGACGCACAGATCTTCTGCATCTCTGCCAGAACCGGCGAAGGCGTCGCGGAGTGGCTTGCCTTCGCGCAACAGCCCGCGCAGGCCGGACGCCGCATCGTCGAGGTCGACTACGACACCTACGCTGAAGGCGAAGCGGTGCTGGGGTGGCTCAATGCCACGCTCGATCTGTTCGGCAGCGCATCGGTGGATTGGGCCGAATTCGTGCGCGATCTGCTCGGGCGCATCCAG
>JAGUZN010000245.1 GCA_020060775.1 Armatimonadota bacterium
AATGCCGCGCCGCCGGGCGCGCAGTAGCGTCACCGCGTGATTATTGCTTACCGCCGTGTCGGCGCAAGACCTCGGCGAGCGCCGGGTGCGTCGGATCACTGTAGTACTCTTTCGTCAGCGCCGCATGCAGCGGGGTCCATCCGCGGTTGTCGCGCGCATTGACGTCCGCCCCGTGGGCGATCAAGATCTCCGCGATCGGGACTTCGGTCGGGCTGGCATGCCAGTTGACCAACCAGAACAGCGGCGTGCGCCCGGAGTGATCCCGCGCATTCACCGCGGCGCCTGCCTGCAGCAACGCCGTCACCGTGTCGGCCATGGTGGGTGACACGGCCTGGTGCAGATGGGCGCTCACGGCCAGATGCAGCGGGGTAATGCCCCAGTCGTCGGCGGCATTCACCTTCGCGCCGCGTGCCAGTAACAGCGCCACCAGTGCGCGTTCGCCGCTCTCCGCCGCCAGATGCAGCGGCGTGAAGCCCTGGCGGGCGCGCCTGTTGACGTCGGCGCCGTGGTCCAGCAACAGCGTCACCGCCTCCAGGTGATGGTTGTACACGGCGAAGTGCAGCGCCGTATACCCGTCCGGATCATTTGTCGCGTTGGCAATCTTCCGCCCGCCTCTTAACAGCTCCCGCAATTGCGGCATATCGCCCGCCCGTGCGGCATGCAGCAGGCGGGTCGTATTGTCGGTCTGTGCGGCCAGGCCCTGTATGGCCGTGGGGCTTTCCACCGCCAGCATGCGCCAACCCGATTTATTGACATCCACCGCAAGGGCCCCGTCCTGCATGGGCACGGCCTCCCCGCTCACGAAGTCGCGGGCCGTCAGCGTCCCCCGCAGGCCCAACTGCGCGAAGTTGGGGCGGAGGGTCGCCCGTTGATCGGATGGGGTGCTGTTCGCCAGGATCAACAGCGCTTTCCCCGGACGCTGCCAGATCGAGCAGACCAGATTCTCATCCGCAGGCTCCACGGTCACCGCGTCGGCGTTCTTCCAGTAGGGGAGGAATTGCGCGTCCGGCTCGCGGATGCCGAACGCATCCTGGAGGTCCAGGATCTTGCGCACATAAGCGCGGGCCTCGCCACTGCCCAGTGAACTGGCCATGCAGAGATCGCCCGTGCCGTGCACCAACGCCAGCTCCAGCACATTGTCCACTTCCGCCGGGGTGATCGTGCCATCGACAAACATCACCAGCCACTGCACGATGATGCCCTGCTGCTGCCCGAGCATGTGCGCGCGGAAATACGGCAGGGTGAGCAGTTTGTTGTAATCCCGCGCCGGCGACGCCGAGGTCGAGAACTGCTCGCCGTCCCACGCCATATCCATGAACGAATGGACGGGCATGAGCGTGCTGGGGTTCACATTGCCGAACAGCAGATACGGACGTCCGAGTTGATGCAGGGCAACCGCGATGCGCTTGTGGAACTCGCGCATGGCCAGCAGCGTGCAGGTCGGCTGCAACACGCCGTCCTCGTCATGCCACCCATGCCCGTGCGCGGTATTGCTGCACGTGAACGGCACCGCGCCGTCGAAGTAGTAGCCATCCAGGTGAAACTTGCGCGCGGCTTCGATGTGGTGATAGACCATGAAATCCTGCGCCTCGCTCCCCATGCACACCATTAACTGGCGGTCCGGCGCCCCCACGTCATTGCCGGCCAGCGCGTGCGGCGTTAAATGCCACTCCTCGCCATAGTAGGCCGTCTCCGGCTGCACGGTGTGCAGCATGGAGGCGAACTGATACGGCAAATATGTCGGCAGCGGGCGGTCGCTACGCGGGGTGAAATACCGCGCCCACTGCAGGCGGGTCTTCGCCGTCCGATACGGATACAGCGGATCCGGATGGCCGATATTGTTGTTCGATGACGTGAAGCCCTCGAACCACGTGTAGGCCCAATCGCGCTGATCGCGCATGAAGCGCCAGTGGCTGCGCATTGGTTTCACCGGGGTCGCGATCACCCCGAACTGCAGCGAGAGCGGCTCCGCGAGTGCCACCGGCCGCGCGGCAAAGCGCACATCAAAGTTGGTGGCGTCGGCATCGCCGGCGATCGCCATGGGCTTGCTGCCCGTGAACTTCCAGCCGCGGGCATCCTCGGCAAACCAGACCAGCCCGCGATCCTCATTGCCCAACCAGACGTGATGCTGGAAATCGAGCTCCCGCCCCCCGCGCATGGGCGTACAGGTCGGGTTGACCGTCTCATGGACGGCGCCGGCGGCGTGTCCCGGATACAGCGTGTACAGCGTCGACTGCGCCGGCGGCATAGCGATGCGCAACCGCAGGCCGGCAATCGGCGTGCTGGCGGTCGGTGCGAGCGTCAACTGCGTCAGGCACATGCCGTCATACTCGAGGGTATGGCGCGCCACCACCGGGATGCCCGCGATGCGGCCGCGGCACTCGACAATCGCCCGCGTATCGCTGCGCTCGACGACGGTGACTTTCGCCGGGTTGGGACGCCCGGTGGGCTCGGCGACATACAGCTCAATCGGCGCTGAGAGCAGGGGTTGCTCCGCGCTCGTGATCTGCACGGGGAACAGCGAATGCTCCCAGCGATACGTGCGTCCCCAGACGGAGACCGCATGCCCGCGCACCTGCACCGGCGTGAAGGGCGGGATGACGATATCATCGGTGCCCAGCCGGGTCTGGCGCCAGGGGGCGGGGGCCAGTTGCTCGAACGCGGTGCGGTACGCCGCCAGTTGCGCATCGCCTCTCCACAGGGTGGTGTCGATGGTGATCTTGCCGACCGGCAGCGACCGCAGCGGCATGGTGACGGTGGTGCGATCCGCCGTGATGGCCGTATGCGTCTGGTCGAGCACGGCGTTGGTCGCCGACAGCAGCTGCACCCGGGCCTGCAACTGCGCCGGATTGTCCCGGCGGGCGAAGGTCGTATCCAGCAGCACTTCCAGCCGACCGCTGGTGGGATAGGTGGTGGCCGTTGCCGTGAGCAACGGGTGCGCGATAAAGGTGCGCTGCGCCTGATAGAGCACCTGGCCGTCGCTGTCGGTGACGGTCAGCCACAGGCTGTTGATGTCGGTATCGCTGAAGCTGTGCGTGATCGCCAGCGGAGTGGTCTTGCCCGCGCAGGCCACAGTGGTGGTGAGCGGAATCTGGACGCCGGTATAGCTCTTGGTGCCCGGCAGCGTGTTCGGATCGTAATACTCGCGCAGGTCGCTGGGCTGCAGGCTGGCGCGCACGGTGATCTGCGGCGCGCCCGCCGGACAGTGCACCTGGGCGCGCAGGTCGAGTTGCGCGCTGTGCAGGTGGCCGAGGCGT
>JAGUZN010000161.1 GCA_020060775.1 Armatimonadota bacterium
CGAGGATGCGGCACGGATGCTGCGCCGGTTGGCCGGGGCCACGCACGCGGTGATCAGCGCCTTTGCCGTGCTGGTGCATCCCGAGGGTGAAGCGCTGACCGAGGCCGTCGAGACCGCGGTCACCTTCAGAGCGATCACCCCTGCGGAGATCGCGGCCTATGTGGCCAGCGGCGAGTCGCTGGATAAGGCTGGCGCCTACGGCATTCAAGGGGCGGGGGCCGTACTGGTCGAGCGCATTGAGGGCGACTATTACACGGTGGTCGGCTTACCGGTTGCCCGCCTGTGGGAAACGCTGGCTCCCTGGCGCATCTGATCGTTATGATTCACTATTGGCCGGGAGCAAGGCGACCTCAAGCACCTTGGGCATGCGGTCGACGAAGTGGAAGATCAACGCCTCACGCACATGGATCGGCAATTCCTCCAGGTCTTTGCGATTTTCTTCCGGCAGGATGATAGTGGTCACCCCCGCACGGTGCGCCCCAAGCATTTTTTCTTTAATGCCCCCCACGGGCAGCACATGCCCGCGCAGGGTAATCTCACCGGTCATGGCCACGGTGCGGCGGACGGGGCGTTTGGTGATGGCGGAGATCAGCGCGGTGGCGAGGGTGATGCCTGCCGACGGCCCGTCTTTGGGGATTTGCCCCGCGGGCACGTGGATATGAATGTCGGTCTCGGCGAACCGTTCGGCCGGAATGCCCAGCGCGGCGGCGCGCGCGCGGGCATAACTGACGGCGGTTTTCGCCGATTCCTGCATAACATCGCCCAGTTGGCCGGTCAATTGCAGTTGCCCTTTGCCCGGCATCAAGCTCACCTCGACGGCAAGGATGTCACCGCCGGTGGGCGTCCAGCCGAGGCCGGTGGCCATGCCGACTTCATCACGTTCTTCGGCCAGACCATAGCGGAAGCGTTCAACACCCAGGAAGGCATGCAGGTGCTGGGGCTTCACGGTGAAGGACTTGCGGTTTCCGGCGGCCACCTGGCGCGCCACTTTGCGGCAGATGGTGGCGATTTCGCGTTCCAGGTTGCGCACCCCCGCCTCGCGTGTGTAGCGGCGAATGATTTCCAGCAGCGTCTCGTGGGCGATCGTCAGGTTCTTCGCGGCCAGCCCGTGCTCTTTCAGTTGTTTGGGCACCAGGAAGAGGCGGGCGATGTGCATCTTCTCATCTTCGGTATAACCGGGAAACTCGATGACTTCCATGCGGTCGCGCAGAGCGCTGGGAATGGGGTCGAGCAAATTCGCCGTGGTGATGAACATGACTTCGGACAGATCGAGCGGCACTTCCAGGTAGTGGTCGCTGAAGGCATTGTTCTGCTCGGGGTCCAGCACTTCGAGCAGTGCGGCGGAAGGGTCGCCGCGAAAGTCCTGCCCGATTTTATCGATCTCGTCCATCATGAACACGGGGTTGCGCTTACCCGCGGTTTTCATTCCCTGCACGATGCGGCCGGGGAGGGCGCCGACATAGGTGCGCCGGTGGCCGCGGATTTCCCCCTCGTCGCGGATGCCGCCCAGCGAAATGCGCACGAACTCGCGCCCGAGGGCGCGGGCAATGGAGCGCCCAATGGAGGTCTTGCCGACGCCGGGAGGGCCGACGAAGCAGAGGATGGGGCCGCGCATTTTCGGATTCAGGCGGCGCACGGCCAGGTATTCCAGGATGCGTTCCTTCACTTTGGGCAGGCCGTAGTGATCTACGTTGAGCACGTCTTCCGCGGCATCCAGGTTCAGCAGGTCCTCGCTCCGCACGCTCCAGGGCATGCTGAGCAGCCAGTCGAGGTAGGTGCGCATGACCGTGACTTCCGGCGACGCCAGCGGCATGCGCTCCAGGCGGTCCAGGTCTTTGAGGGCACGGGTGTGGATGGCTTCCGGCATGCCGGCGCTCTCGATCTTCTGGCGCAGCTCTTCGAATTCCGCCGCACGTTCATCCCGCTCCCCCAGTTCTTCCTGGATCGCCTTCATGCGCTCGCGCAGGTAGAATTCCTTCTGCGATGATTCCAGACCCTTTTTGACCTTGCTATGGATGCGCCGTTCGATCTCCAGCATTTCGGCTTCAGTATGGAGCAGGGCGATGAGTTTTTCCAGGCGTTCGGCGGGATTAAAGCAGGCGAGGATGGCCTGCTTCTCTTCCAACGTCGGGTTCACGTAGGAGGTGATGAGGTCGGCTAGCCTTCCCGGTTCATCCACCTGCCGCACATGCTCGAGCGACTCGATGGGGATGCGGTTGCCGAGATGCAGGCAGTGTTCGAACAGGCCGAGGGCGCTGCGCATCAGCGCATGGATTTCCTTACCCTCGGGTTCTTCATCGATGAGCACCACGCCATCGGCTTCCAGGTGCGGGTCGAGCTGGATGAATTTCCGCACCTGCATGCGCGCCAGTCCCTCGACGGTGACGCGCACGGTGTCATCGGGCAGGCG
Source organism: Armatimonadota bacterium (assembly GCA_020060775.1). Classification (GTDB taxonomy): domain Bacteria; phylum Armatimonadota; class Hebobacteria; order CAIYQO01; family CAIYQO01; genus JAGUZN01. Next base: position 2,411 of record JAGUZN010000161.1, read on the forward strand.
CAGCATCTGCAAGCATTCGACCACGGTGCCCACGGTGTACAGGTCTTCGGGCATGGGATCGTCATTGGTCGTGTCGCGCTGCGCCACCAGCAGCAGGTAGCGGTCCCGACTCATCGCCGCTTCCAGCGCGCGGCGCGATTTTTCACGCCCGATGCACAGCGGTTGGATGATATAGGGATAAATGACGGTATCGCGTATTGGCAGGACGGGTAAGATTTCCGGTACCTGGCGCAGGCGTTCGTCATTGATCAGCAGCTCGACCTGGTCTCCCATGTATGACTCCATCACGCCCGCAATTCCGCCGGAGCGGTGGGCGTATGGAGTTAGGTTCGGTTTGGCGCGGGTGGAATCCTGCCGGCCCAGTGGGAAATGCCGTGCGGGCATGCTCGTTTGTCCGCTTTCCCGCCGGGTAGTATAATACGGGCGAGCGGTTGAGACTGTATGGGCCGGCCTGTCCGTCACGCCCTCCCCGGGATGTGCTCGCTGACCGCGTGGTAGCTATGACGATTCGGTACGCCTGGAGTCTGATAACGCTGGCCTGTCTCGGCAGTCTGCTCATTGCGCTGGCGGGATGTGACCGGCCGTCGCGCCCGCCTGTCGTGCCGCCGCCGACCACTGAGCAACCCCCGCTAACCACCGATGCGAAGGTGGCGGCCGAGGGGTATACGATCGTCTTCCCGGAGGGAGCGCCGCGCACCTGGGTGGCCAAGGCGCAACGCTGGCAGGGCAATCTGGAAGCCGGGACAATGACGGGCACCGAGGTCTCCTGTCAGCTGTTCGAGCAGGGGAAGGAGCAGATGCTGGTGCGCGGCGACCGCTGCACGGCATCATCCGACGGCAAGGTCTCGCGGTTGGCGTTGTCCGGCCAGGTCAAGGTGCAGGAGCGGCAGCGGGATATCCGAATGACCGCTGACGCATTCGCGTGGGAATCGACCACCGATCAGATTACCGCGATGAACGTGCATTGGCAGGGACAGGGCATGGAACTGCGCGCGAAGCGTGGCCTGTTTTCCCGCGATCTCACGACATTCAAATTGGATGGACGTCCGCGGGCGTCCTTCTGAGGGTAAAGGATACCGTATGAGCAAGCGATGGTTGAGTCTGTTGGGCCTCCTCCTGCTGTCCCTGCTGGTCCTGCACGGCGTGTTGCTGGCGCAGGACCGCCCGCGAGTGACCCAGGGTGGGAAGAATACGATCGAAGCGGACACGATGGAGGGGTCGCTGTCGGGACGTGAAGGCAAGATGACCTGCCGCGGGCATGTGGTGTTCACGGCGGAAGTACAGCCCAAGACCAAAGGGCAGGCGGGCTATCGTGTGACCGGCACCGCGGAGTTGCTGACGTCGTGGGGGGCCAAGGCCCAGGGGAGTACCGCCCAGCGCGGCATGATGCGCCTGGAGAAGGCGAAGGGCGTGACGCCGACGTTGACGATCGTGAATAGCGCCACGCGCGATACGCACAAGCTGATGGCGGATGTCATCGAGTACCATGTCGAGCGGCAGGCGCTGCAGGCGAGCGGCAATGTCAGCGTCAGTTCGTCAAAGAATGCGGTGAAGATCACCTGCCAGCGCCTGGAGACGCGCGCGACGGCGCAGGGCCAGCTTGACGCCATCGTGGCGCAGGGGAACGTGACGTTCAGCGGCCAACAGGCCGGTGATGACGGCAAAGCGCAGCGCGTGGAGGGCACGGCCGGGCTGGCGACGTATTCCACGGTGAGCGACATTGATGGGAAACTGATGCGCCTGCTGCAGTTGGAGAAGGGCGCGAAGGGCCCGCTGCCGCACCTGGTGGTGACGAATCTGGAGACGCAGGAACGGGTGACAGACGGCAGCGCCCCCTTTATCGAGCATAACCTGGATACCGGCGAGTATTACCTCGGCAAGGAGAAGCGTCCCCTTCCGGGAGGCAGTGAGTGAGCATGAAGGAATCGAATGTCGCGCTGATCGGCCAGCGCATGCAACATCACCCCGGCAAACTGTGCGCGACGAATCTCGTAAAGCGCTACGGCGATCGCACGGTGGTGAACGACGTGTCGCTGGAGGTGAATCCTGGCGAGATCGTCGGTTTGCTGGGGCCGAACGGCGCGGGGAAGACGACCACGTTCTACATGACGGTCGGGTTGATCCGGCCGCAGGCGGGCCGCGTGACGCTGGGCGAGACCAACATCACGCGCTTTCCCATGTACCAGCGGGCGCGCCTCGGGTTAGGATATTTGCCACAGGAGCCGTCGGTCTTCCGCAAGTTGAGCGTGGCGGATAACCTGCACGCGGTGCTGGAGATGCGCGGCATGCCGAAGCGAGCGCGCAGCGAACGCGTGGATCGCCTGCTGGAGGAGTTTCGCCTGACGAACCGGCGCGATGCGCCCGGGGGCGTGCTGTCGGGCGGCGAGCGCCGGCGCGTGGAGATTGCGCGCACGCTGGCAACCGATC
>JAGUZN010000025.1 GCA_020060775.1 Armatimonadota bacterium
GCCGCCGAGGCGGGGGCGGACATCATCCTGCTCGACAACATGAGCGATGCGCAGATGTTCGAGTGCGTGCAGCGCATCGCCGGGCGCGCACTCACCGAAGCCTCCGGCGGCGTCACCCTGGAGCGCGTGCGCGCCATCGCCGACTGCGGCGTCGACCTCATCTCCATCGGCGCCCTCACCCACTCCGTCCAGGCGCTCGACATCTCCCTCGACATCGAGGCCTGACGCCGTGACTTACGCCTCTGGGGTTGGGGATACGGCAGCACCTCGCCATATTCCCTCCCCCTGTCGCAACGGGAGTGTCCCTGGTGACTCCTGCAAGCCGCCCTGCTCACCCTGCGGCAGACCCGTCCGGATCTGGTCTCTCGCCACATGGCGGACCCTGCCCGCAGACATCCTCGCCCGGTTCAAGGATCCCCCATGACGACGACGCAAACAATCCGCCGTGGCCAACGACTTCCTCCACGAACTGGAGGGTCGCTTAACCGTAATCTAACGCATATGGCACGCCAGAGCCGGGAACGAAAGCCCTCCACACACCACGCTCTCGCTGGGAGAGGAGACACAGGGGTGAGAGAAACTACCACAATCGGGCATCCCTCACCACTTATCAGCCCATCTGTGACCCGTAACCTGCAATCTGCAATCCCACCCCGCCGGCAGTGATGGCATACCCTTCACGCACATTCAGCGGTGCCCGTCCCGGACGGCGTGGTAGACGATAATGAACGACTGCGCTTTCGACCAGCATCGTCCAGACTGACGATAACGATGCCCAGCAGAACAATGCCGACACCGATCCATTTTTCCCAGGTGAAGCGCTCGCCGAGCAGCGGCCAGGCGAGAAGGATGGTGAATAACGGAGTAAGGTACTGCATGACATTCAACAGCGCCAGCGGGATCTTCTGCATCGCCTCATACCAGGCAAAGAAGGCTACGGCCGTCGGAAAGACACCCACATAGACAATCGCCAGCCACGATGCGCCCCCCTCTGGCCAGATGTGAGGCATCGGAAGGACTTGGCGGAGGAGCAGCAATTCCAACGTGCCAAGAAGCATCGCCCACGTTGTGGCTCGGTAACTGCCGACGCGCTCGACCACCGGCTTGCCGATGACCGTATACATCGCCCAGCATAAGGCGGCAACCATGACCAGTAGGTCGCCGATGAGACGGCCGGAATCCAACGCGATGCCCTGCAACGAGATCACGCCGACCACCACGAGTGTCCCTGACAGCGCAAGCACGCATCCGATGATCTTGCCGGGCGTAAGTCGTTCACCGATGAACAAACCGAGTCCGAGAATAAAAATCGGGCTAAGCTGCATGATCAGCGAGCCATTGGTCGCCGAAGTCGATTGCTGTCCCCAGAACAGGAAAACGCTCATGCCAACGATGCCGAGCAGGCCCAGCATGGCGAGCAGCAGATAATCGGCGAGCTTCATGGCGAAGAAGCGGGAGCGATGTATGACGATGCCGACGATGAACAGCAACGCGCCGCCAATGAGAAAACGCAGCAGAGAGAGCGTAACGGGGTCGACCAGTTTCCCGGCGAGGAGATAGCGCGCGCTGATAAACGTCGTGCTCCACAAGAATGCGCTGAGCAGTGACCAGAATAATCCCATTAACATCTCCAAGGAATACGTAGCAGTATAATAACAAAAGTCCAAAACTTGTTACACACCCTGGCTGAATAACCTGCTTATCTGACCACCGACCACTCCCTTGACTGACTATGCACTCTGATATAAAATATATGTTTGATACGCCTGCACCCTGACAACCGCATACCGCCATTATCCTTGCCGTTAGTGTACGTATCAACCATGTCGCTGGTCTATACCGCTCTTCCCCCTCTACCCGCTGGGAGAGGGGGATCGAGGGGGTGAGGGAAATAAACAACCGCTAACACCAAACAACCAATATCCAACATCGAATATCACCAAAAACTTTTTTGGCAAAACAAACCCAATTTCACGCTCACGACTTAACATAACATTGAAAACAAACCCAATTCAAACCCAAATTGTACCGGTAAACAAAGCACTGTATCTCCCACTTTGACAGCGGATGCAATGTTCGAAAATGTTCTGGGCGGCCAGGCAAGGCATCCCCCCTGGAACCTGGAACCTGGAACTTGAAACTTCACGCATACCGGCCGAAGTGCTGGATGGCGGACATGATGAGGCGCATGCCGGTGAGGCGGGAGCCGTTGTTGATGGAGCCGGCAGTGGCAAAAACCAGGCCGCGCTGCGCGCGGGCGTGCGCAAAGTCGCGCAGGAACTCGGCGACGATCTGCTCCTCTTCATTACGGCTGAACGTGAATGGGGCTAGTTGCCCGTAGATCACCGCATGCGGCAGGTGCTCGCGGATCTCGTCCACCATCACGGTGGGGCCAAAGTTGACGCCGCTCAGGTTCAACCGGCCCAACAGGGGCAGCAGGTGCGCCATCGCCGAGTCGGAATGCTGGTAGCGCGCATCGCCCGGGTCGGGGCTGAAGCGGTTGAAGATGCCCTGCAGAATAGGGAAGCCGAAGAACTCGTACATCTCAGGCGTGAGCAGGTAGCAGTTGTCGTCGGCAAAACCAAAGCCGTGCGGCGCGGTCTCCGGGGTGTCGCCCGCCTCGGCGTCGAGCAGGTCGGCGATGGCGATCATGGCGCGCAGAATGGTATCGCGAAAGCGCGCGGCCAGCGCCTCGTTATCCATGATGAGGAAGATGAGGTTCTCCACCCCAAAAATGGAGGTGGCGAAGGTCACCGGCCCGCGCTGCCCGCGGTAACGCGGGAGGTCGACACCGAGCGCGGTGAGACGCGCGTTCTCCTCGTCCCAGTTGTCGGGCAGGAGGAAGGCACGGAGGTTGTCCAGGCGCGCCTCCACGCGATCAAGCAGCGCGGCAAGCTCATCCTCGGTGTGCGCGGATTCCTGCAGCCACCACGACCAGGTGCCGGGCACCCAGATCTGTTCAGCCTCAAACAGGTCGGCAAGCGTTTTCGGCTTCGGCCAGGTGCGCTGTGGATCGGACGGCGTTTCGTCCAGCAGGCGGCGGCCGACAATCTGTTCCGCCCGGTCGTTATAGACGCGATGCAGTTCCAGCCGCCAGGGCTCGTCCTGCTCATAACGCCAGTAGTCTTCGGGGATGCCGAGTTCATCGTAGACGCACTCGCCGCTCATCAGAATGCCGAGCGGCACCTGTGGGATGTTCAGCCCAAAGGGATCGGCTTCGGCGATGGCTTGATCGGCCCAGAACCGTTCCAGATCGACCGGGGCCAGGCCGTCACGGCGGCGGGTTTCCGCCGTGAGCCAGTCGATTTCACGTTGGAAGGTGGTGATGCTGGTCATGATTGCTCCTGATCGGTGAGGCCCCAGTCGCGCAGGTGGCGCAGGCTGATGGCCAGACTTTCGAAGGGATCGCGCTGGCAGGTATCCTGTTCGACCGCGTACCACTGCACACCCGCTTCGCGGCAGGCCTGCAGGATATCCGGCCAGTCCAGATTGCCCTCGCCCACTTCGGCCATGATCTGTTCGTTATGAGCGATCGCCATATCTTTCAGGTGGATGACCGCCATGCGCCCGGCCAACTTGCGAATCCACGCGGCGGGACTCGCCCCGCCGTGCTGCACCCAGTAGGTGTCGAGTTCCGCCAGCACCAGGGGGTCGGCATGTTCGAAGAACAGCTCGAGACCGGTGCACCCATTGATGCGTTCGAACTCGAAGCTGTGGTTGTGATAGCTGAAAGTGAGACCGGCATCGTGCAGCCGGCGGGCAATGTCGGAGGCGATGGCGGCGAAGGCGACATAGCCCTCGGCGCTGCGATATTCGGGTGGCAGCGCGCCGATCGCCACGTGCGGGCAAGCCCAGAGATGATGTTCGGCGATGACCGCGTCGAGCTCGTCCCGTAACCGCACGTAAGGGATATGCGTAATGATGGCCTGCAATCCCTCGCCCTGCAGAACGGCGGCCAGTTCCTGCGGCGGAATGGGGCCGACGCCGGAAAGCTGCACCGCACGATAGCCGATCGCCTTGACCTTGCGCAGGGTCGACGCAATATCGGCAGGAGTGGTCAGAAAATCGCGCAGAGTGTAGAGCTGCGCCGCCACGCCGGAGGTAAGCATATCGGTAACTCCTTGGGGCATCACAGCACTGTTGGACGATATAACCAACCGAGATGCCGCCGGACACGTGAATCGTGACAACAGCATATCGCATGCTATCAGCGCTGGGAATGGATTATCTGCGTAGACTCTTGTATTATATGATCATGCTGCACGATCCCTTGCGCTTTGTCCATGCCGCGTCCACGCCGCATCACACGCTGACTGTTGAGCGTACGGGCATGGCTTATTACGGCTTGCAGTTCATGGCCTGTGGCGGGGTGGACTTACAGATCGACACGCAGCAGTACGCCCTGGAAGGCGGTTGGATCTGGTGCACCTATCCTGGCTCGTACTTCCGGTATGCGCCGCTGGCCGGCGTAGGGTATTGGCATCATCGCTTCGTCACTTTCGCTGGGCCGCGCGCGGAGACCTGGGTGACCGAAGGATTGCTTCCCTTCCCGCCCCAGCGTGTGCCGGACCCGGAGGCATTCGGCGAGCGCATGGACGGCATCAGGGAACTGATCGAGCGGAAGGAGCGGTTCAGTTACTTGCAGGCGATGCATGCCCTGGAGGGCATCCTGCTCGACCTGGCGGCAGCGCGCACCGAACTCGTTGAACGCCCGGCCTGGCTGCAGTTGTTGCTCGGGCGATTGCGCACGGGGTTGAGCGCTCTGCCTGGGTATCCGGCCCTGGCAGAGGAGTGCCACATGTCAGTGAGCACGCTGCGCCGGCAGTTCAAAGCGCACATGGGCATGCCGATTCACACCTACCTGCTGCGGTTGCGCGTGAGCGTCGCGCAGGAGGTGTTGACGGAAACTGATCTCCCACTGCGCCTGATCGCCGAGCAGGTTGGATACCGGGATATCTTTTTCTTCTGCCGGCAGTTCCGCCAGCTCACCGGCATCTCCCCTGGCCAGTATCGCCGGATGGTGCAGAGCTCAATGAGCGGCTAGGAAAGGTTGTCCTGCACGCGCTGCCAGGTAGGCACTACCGCATCCCACTCTGCTTCATCGAACGCGTAGGCGAACAGGAAGCCGGTACGCTCGGGGGCGAGTTGCGCCACACGCGTGAGATAGGCTTCCAGCGGCTCGCCCTCCGGGCGGTGCAGACCGCCGATGTAGGCGACATGCCGCGCGCGCACCTTGCGGATTTCCGCCTCCCAATCCTGGCCGGTGGTGAAGTTGAAGCCGTACAGTTGCGGAAGGCTGCAATAGAGATCGTGCAGGTGCAGGCCCTCGGCGCGTCCACCACCCGGCACGCCGCCGCAATAGTGCAGCCATCCGCCGTCGAAAGCGGACAACGCCTGCGCGTGGTAAGGCAGCACGAACTCGGCAAACGAATCGCGCGAGAGCAGGATGCCGCTGTCATCGCAGATGCGCATGCCGCCCTGCTGCATCCAGAACCCGGCGGCGTTGCCCCCGGGGCCGTGCTCGCCCTGCAGTTCCTTACAGAGGCGAGTGACGGCGATGAAGGCGCGCGTCGCCTCGGTCATCAGGTGGTGGATGAAATCGGGATCGTCGTAAATCTCGGTGAAGATGTGGTGGCCGAGCACCTGGTCGGCGATATCGAACGGCCCCTGCGTGTCGCAGTGGGTGAGATCGACATGCGCTTCCAGGCCGTGCGCCTTGAGCACGGCGGCATGGTGCTGGATATGTTCGATGAGGCGCGGCATCACGCCGAGGTCGCGGATATCGTCCGGGAGGGAAAAGTCGCACAGCGCCTCTTTGGCAATGAAACGATCGACAACCGGCTTGGTGTGTTCCGGCACCTGAAAGCCCACGCCGAACAGGCTGGGCCCGTTGATGACCCCGAGGTCGGCGCGCACGGAGGGGAGGAAATCGCCGGGCGCCGCGCCGGGTCCGAGTTGGCCTTTGATCTGGGCGACAAAGCTTTTCGCGGGGTCGTACCACTGCTCCTGCCAGTCGTACTCTGGCAGTGTATCGGCTTCAAGCACCTTGACATCGAAGATAATCGGCAGATAATCCACCGGCTCCCAGGCGAGGGTCGCCGCCTGGCGTTGCCGCGTGCGGGCATTTTTCTCCGGATCGAAGTAGCGATGGGCCAGGTCACAGGCACGTTCAACAGCTTCACGCACGTCCAGCATGGCGCATATCCTCCACAGTTCACTGTGTCCTATCATGCCGTGGCCACCGCATTCTTCCTATAGACGGGGCGATCGATTCACTGTATTATTCGAAAGTGATGCGACCAACTGCCATACAAAAACCCGACGAATCATACGCCCCGTTCCCGGCGATGTCGCCCGAACTCTGCGCGTTGATGGACTGCTGGCTGCCGGCAACGCGCATCATCCCCATTTCCGCCATCGAGTGGACGTGGTCGGCGGGTATGCGGCTGCCGGGACGGCAGATACCCGATACCATGTGGTTCTGGATTCGTTCAGGCACCGGTTGGTGCTGGCTTGGCGATGAGTCGCGCACGTTCCGCCTGCATCCCGGTGATCTCTTCCTCGTGCCGCAGGAGATGCCGCATGGTGTGTTTGCGGATGCCGATCAGGAGATCGAGCAGTGTTCGGTGCACTTCTTCGCCCATCTCTACTCCACTGTGGATTTATTGACGGCGCTTGGCATCGGGGGGGTGTATACGCCGGAGCCGGATGCGCCGTATGCGGCAGCGTCAGTGGGTTTGGCGCGCGAGTATGCACGAAAAACGGCGGGCTGGCAAGAGGCGATGGCGGCGCTGCTCTGGCAGGTGTTGTTGCACATCGTGCGCCATCACAGCCCGGGAATCGCCTTGCCCGGTCACGTGGCCCGGCTCGAGCAGTTACGACGGTTACTGCCAGCGCTTTCATGCATCGAGCAGCGGCTGGCAGATCCCGAACTCCGCGTCGCTGATCTCGCCGAGCAGGTGCACTTGAGTGAGGTCTCGCTGCGCAAGCTGTTCCTGAGCGCAGCCGGCGTGAGCCCGGTGGAGTTTATCCGCCGCCAGCGCATTGCGCGTGCCTGCACGCTGCTGCGCACCACCGAACTCTCGACGCAACAGATCGCCGGCCAGTGCGGTTATAACGATCTGCCGTTTTTCTATCGCTGCTTTCGCCAGGTGACCGGGACGACGCCAAGGCAATATCGGCTACATTTGGAATTATAGCTATCCACCGAGTTCAAGACAGCGCTTTCGGTAGTGCAAGTAGTTCTGCAACGAGACTTCTTCCGGCACGCCGTGGTCGCAGGTAGGGATGTAGCCGCCGCGCTCACGCATGGCAGGAATGATGCGATCGACCATGCGGTCGATGGCGTCAGGGCCTTCGGCAAGCACGCGCTTATCGATGCCGCCGGACATCACCAGGTCGGGGTACTGCCGGCCGATTTCCACCACGTCGCAGCCCGAGGCCACCTCGAATGGACACATCGAATCCATGCCGATGGCCTCCTGGTACACCGGGATGGCGGGCACGGCATAGCCGTCGGTATCGATCTGCACATACAGATGCCGCGCCGGGTCAAGCTGGCGGCTGCGTAGATTGGCGATGAGTTGCTGATAATACGGAATCAGGAATTCCTGCATCATCTCCGGCGAGCACAGCAGCCCATGGTTATAACAGATGTCTTCGGCGAAGTAGATGACGTCAAGGGTGACATGCTGCTGGTGACGAGCGATGACGGCGTCGGCGAGCGTGAACCAGCGCTGCATGCAGGCGTGAATTACCTCGGGCATATCGTAGAAGGCATAGAGGAGTTCGGCGGGACCGATGAGACTGCGCAGATACATATACCCGCCGACCAGATTTTGCACGATCATCTTGCCGACGGCCGCCGCCGCGCGCGCCTCGCACATGCGCTCATCAACGCCGATCCAACGCTCGGGCGTGTCAGGGTCCATGCGCCACGCGCACAGCGATTCCCAGGTGGCCATGTCCTTCACCGGATGATCGAGATACTCGGGCATGAAGCCGCTGCGCCGCCCTTTGAAGACCAGCACTTTACGCCCGGCGAAGTCCTGCACGACTTCATGCTCACCCCGGTCTTCGAGGACCACATCTTCGAATTCGGGGCAGAAACCAGCCTCGCACCAGCCAAGGTGCCCAAGGTAGTACTCTGACGGCGGATCATAGCCAAAGACCTCCGCCAGATCGGCTTGGGGATCCAGCCCCTGCTCGTACCAGCGCTCCAGGCAGTAGTAGCCGAACTCGCGGTGGAGGATGGGGGCCCCGGGCACGCGCGCATAAATATCGCGAATTTTCTGTGCCGCCGGCGTCATCTGCTCACGCGGCGCCAGGGCATGAATGCCGTCGGCGGAATGGAGGTCGGAGGTAGTCATCACGGCTGCTCCTCGATCAGATTTACTACACAATACGGCACGGTTCACAGAATTATCCATAGCACGATTCGGCATCAACATGCCAAAATCGGCAGAATGCGGTATAGTAGCGATATGGAGCGATACGAGTTTGCGATCGGCACTGAACCTGCTGGATGTGCGGGAATGTGGCTGAAGGCGGTATGGCACGTGCAGGCCGATCAGCGGTACCGGCACTGGCCCAAACGCATGGCGGAAAGCCCGCTGGTGCTGGTGCGTACGCTGGAAGGCTTGGGGGCTTTAGACGTTGTGGATGCCGGACCGTTCACCCTCGCGCCGGGTACGGTGTTCATTACCGAGATCAAGCGCATCCGCTACTACGGCACGGCGCACTCGCGCTGGCATTTCCGCTGGTATGAATTCGGGCGCGAAGGAGGGATTGGCCTGCCGTGGGACGAGCGATTGATGACGCCGCTGGAGGCGTGGGAGACGGCAACAGCGCCGCGCATTCTTGCGCTGCTTGCCTTGCCGGATGCCGCATCGCAAATGGCAGCCTCCGCGCTGTTCAACGCCCAGTTGCACGACTGGGCGGCAGGCTGGCAACGCCATGACTGCGGCTCGTCATCGGGCCACGCCATCGTCCATCAGGCGATCAAGGCGATGCAGTCCGACCTGTCGCGCCCGGTGAGCATCGCCGCGCTGGCCAGGGCGCACGGAGTGAGCGAGCGCTGGCTGCGCGCGACCTTCTCCGCGCTGTTGGGGATGTCGCCCAAGCAGTACTATACGCACCTGCGGCTGACGCAGGCGGCATATGCACTGCGCATGGGTCAGGGCAACATCACGGCGGTCGCCGAGCGGTTCGGGTATGCCAGCCCGTTCCACTTCAGCCGCGCCTTCAAGGCGAAGTACGGCTGCAGCCCGCGGGTGTACCTCTCGTCAAGCTAATCTGTTACGCGCCGGTGCCATGCGCGCACATACACCCTTCTTCCGCCGGCGGTTCATACCCGGGCATTCCCTGACCGGTGGTGCGCAGGTAGTAGTCGTTGAGCGCCGACTTCACCGCTTGCTCGGCGAGCATGGAACAGTGCATCTTCACCGGGGGCAGCCCATCGAGCGCTTCGGCGACCAGCTTATTCGTCAGTTGCACGGCCTCGTGGATGCTCCTGCCCTTGATCAGCTCGGTGGCCATGCTGCTGGTGGCGATCGCCGCGCCGCAGCCGAAGGTCTTAAAGCGCACATCGGTGATGATGTCGTTCTCGATTTTGAGGTATATCTTCATCACGTCGCCGCACACCGGGTTGCCGACAGTGCCCACGCCATCAGCGTCTGCGATCTCTCCGACGTTGCGCGGGTTGGCGAAATGATCCATCACTTTGTCGCTATAGCGCATTTGTTACTCCTTCCATCTCGGCCGACTGCCGCATCTTTTGCTGTTGAAGTTCGGTGATGTCAGCCAGCGTCACGGCATCCAGGGCTCCCTGCAGCAGGCGGCTCGTTGACGAAAAAAATTCATTCAGCGCGCACAGGTCCGGCTGGATGCCGCAACAGGCGATTTCATCACAATCGACCAGCGTAATCGGTCCTTCGAGCGCCTCCACGATTTGCCGGAGGGTGATCTCGTTGGCGGGACGCGTCAAGCGATATCCGCCACGGGCGCCACGCACCGAGGCGAGCAGCTTGGACTGGCGTAGCGGCACCATAATCTGCTCCAGGTAGGTGGCCGGCAAGCTATAGCGCTCAGCCATCTCCCGCACCATGATCGGGGTTTGGTCACCCTCCCGAGCCACCGCCATCATTGCTCGTATGCCGTATGTTGTCCGTGTTGAGAACTTCATCAGCCCACCCTGCCATTATTGTGCCATAGTATAGAGAATCGCATGAGAAATTTCAACTATTCCGCCAAGTTACGTAAGATTTATTCAGATACAACCAACTACCAATCGTCACTACCACCAGACGATACAAAGTTTCTATTTGCTTGGCGTACCACAGTATTGACAACCGCCACCCTGAATCCTATACTACAAATACCCGGTATTCTTACAATATATGTAAGAATTATCAAGTCATCGAGTGTCCCGATGGATGACGATGGCGAGCCACGGTAGGGTGCGCATGCGCCCGTAGCCGTGTGCAGGATGGAGGAGCGCAATGCCGCAAACGATATACCTTGACCATGCCGCAACGACGCCGGTCGCCCCCGAGGTGCTCACGGCCATGTTGCCGTACTACACCGAAATGTGGGGGAACCCCTCGAGCATTCACCGCGCGGGTCGCCAGGCTGCGGATGGCATGGACGAAGCGCGCGCGCAGGTCGCCGGATTGCTCAACGCCCTGCCTAAGGAAATTGTGTTCACCAGCGGCGGCACGGAGGCGGATAACCTGGCGATTTTCGGGACGGCAATGACGAAGGCAGATGCCGGCCGCCACATCATTACCAGTGCCATCGAGCATCATGCGGTGAGCCACGCCTGCGAGGCGCTGCGGCGTCGCGGGTGGGAAATCACCACGCTGCCGGTGAACGGCGCGGGGTTGGTCGACCCGGATGACGTGCGCGCGGCGATTCGCCCTGACACGGTGCTCGTCACCATCATGCATGCCAATAATGAGGTGGGCGTGATCCAGCCGATCGCCGACATTGGCGCGATCTGCCGGGAAGCGGGCGTCTGGTTCCACACCGATGCGGTCCAGACGGTCGGACATATCCCCACCCCGGTGAACGAATTGAATGTCGATATGCTCTCCCTTTCCGGCCATAAACTGTACGGTCCTAAGGGCGTGGGCGCGCTATACGTACGCCGTGGCGTGCGGTTGGTTCCACAGATTTATGGCGGCGGGCATGAGCGCAACCTGCGATCCGGCACGGAGAATGTGCCGGGCATCGTCGGGCTGGGAGCAGCCGCCGTACTCGCACAGCAGGAGATGGTGAGTGAAGCCACGCGGCAGGCCGCATTACGCGATAAACTGCTCGACGGACTGGTGGAGCGCATTCCCGACCTGTTCGTCACCGGGCATCGCACCCAGCGCCTGCCGAACAATGCGAGCATCATCACCAAGTATATCGAGGGCGAGGCGCAGTTGCTACGTCTGGATGCCGTGGGCATTGCCGCCTCCAGCGGCTCGGCATGCACTTCCGGCTCCCTCGACCCCTCGCATGTGTTGCTGGCGATGGGCATCCCGGTTGAGTTCGCCCATGGTTCACTGCGCTTTACGCTCGGTCGCGGCACCACCGAGGCTGAGATCGATTATGTGCTGGAGCAACTGCCGCCCATCGTGGAGGGGCTGCGCGCGATGTCGCCCTTCAAGCCGGGCGCGGATGTCTGCTGCGGGGGGCTGTGCGCATCGAGCGACCATTCAGGATAATCCTGCAGCAGAAAGAGCGATAGGATAACACCGGCGTCTCATTGATGAGACGCCGGTGTTGTCGTCAGTGCTTCGCTCGATTTGCTCAGACACCCCGCACACTATATAATGCCGTTATACTATTAGAACACCCAAGGACCTCCCCCATGACCACACCCTCATACGACGTACCGGCGGTGCGCAAGGCCATCCGCTTATTGGAATTGCTCTCCTGTTCTCCTCGCCCACTGGGCATCGCGGAGATCAGTCGCGCGCTCGGATTGAACACCAATATGGTGTTCCGCCTGGTCACGGTATTGCGCGATGAGCAGTGGTTGGTGCAGGAGCCGACAGAACCGAAATACCGGATCAGCGCGCACCCGTTTCGCCTGCTTAATCGTTCGTTATCCCAGGTGACGCTGCACGAGGCGGCGGCCAATCCCATGCGTGAGTTGTGGCGGCAGACCGGCGAAACCGTGTACCTCGCCATCCTGCACGGTGACTGTGCCTTATTCCTGGAGAATATCGATGGCACCAATGCCATCCGCATTGCGGGGATGGTAGGCGGCTGTTACCCATTGCACTGCACAGCAGCCGGCAAGGTGCTGCTGGCGCATGCGGACGAGGAGGTGCTCGCGCGGGTCCTCGCCAATGGGCTGCATCGTTTCACCGACAGGACGATTGTCGAGGAGGAGGCGCTGCGCGCGCACCTGCGCATGGTGGCCGCACAGGGTTGGGCGATGGATACCGAAGAGCATGGCAGGGGCATCCTGTGCTTCGCGACGCCGGTACACGATGCCGCGCACGCCGTGGTGGGCGCCATCGGCATTTCGGTGACGACGATTACGCACACGCCGGACGACTTGCTCACGCGGATTGCTCCCCTCGTACTCGAGGCCGGTCGTGCAGCATCAGCGCAACTCGGCGCGAGTTCGACTACCGATGCATTTTCACAAGCAAGTCTCCCGAGTGATCAGTGCTAATGTCTCACACGGACTTTTTGTGTATACTTGAGCAGGAGAGAAGCGATGAAACGTTCAGAAATCAATGCACAGATCTGCCAGGCCATCGATTTCCTGGCCGAGCATCAGTATTTATTGCCCCCCTTTGCCACCTGGATGCCCGAGGAGTGGCAGCGCGCCGGCACCGAATGCCGGGAGATTGTCGAGTGTTCGCTTGGATGGGACATCACCGACTTCGGGAGCGGCGATTTCGCCAGCGTAGGGCTGTTGCTCATCACTCTGCGCAACGGTCGTAAAGATCAGCCGGGCAAAACGTATGCCGAGAAAATTATGGTCGTGCGCGAAGGGCAGGTGACGCCCACGCATTTTCACTCGGACAAGATGGAAGACATCATCAATCGTGGCGGCGGCAACCTGATGATCCGCCTGTGGAATGCCACGCCGGATGACGGATTATCCGATGAACCGGTGACGGTGAGCGTTGACGGCGTGCTGCGCACGGTGGAAGCGGGTGGCATTGTACGCCTGACCCCGGGAGAATCGATCTGCCTGACCCAGCGACTCTACCATCGCTTCTGGGGCGAAGACGGTGCGGGCACGGTGCTGGTCGGCGAAGTGAGCAGTGTGAATGACGACACCTGCGACAACCGGTTCTACGACGAAGTGGGGCGCTTCCCGGCGATTGAGGAAGACGAGGCGCCGCTGCGATTGCTGTGCAACGAATACCTGCGCTTCGCACCTTCTTTAGTTCCGAGTTGATAGTTCCAAGTTCCAAGGGAGAGGGGTTCGGGTAGAGGATAATTGAGATTCCCGCACACGATAAGCGGTACGGTTGGGGAACGAGAAGGTGCAGGATCGAACACGCGCGCGGAACGATTCCGCGCGCGTGTGATTTGGTTAACGCCTTATTCGCCCATGGCGTCGTAGATCGGGTTGCGGTGGGCGGCGGCGAGATCGGCGACGCCGGCGTCAACGAGCGTCTGTCCATGGACCGTTATGGTCAGGCGGTCGCCGCCGACTATGCCGATGACGGCGCAGGGCGCTCCCATTTCCGTGGCGAGGGCCAGCAAGACGGCTTCCTGCTCGGGTTTGACGGTGAGCACGATGCGCGACTGCGATTCAGCGAAGAGCGCCATATCCGGACGCTCAACATTGGTCAACGCGATGTCAGCCCCTTTGCCGCCGGCGATGGCGGACTCGGCCAGGCAGACGGCTATGCCGCCTTCCGCGCAATCGTGCGCGCTCGACACCAGGCCACGCTTGATGGCTGCCAGGGTGAAATTCTGCACGGCGAGTTCGCGGTCGAGGTCGAGCACGGGAGGCATCCCCACTTCCTGGCCGTGGACCACCGCCAGGTATTCGCTGCCGCCCAACTCGGGGCGGGTTTCGCCGACCAGCACCACGCGGTGGCCATCAGCTTTGAACGCCATGGTAGCATGCTGTTCAACTTTCTCGATGACGCCGACCATGCCGATGGTGGGCGTGGGATAGACGGCGGCCTCGGGGCCTTCGTTATACAGGCTCACGTTGCCGCTGACCACCGGCACC
>JAGUZN010000372.1 GCA_020060775.1 Armatimonadota bacterium
CTGGTGATGCGGTCGCGACGGACGATGCGTGCCGCGCGAGGCCCCCGCATGCTTCGGTGGTCGCCCCATGCCATCGCGCGGCGTGGGCATGGGCGCACTGAACTGCTGATGCGCGTCGCTCTCCAACTGCGCGATCGCAATGCGCTGCCCCAGCATGCGCTCGATCTCGCGCAGGGCGCGCATATCCCCTCCGGTAATCAACGAGATGGCCTGGCCGCTGCGCTCCATGCGCCCGGTGCGGCCGATACGATGTAAATAATCATCGGCTTTGGGCGGGAGATCGTAATTGATCACATGCGAAATGCTCGTGACATCAATGCCGCGCGCGGCGATATCCGTGGCCACCAGATAGGGGAAATGCCCCGAGCGGAAGTCATCCAGCGTATCCTGGCGTGCGCGTTGCGTTTTCTCCGCATGCAGCACATCCGCCGGCAAGCCCGCCGCCTGCAAATGCTCGGCCACCTGGTTGGCGGTGACGCGCGTGCGGGTGAAGATGAGCACCGAATCCGAATCCGGCTTCAGTTGGCGCAGCAAGGCGGTCAGCAGCGCTGTCTTCATGCTGCTTTTCGTCAGGTACACGGTGTGCTGCACCGTTTGCGCCGACACCGCGGTATCGACTTCGACGCGCACGGGATCGTTCAGCGTGTCCTGCACAAAGACATTGAGCGACTTCGCGAAGGTGGCCGAGAACAGTAGCGTTTGCCGTGCAACGGGTAAATGGCTGATGATCTCCTCGATGGCCGGCATGAACCCCATATCCAACATGCGATCCGCTTCATCCAGCACCAGGCAGTCGAGGTGGCGAAAATCCGGATTGCGGCGCTTGATGTGATCGAGCAGGCGACCAGGACAGGCGATGACGATATCCACGCCGCCGCGCAAGGCACGGGTCTGCGGCTGCATCGCCACCCCGCCGTACACCGCGACGGCGCGCACATTGGTATGCGCGCCCAACTCGCGCACGACGGCGAGAATCTGCTCCGCCAATTCGCGGGTGGGGGCCAGGATCACCGCGCGGGTCCGGCGCATGTCTAATGGCGTGGTGATGATCCGTTGCAGGATGGGCAACACAAACGCCGCCGTCTTGCCGGTGCCGGTTTGCGCCGTGCCCACCAGATCGCGCCCGGCCATGGCGACCGGCAACGCCGCCGCCTGGATGGGTGTCGGTGAGACAAACCCGGCCGTGGCGAGCGCGCGCTGGAGCCGCTCCTCAAATGGAAAGTCCGTAAATAGCATAATATCCTCAAGCCAGCCATGCATGTAAAGTAGAGAAACCGATCTCCGGGATGGCGGGCACTGGCATGCGACAGGCACACGCTGCCGACGGATCGGGAAAAGAGCAGAGGATGCGAACGCGTGCGGCGCGGAGCCGCCCAGCGGGCACAGCCCGTAGTGATACGAGCCGCCGTGATGTCCTTGCAGTATCTCTTCTTGCCGTCGCTGCGAGCGTATTTGGACGGCTACAGGCTACCGGACACCGGTGCAAAAAGCCAAACCCAAACGAAGTGTGCACAGTCACAACAAAACTGTCTCGACAGGATCGGTGCGCGGATCCTGTCGAGACAGTTTCTAAGACGCGGTGTTCCTATCCGGCAAAGTGTACCGGATTTTCAGCATGAACACAAGCGAGCGTGCCCGTGAACGATCTGTTCATCAGCAGACACCGGCGGTGTCGCCTGTCATGGCGAGGAGGCCCGGCAGGGATCGCCACGAAAGATCAAGCGAGACCGGACAGCGAATTTGAAAACAGCTTCTAAAAAGCTGTTTCGCAGGGAGAAACCGGTAGACGATACTGCAAGCGCTCTGCCTCGTTCGGAACGTTCCGAAAATTACACGCACGATAGCATTGACAGCGTAAAAGGGCAAACCAGATAATTTCTGTGACCGTCGACCTGATAACGAGGACAGGGTGCCCCCGATGTAGCGCACCTGGGCAATGGTGGGATAACCGTCCTGGTGTACATCGTTCAGTAATAGTTGGCGGCTATGAGTTTGCCACTACACCACCTTGGAGGGTGAACGCCATGAATCACAATCAACAATCCTTATTTGTCGTGATCGGAATTTGGTGCCTGGGCTGGTCTCTACTATCCCCGCTTCCTGCTGCGGAGCTGTTGGAGAACGGAAACTTCGCGGCGTTGCCGCAAGCGCCTCCGGTGCTCAACTGGCAGTCCAGCGGTGAATTTCCCTGGAAGATGGCGCCGGATATCGCAACAGGGCAGCCCTGCCCGATGCTGTCGGTTGATAAGGGGAAAATGAGCGCGGAGCAAACCGTGTTTCTCATGTCGTCATTAACATCCGTCCCCACCGGCAAAGCGGTGATCGCCGTCGAAGCCAGGGGGACGGGCATGCTTAAACTGATCATGCATGAGTACAAGGGTCCGGTGGAGAAGCTCGAGTGGTGTGGTTCTGTGGCAAGCCGGAGAATGCCGCTGACACCGGAGTGGCGCTGGTATTTCCTGGAGTATGATCCGGCAGGGCGTGGCGCGTTGAGCCGCGTGGGGTTGATGATCCTCATCGCCCCCGCGGATGATGGGTCAGCCACGGCGCAACTGCGCACCGCCAGCGTACGGGACGCCGCCCCAACCTCGACACTGGCGCCGGTGGAAGATGTGACGACGGAACTGGTCGTGCCGTTGCTCACTGCACCCGCGCTCAAGGGCGACTTGAGCGATCCGGTCTGGGCCAAGGCCACGCACGTCGCCGGGTTCATCGATGACACGGACCCCCGCAAGCGGCTTTCGTCGCGCCATACCGATCTGTATCTGTTCCATGATGCCGATGCGCTGTATATTGGCGCGCGCTCCAGGATTCCGGCAGGGGGCTCACCCATCGCGCATGACTATCCGCGCGATAGCGCCAATATTTATTGGGACGATAACTTCGAGATCGGGCTAATACCTCCCGGCCTTGGACCCAGCGGCGTCAGGATGATGTACCAGTTCATCACCAACGCCAGCGGCAACCTGTATGACGGAACCTTCCGCCCCGCCGTGGGATTCGACGGTAAGTGGAACGGTAACACGTCAGTGGCCGCCAAATTCGCCCACGGCGCGTTTACCATGGAAATGCGCATCCCCCTCAAGGACATGCAACCTGATATGGTGATCACGCCCGGCGATCAATGGCGGTTCACGCTGGTTCGTAATTTCCGGGATAAACCGATCTGGTATCAGGATCACCTCACCCCGTTGAAGAATGGCTTCGCGGATTGGGATCGTTTCGTGCGCCTCACCATGGCGGGTGATGCCACGGCCGTGGATGTCAATCTGGCGGATTTTACCGCCGGACGCCCGGTGTTTTCACTGCAATCGAACGCATCGGCTGCCATGTTTCGCGGAAATTTACAGAATACGGTATCCAGGGTGGCGCTGACGCCGCCGACAGAGCGCGAGGTCACCGCGGCGCATGCCGGATCTGTAGGCGCTTTGCTGGATTATGTTGAAAACAACGGTTATCGAGCTGAGCTGAGTCTGACCCGAAAAAGCGACGACGCCGTGTTGGCGCGCATCGCGCGAGAATTTTCGACGCGGCCCCCCACACTGAAGCTCACGCCCGACATCGACTGCCTGAAGCAGGTCATCACGCTGACAGTGGATGCACAGGGGCTGCCGCCGGTGCCCGGCATATCCACCCTGCCGGCCTTGATCGAGGTCGAAAAGAAGGATGACCCCCGCGTGCTCGTGTCAATGCCCTGCCGGATCGAGCCGGGCCAGATGAACACCATAACGCTGCCGATTGACCGTCTCACGGATGGCGTGCATTTGATAGATTGTACGGTGCGTAATGGCGAGGGTACGTTGCTGGCGGAAGGGGTGGAACCGGTACGCCTGTATAAAGATTTGTATTGGCTGAATAATAAATTAGGCGAGGACGACGTCGTGCCCCGCCCCTTCACCAAACCGGTCTTCGACAGCAAAGGCATGGTGCTGCGGAACTGGGGCCACCAGATCGTGCTGGGCGCAAGCGTACTGCCTGAGCAGATGATCGTTCAAGGGATACCGCTGCTCGCTGCGCCGATTCGGCTGGAAGGCGTCGTGAACGGCAAGCCCTGGGCACTGCAGGGTAAGTTGAAACGGGTGAACGCGGGACGTGTCAGCGGCATCGAACTGGAAGGCAAGACCGCGGCCGGCGCCGTGCAGACCGGCGTGCAGCTCAATTTCGAATACGACGGCATGCTGCGGATCGATGTGAGCCTGGCCGGGAAGAAGCCCATCACCATCAACCGGCTGACCTTGCACATCCCCATGCGCAAGGAGGCGGCGGATGTCTTGACGAACATCAGCGGCCCGCATTTGCAGGAAGGCACCACCGGATTTACCGGCATGACCATGCTCAAAGATATGGAGTATGCCAAAGATCTCTATTATACCGATCTGTTTTATCCTGAGCGGTCCGGGGTCGGCAAGTGGCCGTGCCAACAGTTCTGGCCCATGATCTGGATGTCGAATATGGATCGGGGCCTCTGCTGGTTCACCGAGACGGGCGAGCCGTTCAACGTCGCGCCGGGGCATAATTACTACGCGCTGAATCGGAATGCACAGATGACCGAACTCGTCGTACACCTGGTCGATACTCCGGTCACCACGCAGCGCTGGAGCCACACCTTTGGCCTGCAGGCATTCCCCGTACGCCCGTGGGATAAGAGCGTCGAGCGCGAAATGTGGGGGCAGCGTATGGAACATCTCGCCTCCATGCCCAACATCGAGGACGCGCTTGCCGTGCATCGCCCCGGCGGAAACATGCTCTTTGTAACCAACCCGGGTCCCGGCACGCGAAGCCTGGATGATCCCCTCAATAAGATGCTGCTGGTGATGGACCCGTGGATTGTCATGCATCACGCGCCCGATGACGGCAAGCAGCGCCAGCTCTTTCGGCAGGTGGGAGAGTTCTGGACGAAGCCCGGGCGTCGGTTGTTCATCTACAACAATTCCAACTACACCTGGTGGAACTCGCCGGAATATAAATACTTCAAAGCGCAGTGGGACATGGGCGGCACGCCGGGGCAATTCCCCGAATGGGAAATGATCGAAGTGAATCGCGCCAGCCAGAGTTGGCAGGACTACTGGGTATACCACTTCTACTACATGCTGAAGCGTTATCCGGAGAACTTCTTCTCCATCGACTGCTCGGTGGTGCAATCCAATGACCGCGCCGAGAACGGCATGGGCTACACCAAAGACGGGAAACGGCATCAGACGCTCAATATCTTTGAGACCCGGCGGATGTATAAGCGCCTCTATGTCATCGCCGACCGCCTGCGCGCCAACCCCATCACGCTGCTCAGCGCCAGCGGCTATTGGGCGCCGATGACGATGAGCTTCTGCAACATCTCCGAATCCGGCGAGGAATGGCGCGGGTGGGAGCATCATCAGTTCGAGCACCCCGGTCGCAATCTCGATCTCTTCCGCTACCTATGCGCCAGTCGGGTCGGCCCGGTGCGCGGTTGGTTGAACCAGGTCGCCTGGAACGATCCGTGGGTGAAGTCGGTCCATTCGCAGGGCATCGTGCTGCTGCACAATATCTATTACGCCGATGTATACCAACCCTATATCGGCGCAGATAAAAAAATCCTGGAGCGCATCGGCCTGGGCGTGCGTGAAGACCTGACGTTCCACCCCTACTGGAAACCGATGCGCGAGATCATCACCGCGCAGAACGCGTTCAAGATCAGCTACTGGTCGCGTCCCGGGGGCGCATTCGCGGTAGTGATGAACGTCGATTGGGATAAGCCTGCCGCCGGCGACGTGACCATAGACACGGCCGCCCTGGGGCTCAATGGCGCCAAAATAACTCTGTTCGACCCGGTGAACAATACACTGACCACCGTGCCCAATACGAACACCGGCAGAGAAAAAGTGCACCTGGAGATTCCGGCCAACGTGTTTATGCTTATTATGCTTGAACAAGAGTGACACAGCGCCCTCTGGCCGCCCCCTCGCGCCCAA
>JAGUZN010000065.1 GCA_020060775.1 Armatimonadota bacterium
CAGCGTCGCCGCCAGCACAAACGCCCGCGGCCGGGCCGCCTCGCCCATCACGGCGATGAACACCGGACCAGGGGCCTCCGGGGGCGCGATCGCCTCTCCGGCCGCCAGCAACAATCGTTCCATGCCCGCGGCAAAACCGATGGCCGGCGTGGGCGATCCGCCCAGTTCGGCCACCAAGCCATCGTAGCGGCCACCTGCGAGCACGGTGTTCTGCGCGCCCAGGTTGCCGTGGATGAACTCAAAGGCTGTGCGCGTGTAGTAATCGAGGCCGCGCACGATATGCGGATTGATCACATACGCCGTGCCCAGCGCCTGCAGCCCCGCCTCCACGCCGCACAGGTGCGCTTTACAGGTGTCGCACAGCACGTCCAGGATCACCGGCACCTCCCGGCTCACCTCGCGGCAGCGCTCCACCTTGCAGTCGAGGATGCGCAGCGGATTGGCGTCATAACGGCGCTCGCAATCCGGGCACAGCTCGGTGCGCGCGCCGGACAGCGCGTTGCGCAGCGCATCGCGGTAGCGTGGTCGGCACTCCGGGCACCCCACGCTGTTCAACTCCAGCGTCGCCCCGTCCAGCCCGATCGAGGCCAGGAAATCGGTGGCAAAGGCCAGCACCTCCGCATCGATCTCCGGCCCGGGTGAGCCGAATGCCTCCACCCCGAGTTGGTGGAACTGCCGCTGGCGGCCCTTCTGCGGGCGCTCATAGCGGAAGATCGGTCCCAGGTAGTAGACCTTGGCCACCCCCGACTGCGGCACCAGATTGTGCTCGATAGCGGCGCGCACCGCCCCCGCCGTGCCCTCCGGGCGCAGCGTCAGCGCATCGCCGCCGCGACTGGTGAAGCTGTACATCTGCTTGGAGACGATGTCCGTCTCCTCGCCCACGCCGCGCGCGAACAGCTCGGTCGCCTCGAAGATCGGCGTGCGCAATTCACCGTAGCCATACAGCGCGCACTGCCGGCGGAAGCGTTCCTCCAGCCACTGCCAGCGCGCAACATCGGACGGCAGAATATCCTGTGTGCCTCGGGGTGCGGTAAACGGCATAATACACAAAAACCGGCGCAGCGCCGGTCTCCTCATCACAGCGCGTGGCGGAAACCGTCTCGCGCACGAATCACCCAACCGTAACAAAGGGTGCACTCTATTATAGCTATTTCCGCCGCTTGCGCCTACACCCCGCACCAAACTGCGCGGGCGGGGCTTGCGCCCCGCCCGCTGATCCATTGGGATAACTCCCTTATTCACTGTCCTACGGCGCTGCGTTGATCACGAGATTTGCGCTCTGCGCTAACTGCTCCCCAGTATCGATGACATCATTTTGAATGACATCGTAGAAGCACATCACTCTCACAGTTCGCGGATCGGCAACGCCCGGAATAGTAGCGGATGCAATACCACTGGTATTGGTATCGGCTGCTGTAATCGTAATGATCTCGCCAGTCGTCACATCTCTGACCGCGAATTTCACCGTAAATCCGGCATACGCCGCAGTTCCCGCATTTGTCGTGACCGAAGCGCTGACATTGAACGCCGTATTCACCTCCAGTGAGCCCGGCACACCAGCCAGGACGGCGCTGGCAGGCCGTACAGCCCACACAGTGTACGACTCGGCCTTATTCGGATGGACCCCGCTAGGATCGGAGACCGTGACTTGCACAGTATACTGCCCTGGTAAATCAGGGGTGAATGTGTAGGTAGCTTCACCGTTCTCAAATATCCGACCGGTAAGTGTGTTGCGCGGACCGATGATGGTATACGCAACCACGTACCCATTCGGATAATCGTTGCCGAATGCATCCTCCATACGAACGACAAATTCGGCATTGCGGTAAAGGGTGCTACTATACACCTCACCAGTTCCAACAATGCGTCCAGTAGATCCAGGCCCATAGCCGATGTTGTTGATTCTCATATTCGAGACTGTTCCAACATCAGCCGGATTCGGTCCATAGTGGATGAGCTCATCGTTCGCAACACCGTTACTCGCCGTATCCCACAGCACACCATCGGAGCCACCGCCAGGGAAACGGTTGCTGATTTGGATAGTCGCCAACCCGACGCGATTGACGCCGCGAGACAGGAAGCGCAACTGGCCGTTCTGGTCGATCGGCACCGTGATGAACGCACCAGGATAGAAGCCCGTCGTCGAAGTGCTGACCTTGGTCGGGTCGTCTTCCAACAGCAACTTGCCCAGCTTGGTGCGCACATCGACCTGCACCCCCTGCACGACGCGCTTGGCATCGGCGTCAAGGGCGGTGATCACCGTGCGCCCGGCTTCCGTGCCATCGCAATTGACCCTGCGATCAGCCGGGAGGAACTCGCCGCCTTCCACGCGGAAGTCGCGGGCGTAGGTCTTCACCGTCACCTTGGTGCTTCCAGCGAGATCCGTCAGATCAACGGGTTGTCGTTCCGCCGCCGCGGTGATCGTGTACTCACCGGAGTGGGCACTGGTAAAGGTGGCCGTCGCCGTACCATTAGCCGTCTTAGCCACCCCGCCCGTGAGCAGGCGGAAAATCCCGTCGCCGGCTGCATGCTTCCAGGCCAGCGGGTTCTCCTTATCTCCAGCCTGCAAGAGCGTATAGCTCTGGCTGAAGGTGACTTCCCATCCATCGAGCACCGGCTGATAACTCTTATCCAGCACGGTGGCCGTGAGCGTGACATCTGCGTCCTGCATGATATTGGCATTCGCTGGGTTGGTCGTCACCGTGATGATCTCCGGCTTGCCGATGACTTTCAGCAGACTCGTACTCAGTGGTTCAGTGTAGTACCCGGTTCCGGTCTCGGTGTTCTCACATGTGAAGGTCGGTTGACCGAGTTCCGTGTCTAGTCCGCTCCCCTGATACTCAAGGTAAATTTTGCCGTCTGCATCAAGATTGTCGGTGACGGATTTCGCGAACGGATCAGCCGTCCCCTGAATACGGATTTGACCTTTATCCGTAGTGACCTTAACTTCCGCTCCCGAGCTGCCCTCTGAGCCACCGACGGTGGTAAGGCCGCGGATGATAACCGTCTCGGTCAGCGGCAGACCGGAGATGATCTGATTGGCCGGATCCGGATCGTAGTAGACCTTCCCGACGGAGCTGGAATTGAAGAACACAAAATCTGCCACACGCTTGGCGGCGGAAATCGGGATCGTCAACGCGCCCGCCGGCACTTTCTCCAACACATCGGTGGTATCGGCTGTATCGTACAGCGTTAACGTGATCGTGCCACCGAGTGGTTGGACATCCGGTGCCGTTACGGTGATGTTGATGAGGCCATCCACACCGGTCGTTACCGTCGTCGACACCCCACCAGGAGCAGGCGTTCCGGTTGCACGCACCTTGCCACCGTCCGAAACGCGGACTTCAATTTGTCGTCCCACCCCGAGTGGATCACCGCTCGCATTGAGCATTTGCAGTGTCAGGTCACCTTCCGTACTGCGCGCCAGTCCATTGGTAATCAGTGTCGTTGGTGATGTGCTGTCCACACTGTACTGCTCGGCAGGATCGGTTATGCCCGGCCACGGCTTCGGTGCGATGTCGAACTGCGCTATCGTGGTCTTGATGACCGTCCCCGCCTGCTCCTCACCCGAGACTCTCGCCGTGATGACGATCTTCGGGTTAACGCTGGCCAGCTTGGCCTCCGCATCTTCGGCGGTGATGCTATAGGTCAACAGGCACTTGCCGGTAATTGGATCGAGTTCCTGGATACCGAGCAGTTCGCCGGCATCCGCCTCTACCTCCAGCGTGTACCATTCCGGATAATACTTGAGCGTGCCACCGGAAATCGTTAACGCAACTTCACAATCGGTTGCCGTTCCGGGTACGATCGGGTCGGGATCCATCGTGACCGTCAGATCTGCAGCACCGGCGACATCGCCCGGCCCGTACAGCGTCACGATATCCGGGAAATCACCGACAAATGTCGCGCCGGAGTATGCTGTGTTGAACGACGCCACCCGTACGCCCGCCGTCCCGGTGTGTCCGGGATGATCCTGGCCGCGCATGTAAATCTCCGCGATGCCGTCGGCCGCGAAGGAGGTATTCTGGATCGGCCCGGGCGATCCCTGATTGAACGGATCGATCAGGATCGCCAGTGCCGGATCATCCTGCAGAATGGTGAACTGCACCGGTGTGCCGGGCAGCACCAATTCGCCGTTCGCATCGCGCCCGACGACTTTGATCTTGGCGGTTTCCGTGCCGTCCTGCGCGATGCGGGTCGGCGCGACGGAATCCAGCGTGTACGTTCGCGCATAAGTGCGAATCGTCACTGTCGTCGGGTCGGATACGCCGGCGATCGTCGTGCCGTCATAGCTCAATGCTTGGCCTGTGACGGTAAACGCTCCGGACCAGTTGCTGGCGAGGTCGGCACGGGCAATCGCCTTGCCGCCCTCATTGACGATCTGACTGTTCATCACGCGCAGGATGGCATCGGAGCCTGCGGGCAGACTGAAGTCCACCGCGAAGCCTTCCAACACCGGCGCGCCGGCGGCATCCTGCACCTCGGCCTCGATCGTCACCGGATCGTCCTGCATCACCCGCAGGTCATCTGTCAGCGTCGGCATCGACAGCGACTTCGCCATGGTGATGATGCGGAACGGCGGTCCGACCAGCCGAATCGGGGTAGGCATGTCGTCGTTGATGGACCTCGAATAGCTGCCGGAGCGCGCGCGAATATTCGGCTTGCCGATCTTCACGCCGTCGCCCTCGAAGCGCACGGTCACTTCACCCGATTCATTTAACGTAGCCAGCGCTTCCTTGCCATCCGTGCCGGCCACCAGCTTCACGCTCTGCGTCTCGATGAAGCGCCCCATGTCGGTGGACAGTGCCACCTCGGCATTGGGCTGCACCGCGCCGCCGCGTGTTCCCCTCACCACAAAGCTCGTCTGCTTCGGCAGATTGCCCGTGGTCGATGGATCGAAGTAAATCCGTGCCTGCTCGATACTCGTCATTCTCAGCGTATCGGCGACTGGAATGACCTCCAGGCGATATGGAACCGTGCTGCTGACATCGCCCGCCTTCGGGAAGATATCATGCAAGCCGGTCAGGTTGCCGGTTACCTGCCAGCGGCCCTTGCCTTCGTCGTTATTCGTCACCCCAACCACGGTTGTTGTAGTCAACCCCGTGGTGATGCTCATCGGCGTGCCGTTGAGCACCGGGCTGTCATTGCTGTCTTTCGCCACCACGTCGAGCGTGACGATGCCGCCCTGATAGACATCGGGGGTGCCATTGCCGTTCGTATCGGTGGCCGACGAGGTGACCGTGAACTTGGTCGGGTCAGCCGGACCGACGAAGGTCACATCAATGCCGACCGACGTTGCGGCGGTGCCTGAGGTGGCCGTCACCGTGCCGGTGCCCGGGGTCGTGCTGGCTGTGCCGTTCAATGTCACTGTCACAGTTCCGGAGGCTCCGAGTTGCGTCTCAATAGAGGCCCCCTTGTTGTTCAACACGCCACGCGTGGTCGCCACGCGCACCGGCAGCCCCTGCAGGTCCGCGGCCGTCGCCGGCGCACCATCCGAACGGATGGCAGTGGCCGTGATGGCCAATTGCGTGTTATTGGTGCCGGACGGGCCGAAGATGCCGTCAGTGCTGATGCGCTCCGGCGCGCCATCGACCAGCGAGATAACCAGCGAGTCGGCGCCGTCTGCCGTGATCTTCGGCAGATCGACTGACACCATTCCCGGATCGCCGTCGAGAATCGAGGCGTTGATCTTCAACTCTTCGATCATCTTACAGGTGAAGGTCGCCGTCGCAATGCCATCCACCGTCTTCGGCATCGTATTGCTGAACGTGTATTTATCGGGCGAGATAATCCCGCCGGCCCACGGCGTTACTTGCAGGCGCACCGCCGTGTTATCCATGACCGGCTGGTTGGCGCTGTCGCGCGCCACCGCGGTTATGGTAATCGCATCGCGCCCATTTGCCAGCAGCCGGGTGGCGCTTGGCATGGCCAGCAACGTTTTGGCCTTACCCACCAGGAACGCCTTGGATGTCGCCGTGAGCACGCCGAGTTTGGCATCAATGATGACCTTACCCGGCTGCATGCCCGGTGCGCCGTTCACATAGAAGGTGCCCACGCCCGCGCTGTTCAGCGGCACATCAAGCCAGTTGCCCGACATGGCGAATGTGAGATCGGCCAACGCGACGATGCCGCGCTCGATCTTCACCTGGGCCGTGATATTACCGGCCGGCTGACCGTTCACGTCGAATGCGCGGACGGTGTAGATCAGCGGGTTCAGCGAACCCTCCGCCGCCACGCGCGCCTCTTCTTCCGTACCCGTGGCCGGGCCGACGTCTAACGAGGCTGGCAACGAGGCGACGACCTCGGCCACCAGCGTGTCAGTGTCTGATCCGGCAGTGGCCGTCACCGTGTACGCGCCGAGGACCGTCGGTGTCACTGTGCGTGTCGCCTGGCCATAGGAAGTATTGAACGTCACCGGAGCGCTGAATGAGCCGTTGGAGGACTCGGTTTGCAGCACCACCTCACCGTCGGCGCGATTGCCGCCCACGTCGTAAGTGCGAATGGTCAGGCTTACCGACTTATCGATCGGGAAGAGCAGCGACGCCGGCTCGATGATATCCACGGTTGTGATGGGACCGTAGAAGTTCACGCTACCGTTCGCGGTCTGCCCGGTCGATGTCGCGGTGAGCGTGACACTGCCGAGATCGGCAGCCGTCGGATTTTCCTCGCCAAATAGATTTGCCGAGAAGACGCCGCCCTGGAAGGTGCCGGAGATCGTTTGCAGGCCATTCGAGAAATGGCCCTTATTGGTCGTCAACGTGACGGGCGTACCCGGATCAACCGCGTCGGTCGTCCCCGGCTTATACCCATTAAGCGTCACGCGAATATATTCGGTGCCGTCGCTGATGATACGCTGCGACGGATCGTAGCTAAAGACGAGCACGCCGGTGCCGGTGAAGGTGTACGCCTTCGACGAGTACGCATTGCCGTAGGACACGCGCACGGATGCCGCGCCGGCTTCCTGGCCGCTCATGATGAAGTTGATGCCGCCGCTGATGGTCGGGACTTTGTTCTGCCCCTGCATCCCATCAACGAGCGCCTGCACCCCGGAAACCACCGCGTCGATCTGGTAGCCGTCGTAGACGGGAATATCGTTCACGTCGGTCACCGTCGCGCCCACCGACACCTGCGAACCCACCGAGGCGGATTCAGCCGGTGAAATCGACAACTCGGAAATCTTCGCCGGTGGGCCGACAAAGGTGAGAGCCGTATTATCGGCAGTGGCACTGCCCGAGTAGGCGGTCACCGTGACGTTGCCCGCCTGCGTGAAGTTCCGCCGTCCGCGGATTTTTACGGTGTAGGAACCGTTCGAGTTCGTCACGCCGGTGACCGACGTGCCTACTTCGTTGCCATCGACGACGAACATGCCGCCGAGGTTATTGGCTACCGTCACCGAAGTCCCGGCAGGCACCGGCATGCCGGCATCATCCAGACACTGCACGGTGACGAAGCCTTCCGTGTAAACGCCGCTATTGGTGATATCGGCATCGGTCGGCAATCGAGACGGCCCTACCGAAACCTTGATCTCCTTGGCCGGTTTGCTGTAGCCGATCTGCGCGCTCTTGACCATGCCTGCCGCGGTCGCCGTTACACTGAACTGCGGAATGACTGACGTGAACTTGGTTGGGTCCTCCGCCTTCACTTTCACCGAGGCCAGCCCGTAATCGCCGACTTTCACCTTGCCATCCGCCGGGTCCATGACGAAATTCGAATTGCTTACCGCAAACTGCACCGTCATGGAATCCTTGATGATGGCGCGGCCGTCCGCGTCGAGGAGTTGTACGGTGACGACCGTGGTCTCATCGCCGCGGATGGCGGACGGGTTGGCCATGATCGTGCTCATCGTACTGCTCGGCAGGCCGACGATCGTCAACCCCGTGTTCATGGCGTCGCTGCCATTAAGCCCGGACTTCCAATCGACCGTGAATGGACCGCGAGCACTGGTGGAGGCTTTGAATCGCATGCGGATCTGGCTGTTGGCATCCAGCATGATATAGGATGGCTGCTCAACGAACACGCCCTGTCCGCCAGGATTGATCCAGACGCCGACGTTATCACTGGCGGGAATGCGCTTGCCATAGATGTCCAGCGCGGTGACGACGACATCTGCTTCGTCATATCCGGAACCCGCGTCACACCCGGCCTGCACGCTATAGGTTACATTGCCGCCGCGCGAGAAGTCGAACTTCACATATGTCGCACCGCCAATCACGCGGATGACTTGCTCCATGCCCGCCGTCCCGCTGGTCGAACCGGCATAGATTTTTTCCGTCGTCTGCGAGGCACAGCGGTAGTACGTCACCGCCTGCGCCACCGTGCGACCGTTCCACGGGATATGCGTGACATCCACCGTGCGCGGATTCTGGCTCTGCAACATCGTATCCGCCGTCGTTGCCGCGAATCGGCCGCTGCCTGTTGAGAACGTAACGGCCTCTTCATCGGTGACCGGATTGCCATACGCGTCCTTGATGTCAAACGCCACCACGCGCATCTGATCCGGTCCCAGCGTCCAGGGCTGACCGGACGGCTGCTGGAAGGTGTAGATCTGCGTGTTGCTTGTGCCCTCCACAACCGGCTGGAGTTGCAGGTCCATCGTCGCCGGAGCAGCCGCCTTAATCGTTAATGGAGGATATGTAAAGCTCCAGTTCGGCTCGGCTAACTGATTCGGCATCTCGACTTGCACGGTGAGCGTACGCTGCGGTGCGCCATGCAGGTCGGTGATGGTGATCGTTTCGGAAAAGCCTCCGGTCAATGTGACGTTGTTGATAGGCGGCGCTGCCTGCGATCCATCCTCAAATGTAAACGTCATTGAATAGGGTATGTGGCCCGCGATGGGGTTATTCAGGTCATCGTACAGCAAGCCCGATATCGAAATGGGGCTGCCTGCACGCGCCTCAGTATTCGGTGTGAGTCTTAACAGCGAATTATTTGTCTCTGGATATCCACACATGATGATGCGGTCATCCAGATGGAACATGCCGAACGCCGGTGTGCGGAACTTACTCGTGAAGACCACGCGACCATCAGGACGCGTGACGCGAACGAGGATCTCAGCCCCCAGTGCCGGCGTATTCCGATCGGCGCTTAGCAGCCGGGCGCGGCAGGACCCGCCCACGGTATTCTTTTCCGGTTCAATGGTCCCGTAAGGAATGCCTGTATTGGCTGCCGGAATCATCACCTGATTACCATTCGGATCAATGGATTGCACCAGGCTATAAGAGTTAGGCTCAACCGCCTCAAAGTAGACCGTGGTACCATCGGGCACCGGGTTGCCGTACTCGTCGGTGACCCGTGCGTACATGTACGTTTGCCAATCGGCCAACGCCTCGCGACCGTTCGTGCGCAACAGTACGCTCGGACCATCAAGTGACAACTCGATGGTGTGCGGCATGCCGCCGCGCACCGTGATCTGCACTGCACCGGTCACGCCCTTCGCCGTCGCCGAAATCGTCACCACTTGCGGGCGGTCGGGCGCGGTAAAGACGAGTCCGCGCACATAGCCGTCGTCATCCGTCTGTGCGGACATCTGTGAAAGGTTGCCGGCGGTAGTGGAAATGGTAACCGGCGTATCCGCCACGGCCAACCCGTTATCTGTGACAAACACGTCAATCGTCGTCTGGCGGTCAGCGAGCGTATCCGTCAACAACAATGTGGTCTTGGCTGCGGTCACCATCACTTTGGTAACATTGGACTTCGGCAGCATACTGATGAAAATCGAATTCGGCGATGCTGGGCCGGATGTCGCGGTGATTTTTAGCTGAATCACTTCCGTTGCCGGCGTGCCCATGAGCACGACGATGGCCTTGCCGCCTACCGTGGTCGCGGTGATCTGTCGTGTCTCGCTGCCCTGGAAGACGCCGCCGTTTTCCACGGTGAAGTCCACCGCCGTGCCATCCGGCACTGGCTTGCCGAAGCTGTCAGATACTTCTGCCGTAATGATCGCCTGAGAATCGCGCGAGGCCACGATCGAGGTCACATTGGACGAAAGCAGAATCGTCGACGCCGTCGGCGCCACCATCGTGACCTGCACCTCGTTGCTGCTCAGGTTGGCATCCGGAATCAGCGCCTTCACTGTGGCTACCGCCGCCGTGGTGCCTGAGCGCAACTTGAATGAGGCCTTCCCGTCGCTGCCGGTAACTGACAACAGCGGATTCACGCTCCCCAATGTGGTGTTCACCATGACGACCGCATCGCGTACCGGGTTGCCGTTCTGGTCTTTGGCCGTCACCGTGCCATTCGCTTCTGAAGTGCCATCGGCCGACAGCACTGTTGGATTCACCGCGAGGACTAACTGGGTTGGCGGTCCAGAAACAATGGTCAACGATGCCTGTGCAGTCAATGTGCCGCTAACGGCAACCAGCGTGATACTTCCGGCTGTCGGTGACGAGGAGAAGCGCACAATGGCTTTGCCATTGGCATCCGTCGTTGCCGAGGTGCCCGCTGTGAACCGCACAAGACTATCCGTGCAGGCAAAGGTCACTTTTCGTCCGGGAATCGGTACATTATTGTTATCGGTGACCAGCGCGACAAGGCGCGCCTCATCGAGCTTGTTGGGATCAAGGCCGTTATACGATCCATCCACGGCCACCAACTCGGTGACGGGCTGGTCGGTATCGTCGACAATCGACAGCGTAACCTTCTCCGCCACCGGCGGCACGACGATGATTGTGCACGCATTGCCCGGCGCCTCCAGGCGTTGGGCCTGTGGCAACCCTACGGTGATGGACACCTCGGTCTCATTGCCAACGGTTGCCGGCGGTTTCCAGTACACGGGGGCGCGACCATCCTGCTGCATGGTCAATGTGACCTGCGAGGAAAAAGCACCGGTCTCGGTCGTGGAAAGACCACCCAGCGTGCAATCAACCACCACTTCGGCGCCCGGCACAGGCAGACCATCGGCGTCAAGCGCCGTGATGGTGAGCACCTGCGGGTCGGCGCCGGCCGTCACGCGGAGGTCGGTCGGGGTGATGGTCGCATCCGTCGGATAGGGATACGGCGTCAACTGCAGCACCGTGTAGTTGCCGGGGGATTCTTTCACCCCATTATCTGCAACAATCGCATAGCTGATGAGCGTCCGATACGGCGAGCGAGACTGTGCGAACACATCCTGGAACAGGTCATCGTATGTATACGATGTCACGCCATCCGACCACGTGGTGTCACCGATATGGGTGAACTTGGTCATCAGCGTCGCCGGCGACACTGTCGTGGTGCCTGCGGTCAGGTTCTCACACCGGTAGACTTCAAACTTGCCGCCCGGGCGCATATTCCCATTCGTCGAGAACTCCCACTTCAGGCTGGCTTTGCCCACTGGATTGCCGTTCGTCTGGAGCGCTGTGACTTCCACCGGAGAGAAATTGACAGTGATATCCTGCGTCACCGCCGCCGCGCCTGTGAACGCCTCGCCGCCGATATAGGCTACGCAAGTGACGGAATATGTGTAGGTCTTATTATCCTCAACGGTATTATCATCAAAGTAGGTATCCTGAGTATCGCCCAGCGTAATGGTGGCCCGCTCACCGGCACTTCCGGTCGCCCGGAAGGTTGAGGGCGTTGGGCGGCTGCCGCGCGTGGCACGCGGACCACGATTCGACCGCACGCCTTTCGGGCCGATCGGACTGGCAGGCGTGCGCGTCACGCGCGATTTCGTTTGCTCCGTGCGACTGATGACGTACTTCTTGACGTTAATGTCCGGCGAACGCTCCCAGATCAACCGGAGCGAGACTTTTCCCAACGCGCCGGTACGGGGCACTTCCTGCACTTGCAGTCCGGCTGGCGCAGCCGGCACATAATTTGTGGGACTGAGCAACACCGTGACAACCGAACTCGCTGATGAGGGGTGAATGTAGCTGCCGACGCGTGACACCGGGACAACGCGATACTGGTACTCTTTGCTCAACTGCGGGACCGTGCGCTGCGTGCTGGTGAGATTTGGCAGAACAAGCGAACCATCCGCTTTCCATGCCGTCGGACTTAAATCGCTGGCGAGTTTATACTCGACGCGGTATCCCTCCAGATAATCAGGCACACTGTAGAGATCCCACTGCAGCGTGATATTGCTGCTCGTTCCCACGCGCGACCAGCGCAGGTTGCGCACCGGTGCTGGCACGGCCGGGCCGACTGTCTCGATACTCGGATTCAACGCGCTGACAATCCGTAAGCGCTGGCGTGACCCGTCAGAATTATTGACGTAAATGATATACGAATACAGAAAGCCTGCTCGCGGCATGTTCGTGGGGTTGTTATCCCGAATGCTTACTGTTGCGCGTTTACTGGGCGCCGGGTCCTGGACAATGGTGACCCGTTGCTGGGGAGTGGGGGTGAACGTGCCGATCAGTTCGCCGTCACCCGCCGCCCGTGAAAGGGCGCTCAGTGTGGAGGATTGAGCCTGACCGGCGTAACTGCGATAGAGCTGGAACGTATTCACTTTAGTGATGTCATCCACCACGAACTGCACGGTGACATCCTGTGCACTGGCAAAGGCGACTCCATCCGCGCCAGCCACCACCGGTGGAGGAGCGGCCTGGCTATCGCCACCACCACCGCCAGCAATGCCGGCGAGAATGGCGGCGCCCACCAGTAACCAGATCCAGGATGTCCCGCTCCCGGCTTTGGATTGTGTCGGTTTAGGCTTGGCCGCAGGATCGATCGTTGTACTGCCGGCAACGGGCTTGGGGGCGGGGGCGCCGGTGAGTGAAGAAACGATGTTCCCGGCGAGGTTAGTGATGGCTTCGTTCTCCAACGGGCCTTGCAGGGTTGCGCGCGCATTCGGCAACATGCGGCTCTTGCCATAACTAACAAACGGTTTACCGGTGGAATAGCCACCTTCTACCGTCACTTTGGTCGCCGAGAGGCGGATGAGCACCTGTCGCGGATCAGGGTCCGTCGTGAATTCATACTGGTCGATCGCACCAAAGATCACCGCATCGACACCTAGCAATGCGACGATATCCCCGGCGGCGGCAATACGATCCGAATCCTTCGCGGTCGGATCAATCGCCTTCGCATAACCGTTCTCGAGCCGCTCGCGCTCAGCGGGTTCCAATTGCTCGCGCGCGCGAGTGAGCATCGGCGAGTTCGCCCGTAACTCATTCACTTCGACGCCCGGCTGCTTTACCAGGGAAATTTGAACTTCCCGTATAATCCGCGTGCTTAGATCAGCTGGCGCTCCTTCCGCAGATGACGCGAGCGGGAGGACGATGATATTTTGCCGCCCACCGGTCGCCGCGTCCGCAGTGCCGATCGTCGCGAACGGCAACAGCAAAGACGGGATGGCAAGCAGCAACATCAGCGTAAAGCTGAGCAGGCGACAATAGTATCCCCGGACAAAAGTTTTCATCTGATCTATACTCCCTAGCTCGCGATAGTCGCGCGCTGCGCGCGCAGTCGTGCTCTACAATTATTGTTCAAACGGCTGGTCGGCCACGACGCTGCCTCTACTGGCCTGCGTCGTTACCGCGTGCGGAGCACCAGAGAAGCTCGCGTGCGTTGCCCGTCTCCAGCCTCGGCATAGAACTCGCACAAGTACGTCCCCATCGGCAGCAACCGTCCTGCCTGGTCACGTCCGTCCCATTGAAGGGAATGGGTACCGGCAGCACTGCGTGTACTGGCAAACTGCCGAACAATGCGCCCGGTGGGGGTCCTCAGGACAATCCTGACATCCGCAGGCACGGTGATGCCGTAGGTCAACGTGACACTGCCTCGCGTCCGCAGCGGGACAACCTGCGTCTGGGTGAAGGCCAGACGTGCCATCGTCCCACCGGCAGTAATGGTGAAGCGTCTGGTACCTCCCGAACCGCTATTGAAGCGATAACAGGGAGCCGTACGCATGTAGACCTGCTCACCCGACACCTGATCAGTCAGGAGCAATGGCAGCCCCGATGGTGTTTGGGTCAGATCCGGCCAACGCAAGGTCACCTGGGTATTCGGTGGGGTGCATGTCACCTCCAACGTCCAACTCTTCTGTGCGCCAGGGGCCCGCAGATCGATCGCATACTGGCCGGACGCCCGTCCCCAGTCTTGATGCACAAAGGCGGCAGATAGGCCCGCCGGGCTGATAGGCGGTTTCATAACATCGCCCTGCGACGGCCCGTCACTATCCCCGCTGCTCACGCCGAATGTGGCCAACGGATCTCGTATCTCTCCGGCCTCGGTCACGATATTCACGCGCCAGTCCTCTGCCGTTCCTGCCCGACGCGAGGGCTCCGGCGTCCGCGTCGGGGCCATCGCCGCCACAAACGGATCAGGGGTGTAGACGAGCGTGACCGTATCGTTCGACCAGAGCCAGTATCCTGTATACGGTCGGAGTTCTACGGCATATCCACTCTGCGGGTAGAGATACTGTGATTGACCGGCATCCCACGCCCAGATCTCGGCACGTAACAACCCCCGGCGCACCGCTTCCTCAATGGAGTAGTCACCGTAATTATAATAGACGTGGCACTTCCCCCACTCAATCGAATACAAGTAAGGATTGCTGATCGCATTCCAGCCGCGCGTTAAGGTGATCTGTTGCTGGACGCGTTGATTCACCGGCGCTGCATTCTGCAACTGTAGCAACGTGGCGTTATCTAATTTCAACCAGTATGACCGACCGGCATTGAGATAAATATCCTCGTACCGGATATCGCGATAGCTCGCCGTCGTCGTATCCCACCAGGCCAGCAGCGTTTGCGGCCCAAGTCCGAGGGCAATGCTGGCGTCCGCATTCGCAAAGGTGAAGGGGAAACTGATGAAATGCGTGCCGGCATTCAACGCGCGCTGTGGCAGTGCCGGGATATTGATATAGGTTGTCGATGAGACTAATCCTCCAGGACTGTACGTCCCCAGCACGCGAATCCAGGCGAGCCCCCCCGCATTGCCCTTTACCTGCACACGCCAGACGAATCGGCGGTCTTCCAGGGGATCGATGCGATCTGTTGACTGGGTTTTCACTTCTCCCGGCGCCAGCATCAGCTCATCGGACATCTCGATCGATAAACTGACGGCAGGATCAGTCAAAAGCGAGGAGTTACTGGCGAAAGCCTCAACCTCAAAGGTGTACGGATCATAGTACCCGTCCTCGACTTCCGGGGTATCCGGGTTATCGCCAACGCGAAAATCGAGCGCTACCGGTGCACGCACTCCCAGAGCCAGATGTTCGCGGGTCGTGACCTTCGCCCAATCCATTTGGATCTGTCCACGAATGACGCGCGTCTGACTGAAGCCGAGATTGGTAATGTCGTAGTACAACCCGACAGTCGTGTCCCAATCAAGAGGATCGCCCCAATTGACGATTTGCCAACCCAGATTATACTGCTCAAAGAATTCAATCCAATCCCAGGAGTAGTTCTGCACCTCGGTCGTGGGGCCAAATACGATGCGATTGGGCACGGTTACCCCATTTGTCAAGGGTTGTCGCGCTTTCCAGTACGGCGCTTCACCGGTACCGGAGTCGATCAGCTTGGGAAAGGCGATTGACCACTCCATATCCGACTGCGCGATGATCTGCGACTTTTTGATCTCGGTCGCAGTCGTGACCGGCGCGTGCCCGGGCAGGTAAAACGGCCCTTCATCCTCTGGGTACGGTATTGGCACATTTTCATTGGGGGGAAACTGAATATCCTCCAGTACGCGGAAGCCGATGCGGCGCGCCGTGGTCGTATTATTACGGATGATATACTCCCACTTTAACACGTCACGCACGAGTTGCAGCTTGCACTCGACGGAGATATCATCGTGCTCACCGGAGGTCGAAGCGACGTTCCAGGTATATCCCCCCGTTTGCGTATTGACATCCAGGTAAGGCTGGACGGAAAAGGAACCGCCATGCCCGACCTGAATTTCGTCATCACGGTCGGCAATGTAGAGGTATGCGCGGGCCAGTTTCACCAGCCGGTGGAAATTGTCCTCACTGCGGCTCGGGTCACCCTCGGCCGTCCCGAACATCCAGGACCCGTTATTGCCTCCCGCCGCATTGGCCAACGAGGCCTGAGCTACCGGGTTCATCCAGGTGGTATAGCCTATGGGATTGTTATACACCACGACTGGCGCAACACGGCGTGAGACAGCGTTCATCGCTGACTGCCCATGTGCCGAAGCCGTCAACAGTATTAGCAGAAGGAAGGTTCCCGCTAAGAATCCGCTCATTCTACTGATGCATGTGCGCATGCTGCTCTGTCCTCCAAGCGATGTGACCGTTGCTATCGACAGGCCCGATGATTACAAGGGGAGCAACGTCATCGCCTTTGCCGACTGCCCTGAATGCGTGACGGCCGTCACCTGACATTGATAGATCCCGCGCGGAACGAGTTGCCCCTGCGCATTTTTGCCATCCCAGACCGCCGTCATCGCGCCGGCGGTGCGCGTGGAGGCGGGTAAACGTTTGATCAACCGACCGGTCGCAGTACGAATCTCCACCGTCACGGTTGCCGATGTGGTAAGCTGGCAGGCGATCGTAGCAGCGCCAGTAGAGCGAGTTCTCCACGCCTGTAGACCGGTGATGAGCAATGCACCGCGTTGTGTCGGCGCAGCCTCGATGACCAGTTGCCGTTCGGTCTCTTGCGGTCCGAACACGACGGTATACCCGGTCGTGGTGTTCATGTAGCGCTCGTCACCCGTCTGTGCATCGCGCAGTACCGCCCTGTACCCGGCCGGTAGTCCGGTGAGGTCAGACCAGGTCAGGTTGATGTGCGAACCGGCAGCACCGCCCACGACCAGATTCCAACAATACCCTTCACTCTCAACTGGGGCGCGATAATCCTGTAACAGTAAGGTCCCCGACCTGTCGCTCACCGATCCCAGTTGAATTCCGTCAGGCGCGGCAGGCGGGGCATACACATCGACGCCGGCATCAACGCGACTCGTGGCCGTGTCGGATACGCCGAGCGTGACAACGGCCCTTCCGAGCCCGGTCATATTCGCCGCCTGCACGGTCATCTGCCAGCGTACGGACGAGGTCCGCTGGCGTCCCGCCAGCATGTTCGGCGGTCGAACGCGGTTCTGTACCGAAGTCGGTGTGAAGATGAGCGTCAGCGCCGCTGGGCTCGTCCCATCCGTTAACAACGGGGTATCCAGGGCATGACAGTAAATCCAATATCCCTGCCAGGGCTCAATAACGCCTTCCCTCAAGGTTGCCAGCGTGTAACTATCGCCATCCCAGGTATACAACACTGGATCGATCAACTTCGCAGCAACCGCTTCATCAATGTTGTAGAGGTGTTTGTTATGCTGCACCAATAAGCTGCTGAACGCTACCGGATAATTGAACGGGTTGCCGATCATGTTGAACCCGTGGCGCAGCACGATGCCATACTCGTGATCGCTCGATAACGAATCGCCATCCAGGCGCAGTGCGCACCCCTGCACTTCCTCCGGTAAATCGCGCAAATCAATCCAGTAGGCTTTGCCGGCGGGTGCAAAATGCGTCCGGGAATCGCCGACCAACCCAGCTACGCCGCGCTCGTCATCCAGGTCAAGTTCCGGGTACTGGTCATATCCGCCATACTGGCCGGGTTGTCCGGCCACCGGTTTGCTGGCATCCCACCAGGCGAGCCGTGGAACGGCCTGCCCCACAAAGACCATGGATGCTGAACGGGCGCTGTCAGGCAGCGACACCGGGAGACTGATCATGCGCAATCCCCGACGAACGATTTTTTGCCGCACGGTGAAGGTCAGCATCTCCGCCAACGGTGCCCCCATATCCACGTCCTGTCCGCTCACCAATACCGTGCACTGGCCCTCCGGCAATAGCCCCACCGTAGTCTCGTCCAGCGGGATCTCGAGGACACCAGTGATCTGATCGAAACGATACTGCCCCGCCATCAAATCGAACACTTTCCCGCCGAATTCAACGGACACGTTCAGCGACGTTGGATCGACTTTCCGTGTCAACACCGTTACCGTCGGCTTGGTGACATAGAGCACGGTCCCTGGCAGCGGACTGCGGAAGGTAATGCTCGCCTCAGACGTTTGCAGATCGGCAAAAATGTACCCTCCCGCCAGTTCGATCTTCCGCACATCGACTTGCGTGGGTTCGCCCAGATAGTTACGGCTGCTGGGCAACGTGTCCGTACCGAAATGCGTATTGTTCAGCGAGGATGGGAAAGCCGTGTCAGTGCCGGGAATGAGCACCACGCGGCGCGGCGTAACACTGATGATCTCCGTTTCCAGTGTATCGTCCGCCGACTTCGGGAGAATACGGGGATGTTTGCCGTCGACCTGCAGATTGTTCTCAATTACGCTGCCGACCGTGTCGTCGATGTGGTAGATCATCAGCCCGGACTCTGGGACGTAGCGATCGTAACCTGACCGCACGCGATTCTCCAGCAGGAAGTACTCTTTTGATGTGGCATTCCCGCCGGTCCACATGCGGTAGATGGTGCTGGAAGTCGTGCCTTGCGGCGCAATCTGTTCGCGACGCCGCGTGCCGATGACATTCGTGATTTTCGACCACCCCAGTAACTGTTTATGCCAGGCATCCGGATGACAGGGAGAACTGCCGAAATACGGGCGACCGGCACTGTAGGGCACTCTCCAGGGGATCTCATCGTCATCGGGCATGGGCAAGTATGACCCGGAGGCCATCAACGACCAGCGGTCCAGACTTAAGCCGCCGTCGTAACTGGTATCGTAGACATCGGCCATGCCGAAGGCATGCCCCAATTCATGCGACCATACGCCCACGACATCCCAGTAATGCGGGATGAAGGCATGCGGATACGAGGTTCGGTCCTGCTCATAGAGGACAATATCCATGCCCGTGTTCGCAGCAGTGAGGAAGCTGTCGGAACATAATGTCTCGGGCACGACGCACCAACTGGCGATCGTGACCCCGTCCGGCGTGGTAATCTCCAACCCCGTGCCGAGCACGGCGCTGACGGGCATCATGTGCGACCAGATATCCTTGGAGTGAGGATCGAGCGTGATTTCCATGCCACTGCCGGCATGGATGAGCATCACGATATCGTATGGTGCATAGCGAATCGAGTCACCAGCCGCGGCGACGGTATCGCGCATCAGGCTCGTGACACGTGTCAAGTCGCCGGAATACAGATCGTCGGTATAGCTCGCCATATTACGCGGCAAAGTCACTACCGGGGCCAATGTCGTCTGCAGGGTGAGGCGGCGGCCGGAAACTTCATTGAAGTACCCTGCCACACGTTGCAACCGCGTGAGCAAGTACCCCGGTTCGGTCGCCGGACCCCAGGTGCGATACGGGAAGGTGCCCGACCCGGTCGTGTGTGGATCGTTATCCGGCTGAAATGCCACTGGGATCGCAAGAAGATTCACGGTTCCAGACACCGGCACGTACAGCCCGATCACGCGCGAGGCGCGTGTCGACACCCCAAGGTCTTCGCCATGCAAGTGCAGGTTGCCGACCCCGTCGAGAAGGGGCTCCTGCATGACCAGCGTACCCGGTACACGCGGGGCGGCCCAAAGCGGCGTTCCAACGGCGCAGACGCAGAGGACGACGCCGAGGAACATTGCCAACCTATTGATGCAGTGTGTGCCCATGCTGATTCCCATATTCGTTGCCGAACAACGAGACGAATGTCACCCCAATCAAGACTGACCGCCCGGCGGCCCGACCTCTGGTGGTATGGCCTGATGGGATGAGTCTCGCTGCGTGTCTGCCGAGACGGACATCACCGAGACTCTTCACGCTGCCATCACCATACTTGCTGTGGCGACCGGCGACGGACAGGGGAACCCCATCGCGAGGTCTGCCGAAGAGTATGCTCAATTACGGTTGCGCAGCACGCCGCTGCGACCTGGCCGAGTCTTGGTGGGAATCCCCCACCCCGATGTGCCGCCACGGATCGACTGAATAGCGCTGGGCGGCGGCGGCGGCAAGCTGCTCAATTCGAAATAGTACGCCGCGGGTGAATAGACCAGGCCATTCATCTGCGCATTTTGCAACGCCTTGGGAAGGGGCTGCCCGGTTACGCGGGCTCCCATCCGCCAGTAGATAATGCGGGGGGGCGGCAAGCTTGCAAAGCGCGCGGTAATATCGTTCAGGGACATGTTCGCCACCACCGTCTCATCACTTTCGAGACGAGCCTTCACCAGGTGACGATACTGGGGCGTGCCAAACGATGGATCGTTGCCGGAAAGCTCCAGCCAGTATTCGATGCCACCACCTGGAATACGCTGACAACGGAAGTTGCCGGACATATCCGGGGCTTGACCCTCGACAGGCGAAATGAGCGGCGGCGGCTTCAGCACGGTCGTGTGACTCGATACACTGCTCGGATTCCCCAGGTACAACCGGTACTGGTCAGGATGAGACAGTTCGCTGTCGTCCAGACCGCCGATGTCGTAATCCAGATACACGGTGCGGACAAAGTATCCGTACGTGC
Source organism: Armatimonadota bacterium (assembly GCA_020060775.1). Classification (GTDB taxonomy): domain Bacteria; phylum Armatimonadota; class Hebobacteria; order CAIYQO01; family CAIYQO01; genus JAGUZN01. The sequence continues at coordinate 20,340 of JAGUZN010000065.1, forward strand.
GCCCGGGCTCCAGTGGGTAGTTGAGACAATCAGCAGTGAGCGACTGCTCCGTGAGCGTGAGCCCCACGCCTGCATCCGTACTGCCCGGTTCGAGAATCGACGTGTCCTTCGTGAAACTTTCGAGGGAACCATCTTCTGGATTGATGCTGACTTCGGCAGAGAAGAGGCGGCCAATCCCGTTCATGACCGGGTCCGTCGAGTCGACATAGTGGGTGACCGTCCCTTCCACAATATCGATGGGAATTTCCGGATTGTCAGTGCGGTAAATCACATAGGCCAGCACACGGTCTCCCATGTAGGGCCAATTCACCAGCACGCCGCCATCCGGATGCCCGAGTTCAAATGCATTGGCGAGCGAGGCAGCTTGCGCCGTCATATCGTTCTTCAACTCATCCGCACCGCCATTGGTGCCCACCAGCATCGCCAACAATCCCAGCCCCACCAGCGACATGATCTGGAGGCCTGCTTTTTCCTTGTTCTCGCGAGTTAAGTGCTGAGGCTTGTGCAACTGGAAGACAGGGATGGCTTTATCCCCGGCCCCGATGCCTTTACTCTCCTCGAGCACCACTCCCATGGCATCTGTCGGCGTGACACTGCTCACGCGCACGCGCCCGGTCACGGTCTTGCGCCGAATGGTGATCAGTTCCATTCCCGCCTGAATGCCGATCGTCGAGCCGCCTTTCAGGATGACCTCTTTGGATCGCGGCGTCGTTAACACCGTGGCAATGGGCAGGCGATTATCCAACAGTCGCTGTGCCGTCTGGTAGGCTGCAGTCGCCAGTGCCTCCTGCACGAGGACGTCTGTGCTGCCGCTATAGCCAATTTTCGGCGAACTCTTCTGCGTGACGAGCGCCCCGTTAATCGGTTGTTTGGTCACCGTGCTGACCACCAGGGTGCTCACCGCCACCTCGGCGAACGTCCCGTCGCGCTCTTTTGACACATTCACCGCTTCGACCGTACCCGAGATGGTGAATTCGCACCCCAGCCTGTCGGCCACCATGGACTGGTTCATATAGTCCATGGGCACAGTCAGATTGTTGGCCTCAAGCACATCGGTAACTTGAGAACGCTTGATCACTTCCACTTTACGGGTGTTGGACAACTCGATCGACAGGGCGTCGGCAAAGGTACGGCCCAGCATGCCCGTGGGGTAGCCCGAGGCATTGTGGAAATCGATGACGACCACAGATGTCGGCTCGACGATGTCCTGGAAGAGATCAAACGAACCTTGCGCAGAAGCCGGGGGGAGAGCTAGCGGCAATAACAGCGATACCAGCAGCCAACCACAGAAGACGCTGGTAATCGGCCGCCCCAGGCGACCATGAATCCATTTGGACATGGCGGTGGTTGCTCCTTTATCAACTTGCCGGATGCTGGCAACACGTCCGGCTATCACGTTGTGCTACGACAGGACGCTGAAGGGGATGCCGCCACATCACACACTGGAGCGGGCAACAGCAATTCCCCTACGCTAGTTAGTGTTCGCTGCCTGTACGAATTATTCCTTCCTCACGTGCCGGACAAACCTATTCTACTGCACCGAGAGAAAAGTCAGCAAACCTGTCCCACGGGCCTGGCGCCCATCGGCATCAACCGCATGGACTTCACAGAGGTACACCCCGCGTGGAACCTGGCGGCCCTGGCTATCGCGACCATCCCACACCAGGGAGTTCGCACCGGCACTCACCTGCCAGTCCGTCGCCAGAACGCGCACGACACGTCCGGTGTGCGTGCGGATCACGACATCAACTTTCGCCTCCGTAGACAGGGTAAAGGCTATGGGCATGGCGGTGCGCACGCCCCGCTGTCCCACCCCGCGCACTTCGGATACCAGCAGCGGCGCGGTGCGCGGGCTGACGAGGATTTCGAAGTATCGTACGGCGCCCTCCGGGCCCGAGCGGAAAGTATACTGTGTGGTCGTATTGAGATAGCAGCGCTGCTGTGTCGTCAAATCAACCAGGACGGCCTGGCAGCCGGCCGGTAACTGTGCCGCCAGCGCCGGCCAACTGATGGCCACGTCCGTATCCGGTTGATTGGTGTCGACCTGGAACAGCCAGCGCTTCGTTGTCGTCATCGCTCCCTGAATATCAGCGGTTAACGCATCGACCCCCGGCCTCCAGCCCCGACGCACAAAGCCCGACACGACATAACGGCCAAACGGCTTGGGCGGTTGCGGCTCATCGAGCGCGGGGTCAAATCCATCCGTCGCGGTCGGACCAACACCGAAAGTCGCAGCCGTATCCCGGCGGTCGCCGGCACACACCACCAAATTCACCCGCCAATCATTCGCACGCGGCACGCGACGATGCTGGAGGAGCGGCGCCGGACTAAGGCTGGTCAGGGTAATTGGCCTGGGGATGAACAGGGCGCAGGGCGTAGTGGCATACACCCAGTAACCGCTGTTCACTGCCAGTTGTGTACTCGGGACGTACTCGTCCCCATTCCAGGTGTAGATCACGCCGCTGACGTAACCAGACCGCTGCGCCTCTGCCCACGAGTAGCCGATCGTATCAGGCATGGGAGCGGAAGAGCCGCCCGGCAACACGCGGCACGCGTACAGGTCGACTAATTGCGTGAACGGATTCCCGACCAGGTTCCACCCCGGAGCCAACTCGCGACGGAAGTACTCCTTCCCGGTCGACATCTCAGTGGTTGTGCTGACATTCGCCCCCTCCTGCGAGACCGTGGTGGATGTCAACAATCGAATCCAGTACGCCTGACCCGGTCGCATGGGCAGCGTCCCGACACCGATGTAACGCTGGTACCCCTGGATCGCTTCATCTTGCACCAGGGAAGGATCGTAAGTCGCCAACCCGTGCTCTGCGAGGCTGGCGGCGCTCACTTGCAACACCGTCGAAAAATCTAGCCCTTGATAGTCGCCGGGCAACGAGAAGAGGGTGACCGCGCCATCGTGATCACCGTGGAGTGCCAGCAAGTGCTCCAGGCGAAAGACCAGGCTCAGCACAGAGTCGTCCGGCTTCAGGACGAACGAGGATTCCACTGTGCGACGTCCGGCCGCCGAGACGCGCATGCGATACATGCCGGCGGGGAGGTCGAAGTGTGCGTTGGATGACGGCGTGGTCGTCGAGAAACTGCTCGTGGTGATGGCAGCGGCCACGGGAGGGTCACTGGTGTCAGTCCCTACCGACCAGACCTCGACCAGGGCGTTGCCCAGGGCGGAAGCCGTAGCGCCGTCATACACGCGCACGCGCACGTTAGCGTCTGTGGATGCCGACTCCGTGGGGTACACCACATCGGCAAAGTGTTGCCCACTGTCAACGTACGCCGGCAAGCCGGTAGCCGTCAATGTCGTGTGGGGAGTGACGTAAAAGGTGAACGACTTCACCACGCCCGGCGCCCCGAGTTCATTATCGAATGCGCCCAGATACCAGCGCACCGAGATGTCCTCGGCAGGCTGCAGGTCGGTGAAGTCCAGCACAAAGGTCGCTTCAATCGGCGTCGATGAGCCGTCGGCCATCGGAAGCGAACCGTCGAATTGATAGGGACCGCCTGTGTTATTCATCGCCGCCGGCTGCCAGATCGCGACCGGCGAGGTGATGACCGCAATCGATGAACCCAGCACCACGCGCAACTGATTGCGCACGGTGTGCGATATGGTGAACTCGGCCAGCATCCGCGGCGTATACGATGAGCGGGCGGTAACCCAGTACGCGCAGTTATCGTGCCAGGCCGGCTGACGACTCGAAGCCGTCCACCCGCCCACTGCCGAAGTAGTGCGCAGGGCGTCGTAGGCCAGCCAGGTGAACCCACTGTCCTGCCAATCCGTCCCCCAGGAATTGGCAATCAGCAATGCACCTTTTTCACCTGGCTCGACTTCATGATTCTGGTTCAGATCAATCCAGATGTGATCGTTATACCCGACCACCGTCATCGCGTGAGGGCTGTCTCCCACGGCGACGAAATCGCAGACTTGGCGGCCGGCGAACATATCATCATCGCGCGTCGCCGGGTCATCGGAAATATTGGTGAAGTGCCATTGGTTAATATCCGTGCCGTAGTTCAAAATGTAGCCATTGACCAACAGCTCTTTCAGCAAGCGCAAACCGTCAGTGGTATTGACATCCGTCACCATGCCCGCCTTATCCATGCGGAAATTAATGGCGCGTCGCCACACCTCGGTATCCAGGTTCCAAGCGCGATAACTCAGCGGATCGTCTGCAGAGTCCTCGTACGCGAACTCCGCCCACGTCGCCGCGCCGTGTTTGAGCAGAATCTGATAGTTGTCGACAAGGGTCGAGCCCTGGTCCACACCATCATTCACAAAGGCGTATGACCAACGGGGGGAGAACTTGTTCGTGTTATCCGACGGACTGGTGACATTCCACCCCCGCGCCAGCGCGGTCATGTGCGTCATCGTGTAATACGTGGTGGAAAACGAAGCGCACGACCCGAGTTCGCCCTGGCTGCGGATGGGCGGAAAGTATGGAAGTTGGGAGTTATCCACCACCGGGGGCAACGTCTGCGCACGCTCACCCGTACGCGTGACAACTGAAGAGACTTCCTGGCCGACCGGGACGGGGGCAACGGCGACGGGAGCAATGCCGCGCACCTGTAGTGCGGCGTTCACGCGCTGCAGCCCGAGCCAGTTCAACGCCACCGAGGCGGTGCGCGTGCCCTGAGCCGCCATCCACGCGCGGTTGTCCGGCGTGGGTGGGAGCAATCCCGTACGATACGCCGCGCCAGCCTGACAATGGCCCGGACTGACGCTCACCGACATTATGCCGGTAACACCTACAACCCACCCCAGTATGGCGAGGATGGGAACGAATACCCCGAGGCGGTTACGGTGAGTCATCCGATAGACCTCCAGAACGCGGGAAGGACAATGCCTGAGGACGGGCTGATCAGTACCATTCCCCGGCTATTCACGGGCGCAACTCCTTCATGTACTGTCGGCATGGAACTGACAGGGGGGGCCTATCGCAGGCGATATGCACCTTTCGCGATGTTGGTATTATAACAAGAGCCTTCACACTTGACAAGCAACGGCTCTACGACAATGGAGGATACCCCTCACGCGAGTGCCTGACCGGACGCGGGACCAAACGCCGGGTACAGAAACCTCGCGTCCACCTCGCAAACAGCGGTTGGGAAATCAGGATGGTAGCGCGGCAGGGCTTATACGCGTGGAGCATTGTCCGTGGGAATACCCAGGGCGTCCAGGAACGCGCGCACGTGCGTGCGAGTCTGTGCTGGCGTGCCGCTGTTATCAATCACGTAGTCGGCCAGCGGCAGTTTGTCGGCCAACGGCATCTGGGCGGCAAGACGGGCCTCCGCCTCTTCCGCCGTGTAGCCGCGGTCGTGTTGCAACCGTGCGCGTTGTTGCTCGGGAGTGGCATACACCACCACGGTCAGGTCAAAACGGCCGGCAGCGCCGACTTCGTAGAGCAGTGGCACCACCACCACAATGAGGGGCGGCGGCGGGGTCATCGCCTGAAGGTCGGCAATGCGCCGGTCGACCTCGGCAAAAATCGCCGGGTGCGTGATGGCCTCCAGTTGTCGACGCGCATCAGGATTCGCAAAGACGAGACGCGCCATCGCAGCGCGGTCGAGGTGACCATCCGGGTGGAAGTAGGCGGGCCCGAATGCCGCACCAAGACGATGCCAGGCAGGGTGACCCGGGGCCACTACCTGCCTGGCAATGTCGTCAGTGTCGATCACCGGAATCCCAAACTCCCGCAAGAAATCGGCCACCAGAGATTTCCCGCTGGCGATGCCTCCGGTCAAGCTGAGGATCCGTGTCGATCGGTGCGAGTTACGCTTCGTCGGATTCAGCCTCCGCAGCGGCCTCTTCAGCCGGGCTCTCCTCCACTGCCGCGTCCGTGGCGTCAACCGCGTCCGTGGCGTTGACGGCGGCCTCGTCCGTGGCGTCAACGGCGGCAGCCTCGTCCGTGGCGTCAACGGCGGCCTCGTCCGTGGCGTCAACAGTGGCAGCTTCGTCCTGGACCTCGACGGCGGTGACTTCGTCTTCGACCTCATCGGCGGCAAAGACGTCGCCCAACATCTCGCCGATCGTCATGCCACGGCCAGCGACAGTATGCGTGGCCATATAGGTGGAGACTTCTTCATCGCGCTCCGGCGCAACCTGGCGCAGGCTTAACGTCATGCGTCGTTCCGTCGGACGAATATTGACGATCTTGGTCTTCACCTGCTGGCCGACGGCCACCACCTCATCCGGCTTGCGGATGCGCTGGTCGGCCAACTCGGCGATGGGAATGATCCCCTCGATGCCGTGGTCCAACGCCACAAACGCCCCGAACGGGACCAGCCGCGTGACAGTGCCGACCACGGTGTCGCCGACATTATAGAATTCGTCAACGTGCTGCCAGGGATCCGGCAGGATCTGCTTCAAACCGAGCGAGATCTTCTCCTGCTCTGGATCATACTTAAGCACCATGACGTCGATTTTCTGACCGGGCTTGACGATGTCCGAGGGATGGTTGATGCGGCTCCAGGACATCTCGGTCACGTGGAGCAACCCATCAATGCCGCCCAGGTCGACAAACGCGCCATAGTCGGTAACCCGACGCACGACGCCGCGGCGAATCTGGCCCTCTTCCAGCGTGGTGATGGTGACTTCGCGGCGAGCACGCTTCTCTTCCTCCACCGCCTGCTTCTGCGACACAACGACGCGCTTGCGGTTGCGATCAACCTCGATCACCTTCAAGCGGATCGACTGCCCGACGAAACGATCCAGGGCATTGACATTCTTGGTGGCCACATGCGACGCCGGCAGAAAGCCGCGCATCCCCAGGTCCACCACCAGGCCGCCCTTCACGCGGTCGATGACCATCGCGCTCAACGTCTCGCCATTCTCAAAGGCGCGGATGATGTCGTTCCAGGCCTTCTCATAATCAGCGCGCTTCTTCGACAAAATGATGTTGCCATCGCGCGCGCCATTGTCGACCACGTACACGGCGATCTCGTCGCCCACTTGCACTTCCGTGCCGCGCCCGAGCTCTTCGGGAGGAATCTGGCCTTCGGATTTGGCGCCGACGTTCACCAGCGCACCATGCTCGTCCAGGCGCTCCACGGTACCGGTGATGATCGTCCCGTTTTTCAACGCACGCAGGCTGTCCTCTTGCTCGAGCAACTCTTCCATGCTCTGGTAGGCCACCTCAGCCTCCGGAGCCTCGGCAGTCTCACCGCTCGTCTCTACCTGCTCGGCTGCGAGCTCAGTGGTCTGCTCAATACCGTCCTGTTCAATCATGTTAGATAGTCCTCTCACTGTCGAATTTGGTTCGGACGCTGGCGTCCGTTATGAAAGTCCTCCGTCTCCGCCGATGCGATCGGACGGCGACGTTCAGCGTGGAAACGACCTCAAAGTGACGTGGGACACGTAGCTGCGTAGCGGCGCTTCACACGCGGCAGGTCCGAGATGATTTTCGGTACCGCGCCGGGATTCCCTTTCACTATAACTTTACCCGATAGACACACTTCATGGCAACCCTTAGCGCGCGAAATCTCATGGCATATGGCCTGTTTTCGATCACGTGTTGACGATCGCCTACTCCTCGGCCCCCGGCAACGGCACATCCTCGACATGCGCGGTGACATCGCGCCAGTTGGGACCGACCTTGACTTCCACCTCGAGCGGCACCATTAGCGCATCGGCATGCGAGAGGGCCTCGCGCACGAGCTGCGCGAGCGACTCCACCGTCTCCGCCGGCGTCTCCAGCACCACTTCATCGTGCACCTGCAACAGCAAGCGCGCCGGCAGACCGCTGTGGCGCAATGCCGCAGCGAGGCGCAACATGGCCAGCTTCATGATATCCGCCGCCGTCCCCTGGATCGGGGTATTGATCGCGATGCGCTCGGCGGCCTGGCGCACCGTGACTGCCGGGGCGTGCAGATCAGGCACCGGGCGGCGCCGTCCGTGCAACGTGCGCACCACGCCTTCGCGCCGGGCCTGCTCCACCACTGTGGTCATGTAGGCGGCTACGCCGGGGAAACGGGCCAGGTACGTCTGCATTAAATCTTCAGCAAGATCACGCGACGATCCGAGTTGGCCGGCCAGCCCGAAGGCGGTGGTGCCGTAGGGAATGGAGAAGTTCACGATCTTCGCCATGCGGCGCATCTCGCGCGTCACCTGGTCGGGCGTCACGCCGAATACGCGGCAGGCCGTGGCGGTGTGTAAATCCTCCCCGCGCTGGAAGACCTCGACCAGCGAGGGGTCCTGCGTGATATGCGCCAACACGCGCAGTTCGATCTGCGAGTAATCCGCTGCCAGCAGCACCCAGCCCGCTTCGCTGGGCACAAAGGCGCGGCGGATCTCCCGGCCTTCCTCGCGCCGGATGGGGATATTCTGCAAATTCGGATCACTGCTGCTCAAGCGCCCGGTGGCGGTCACCGTCTGATTGAAGTGCGTATGAATGCGTCCGGTGCGCGGGTTGATCAAGCGCGGCAGGGCATCGACATAGGTGGACTTGAGCTTGGTCAACTCCCGGTAGTGCAGGATCTGCTGTACGATCTCATGCCGCTCGGCCAATGCGCCCAACGTCGCGGCATCAGTCGAATAGCCGGTTTTTGTCTTGCGTCCCTTCGGCAATGCCAGCTTCTCAAATAGAATAGCCTGCAACTGCTTGGGCGAATTGATAGTGAATGCTTCACCCGCTAACCGGTAAATCTCGCCTTCCAGCTGGTGGATGGTTTTACCCAATTCATCGGACAACTCCTCCAGTTGCCCCGTATCCACCGATATGCCCTGCCACTCCATGGCGGCGAGCACCGGAATGAGCGGCATCTCCGCATCGCGAAAGAGCGGCATCAGTTCATGTTCGGCCAACGCCACGCGCAGCGGTGACTCGAGACGACGCAGCAGCAGGGCGCGTTGCGCCGCGCCTTGCGCCAATCCCTCGACATCGCCGGCACGCCAGCTGGCGGCCAGGTCCGGCAAGTCGACATGGGCATGCAGATAATCGAGCGCAAGGTCACTAATCCCCTGTGGCGCAGTCGGATCGATCAGGTAGGCGGCAAGGCGGGCATCGAAACTGAGGCCCTGTACGGCAATATCATGCGCGCGCAGCCAGAGCAGGAGAAGTTTGAGGTCATAACCACATTTCTTAATGTCGGCATCCGCAAAGACCTCGGCCAGCGGGCGCAACCACTCGCCAATGGAGATCGTGTCCTCGGTCTCTTCGGCGAAGAGCTGTCCCTGGTCGGGGGGCGTGCCGCGCAACGGCAGGTAAACCGACAGGTCCTGTCCGGCGGAAATCGCCATGCCCACCAGCGACTGGCGCAACGGATCATCGCCCTCGCCCACCGGCACGATGGTGAACACGCCGATTTCGCGTAACGCGCGCGCCACTTCCGCGACGGCATCCGGCGAGGCCAACACGCGCGCCACCGCGCTATCGATCTCGGTGGGCGCCTCCGCAGTCGACGTGCTGGGCTGGGCTTCCAGGCGACCGAGTAGACTGCGGAAATCGAGGTGGCGGAACAGCTCAAGCAGGCGGTCGCGCTCCCAGGGGTGACGCCGGCAGGCCTCCCAGGAAAAATCGTCGAGCGGCACGTCGACATGGATAGTCGCCAGGTGTTTGGAATCGCGCGCTTGCTCGGCATAGGTGGCCAGCGATGCGCCGACCTTCCCCTTCACCTCGTCCATGTGGTCAAGCAGATTTTCCAGCGAACCATACTGGGCGATCAGCTTGCCGGCAGTTTTCTCGCCGATGCCGGGCACGCCCGGGATATTATCGGAAGCATCGCCGGTGAGCGCCTTCACATCGGGCAACTGCTCGGGCCGCACGCCGTAACGATCGATCACCGCCTGCGGATCGTATTCCACCGTCTCGGTGATGCCTTTTTTATTCGTGAGCACATGCACGCGCCCATTCACCAGCTGCAGGGCATCGCGATCGCTGGTGACGATCAGCACATCGAAACCTTCCTCCGCCCCCCGGCGGGCAATGGTCCCGATCACGTCATCCGCCTCATAGCCCTCGACGCCCACCATCGGGATGCGCATCGCCTCCAGCACCTCGCGCGCCATCGGCACCTGCGGACGCATGGCATCAGGCATTGGTGCGCGGTGCGCTTTGTAATCCTGAAATGCTTCGTGACGGAAAGTAGCGGCGGGCATGTCGAAAGCGACGATCAGGTAGTCCGGCTGCACCTCTTCCACCAGCTTGAACAGCATGGTGGTGAAGCCGTAGACGGCATTCGTCACTTCCCCCTGCTTGTTGGTGAGCGGTGGAAGGGCAAAAAAAGCTCGGTACAGCAAGCTGTACGCATCGATGATGGCAACTTTGGGTGTCGACATGGTGGAAAAAGCACCCGTAGTATACCAGAAAACAGGCGCAACGGGAACGATATCCGGCCTGAACGATCCTCGGTTCTCGGGGGCACGAAAAACACCCCGCTCCCGCAAACGCGAGAACGGGGTGCACGGGGGAGATCCGTGTTACTCGATGCTGAGCGGCTGCACCTTCCCGGCCTGCACCGTGATAGGCAGGCTCTGTGTCAGCCCGGTCACCATCTCGGTGAACTCCAGGATGTGCGTGCCGGGCGCCACATCGCCGGGGATGTACAGCGTGCTGCTCCCCTGCCCTGCATTAGTGGTAAAGCGCGCCTCCACCGGCGTGCCGTTCAGGCGCACACGCATCGGCAGTGAAGCCGGATACACTTGCCCAGCTGAGTCCAGCACATTGACGATGCAAGTCATCGACGTGCCCTGCGCCACCGTGTCGACAGCCTGAATCTGCAAGCGGCTGGGCAAACTCGGCAGCAACGCATACATCATGCCGCCACCCGGCTCCAGCGTCACACTCCACTGCTGGCGGTCGCCCACCTGCTTCACCGGCACCACGTCGCCGGTCAGCACGTCGTACACCAATCCCCGGTGGCAAATGTCGACAGTCGTCTCGCTGGCCGACCACTCTGCCGGCGCCAGACGCCAATCCTTAATGGTTGAGCGATACTGATCGGGGTTATGAGTCTCGACCGCATCGTTCACCAGGAAGAGGTAGGTGGCGTTCCCGCCGCGCAGCGTATTCCACACCACACGCGGGTGGCTGAGGTTGATGAAATCATCATCATACTTCGCCAGCGTCGGCTTGATCTCCTGAATCTGCGCCTGTGTGATCGGCAGGTAGTACTGACGATGCTTCTTGTCATTGAACAGGCTGGCATCCGGCGGGAAGATGAGCTGGCCGAAAATCTGGTCAAAGTTCGTCGGCAACCGCTTGAGCCCCCGAAGGCGAATGGTCGAGCTCTCATCGGCCAGCACCACGCCGCCCGCCTTCTGGAACGCTTTCAATGCGGCGACTGCTTCCGGACGCAGGTACTCCACGCGCGACAGCACGACCGCCTTGTACGGCAGCGCCCCTTTGGTTGCCAGCAGTTCAGTCTCCTCCAGCGTTTCGAACGCGAACTGCCCGGACTTCAGCGCGAAGTACGCCTCTTCATTGGCATGCCAGTTGTGCCAGGGTTGCACTGGCCCCTGCACATCTTTCTCCACCAGCCCGCGCAGGTGGTCCAGACTCCCCTGCGATTGTGAATAAAGCAAGCCGATCGGTTTGCGCACCGGCTCCAGTTCCTTTAACAGCGGATGGATCCAGGACTGCATGCGGGAGATGCGCCCCATCTCCGCCCAACCCGGGGTGCCCGGCGAGATCCACCAGCCATAGGCGTACGGCCAGTACCCCACCGCCTGAATGCCATGGCTGATCGACATCCAGTACTGCTCGCGGATATACTCCGCCGGCGGCACGTGCGGCACCTGCGACTGGTCGGACCAGTTCTGCAGCAGCGCCCACGTCTCCTTGCGTTCACCCATCGCCCGCATCGCCGACATGCCGCGGTCCGCGCAGTGCGCCACCATCGTCAGCGGCTCATTGAGCGGGTAGATGTGGAACCAGTAGACATCCAATCCCTTCTGCGAAATGGCGGGGTTGAAGCCCTGGTATACATCGACGCCCATCCCTTCCACCACGACCGCCGTCTTCAACGTGGGATCAACCGATTTCGCCGCCTGCGACGCCCGGCGATAAAAGTCGCCCCAGATGTTCGCGCGGAAGTCGTTCCACTTCACCCACTGGTCGAGAAACTTCGCGTCATACTTCTCGGTGGGTTTCGGCGGATCAATCCCATACTGCGCTTTGAACCGATCACCGGCCTCGTATCCGCCATCCATCGGCAGGGCGGGCTCATCGTCAAAAAGCAATACCGGCGTACAAATGCGCCCTTTGATCTGCTCGGTGACTTTTTTAATCTGCGCATCGCGCAGCGCCAGTGCCGCTTCATCGGCCCACGATACGCGGATGCCCCACTTGGCGACCGTGGGTTTGCCTTCGGCATTGCGCCAGGACGCGGCCTCGCCCAGTTCCTTAGTGCCGATGCCCACTGTCATACAGCGCGGAATGCCGCCGAATTGCTCCATGTACGGCATGAATTTCTTTATATCACCTTCCTGGACGGTCATCACCGCATTGTTGCGCTGCATGTCGAAGTACACCGGATAGGACGGCGCCGCGCCGGCGACCATCATGAACATCTCGGGCGTTCCCTGTTTCGGTCGAATGGCCACCGGCAACAGCGTGCGGGAGACCGGCGCATCACCCTCGACCAGTTCCGTCGTCAGCGTGTACTGGCCATCCCGCAACACGCCGTACAATTTCACCCTCACCGGGGTGTTGCTGCCCGCGGCCAACGCGCCTAACAGCTTTCGCGCCTGCCCGCGCACAAGGCCGGCGGCATCGCGCAACGTGCAGATCACCGCCGCATCCATCAGCGCAGTATCGGACTTCAGGCCGAAATTCAATATTACTTCGCCGCCCTGCAGCACCGCCCAGCGATCCGGTCGCTCGATGGCAACCTGCTTCCGCGGCGTGACCGTCAGTGCGGCAGCGCCGCTGGCCACCATGACGCCATCTTTGCGCGCGGTCACCACAATGCGATATCGGCCCTCCGCCAGCGTCGCTGTGAGCAATTCGGTGGCCGTGCCATTGAACTGGGCAACAATGGCTGCACCACGCAGAACGGCGCCATCGCCAACCGGTTCCACGCACGCGTCCAGCGTCGCGCCTTCGGCCTGCGCGGGCAGTGCCAGCGTCACCGGGCACCCCTGCCCCACCGCCACCGTTTCCGGGGCCGTCACCGCAAGCGTGCTCTCGCCGCGCAGCAGGGCATGTGCCGCACCCAGCCATAACAGATCGGCGAAATCCCACAGCAGCACTTCCTCGCCGATTTTCGGCGTCACGACTGTGATGGCCGACGCATTGCCGTTCGCACGGAGAGCGCCTTCCAACTCGTTCGCCGTGCAGACAAGCACCTCGCCTTTGCCGGCCTTGCCCCGCACCAGCAACGGATGGCCCTCATCGCCGATGGTGGCTAATACGCGGGCATCTTTCTTTGGCGTCACGGCGTGATAGCCATACACCTGCCAGGTATCCAGTGGCAGTCCCGCGAGGAACGACGATTCCTCGGTCAGCGCAATCGGCAGCGGCACGCCGCCGCCCGCCATTTTGCGATTGAGCACAATCAGGTCCGGCTGCGAAATGATCTCCACCGGCAGAATTCCCTCCAGCGGGGTCTTGCGATAACTGCTCGTCGTGTTGAAATAGCTCCAGCCCATTGAACTGTTGCTGGCGCTGCCCCACCCCTGTCCCGCAGGATCAGCAATCAGGTGGGTGGGCAGCGTCGGCACTTCGTTCTTCTGTAGCTCGTAGCCGCCCAGCATGTAGGCGCCGGACGCCACCAGCAGCTTGCCGCCCGCACGCACGTAATCGGCCACCACCTTCTGGTCGTTGGCAAACGCCGACGCGCGCACATCGTCCAACACCACCAGGTCGACGCCGGCCAGGTCGACCGACGGCTGCTCGCGGTCAAGGTTGATAATGGAGACTTGCGCATTGCCCAGCGGCTCGAGATAACGCGCAAAGCGCGAGGGATAGTCAAGTAACCCTTTGTAGTAAAACGAGCGGGCTGCGTACAACTGACTCGGCCCGTACAATAAGTGCTCGCCCCACTCACCCTGCGGCACGTAACGCCAGGCATCCGCACCGCCGCCGGTAAACACCACGGCCTTCATGGCCTGTGCACCCAGTGGCAGCAAGAACATGCTCATGACTACGAGCCCTCCAAGAAGCTTTGACAGCATAGCAGTACCTCCAATGGGATATCGCTGATTTGGGGCATTGGATAACGATCAGATACCTTCACGACGGGAAACGTGAAAATTCTGGGAATCACTCGAGGGAAAAGGGGATGCCTGGGGCGAGGCGCGGAGCACACCGGTGTACTCCGCGCCTAAGTCTGTCACTGCGACGAATTACATAGCGGGAACGGCGTCGAAGTATAAGGCTTCCAACGTCGCGTTCACGCCGGGAGCGCCGAACAGCGGCAAGTTGCGTGTCGTCATAACATGACTGAGGCCGCGAACCGCCTCGCGCGAGAGCTCCTTCAACGTACCGGCGGATAACGCTTTGAGCATGGAATCGACTGAACTCTCCAGCAACTCCACCGTGAGCAACGTCTCATAAATATCACCGCGCGTCATGGTGACCAGCCCGTGGTTCTCCATCACGAAGCTATTGTATTTCGGCAGGAACGGCGCGAAATTATCCGCCAACTGCTGGGTGAGCGGCTGGGCGTACGGCACCACCGGCACCGGCCCGACCTCGGTCGTCGTCTCTGGGAAGAACGGACGCATCAAGAAACCGGGATCGTCCATGATAGCAGCGGCACATACGCATGGCGGATGGCAGTGCACCACGGATACGATATCCGGCCGGTCCTGGAAAAACTTCAGGTACATCGGCTTCTCCCCGGTGGGGCGGCGCGTGCCTGCCAAGGTCTCACCGGCGAAGTTGATGAATACCACATCGTCCACGGTCACATCGCCCTTGTACATCTGCGTGGGGGTGATGAGGATGACATCCTCTTCCAGCTTCCAGGCGGCATTGCCGCCGCAGGAAGTGACGAAATTCTCGTGCGCCAATCGTCCGAGCACCTTGATGAAGAGTTCGACTTCAGTCGCATACTTGACCTGCAGTGTCATGTGATTCCTTGCTCCCTGTGTTGTTATGGATATAGATGGTTAACTCGGCAGCCATGTCACTGCCGATGAAGGGTACGCTTCACTATTGCCAGTGCCCGCGGGCAACCGCGTCGTGAATTGTTGCCAGTGCTCGCTCCGGCCCGGCATCGCGCAAACGCGCGGCCAGCGCCGCATCCACCGGTGGCAGGCTGCCCACGGCGGCAAAAAAAGCATTCTTCGCCGCCAACTGCGGGTATGCCGCTTCAGCAGCATCGCCGGCATACGAGAACCCGGCAAATCGCGCGCACAGCGCATGCCCCGTCAGGATCATCGCGCCGCGGCGGAAGATCTCTGCGAATTCGCGCAGTACCGAGCCGTCCAGATCGTCCACCAACGGCTGTCCCTGTTTGTTCATCTCGGTGCCGATGTTGATCGGCAGGCCCATGCTGTCAGCGAGGGTAACGATCTCTCTCAGTTTCGCCACCTTGCAGGCGCGCGCCTCCGGGTCGGCAATATTCCAGTTGCGATCCGGGATGATATTCAACGCCCGTGCGCCCTTGGCCACCGAACACTCCAACAACGAGCGGGAGTCCGATTCGCCCTCACTGGTGCCATCGAGCCATGATTCCATGGGAATGGCATCGCAAGAACGCACCCAGGCGTAAAAGGCGTCCATCGGAGGAAAGGTCTGCGCGGTCGGCTGTTCATACCCCACCCCGCCGCGCTTGGCGAGTTTGGCGCGCACCTTCTCTTCCAGCGCGGGTCGGTCTATCAGCAATCGCGCACTCGCCGCATGGTCGACGCCAAGCACATCCGACCAGAACGTAATCAACGCATCACCCTGGAAGCGCACGGCCGCCGCGTCCACATAGGCGGCGATGATATGCCGTTCGGTGGGGCAACGCCCCGGCGAGCGTGGCAGCACATCAACCTCGTAATCCAGCGCAATATCCGGCAGGTGGGGATTGATGCGCGCGATCAACGCAGCGTTGCGTTCCTGCGCCTGCCGGCGATAGGTGGCCAGCGTCTCTGCCTGCGGGCTCCCGGCGGGGAAGCGCGTGTGAAAGCCGATGCCGTCCAGGTAATGCACGCCCGGTTCGCCGGGCGAATCGATCTCTTTATCGGCGTACTCGGCGTAAAAGACGCGCGTCTCCACGCCGACGCAGGTGCGCAGCCCGAGCAACTCGCCGGCCTGATAAAACTCCTCCATGCCGTCGAGCACGTCGAAGTCAATAATGCCCACGGCG
This sequence comes from Armatimonadota bacterium, assembly GCA_020060775.1. Taxonomy (GTDB): domain Bacteria; phylum Armatimonadota; class Hebobacteria; order CAIYQO01; family CAIYQO01; genus JAGUZN01. The sequence continues at coordinate 36,582 of JAGUZN010000065.1, forward strand.
AATAACCCGCTGCGGTACGCTTCCCACGCCACACGCGACGGCGACCACCCCTCGGCATTGTAGGAGAAGAAGGTATGCACATGCATATTGACGTTGTCGCTCCGGCCTTCCGGTTCCGCACCGGAGGCGATCAATGCCTGCAGCGCCTCAGCGCGCACCGCCGGGTCAAAATCATTCAGCGCATCTAGGTGTACGGTGTTCTCCAGCATTATCGCTCTCACTCTCGCACCTACGGGATATCCACCATCGCTTTGACGACGCCGTCACGATAGTCCGCCAGCAGGTCGAACGACGCTTTCGTCTCATCGAAGGGGAAGCGGTGGGTCACCATGATGTTTACATCGAAGTCGCGGCGGGCGATCATATCCAGTGCCGGCTGCACGCAGTGATTCTGCCGGCGGATATTCTGAATGGCGATCTCCTTGCGGCGCAGATTGTCGATATTGAAGGAGACGCGATCGGTGGTCGGCGGAATGCCGATCAGCACCAGCTTGCCGCCCGGTTTCAGCAGCTCGATCGCCTGGTCCATCGCTTCCTGCTGACCACAGCATTCGAACACGGCGTCCAGTTGCAGGGGCTCCACATCGTTGATCTCGGCCACCACATCCTGCGCGTCAGGATTGCCGGTCCAGTCGGCGCCGGCGCGGCGGGCGAGGTCGAGGCGCGCATCGATCTTATCCGTGACGTAAATATGATGGGCGCCCATCGAACGGGCGGGCAGCAGCACGCTTAACCCGATGGGACCGACGCCGAGGATGCCGATGTTGGCGCCCGGCATGGGGATAGACATCTTCACCCCGTACAGACCAATGGAAAGCGGTTCAGACAAGGCGGCCTCGTCGAAGGTCATGTCATCGGGGATTGGGAAACAACTCGTCTCTGGCATCACCAGATACTCGGACAGGCACCCTTCCGCCTGCCCCGGGCAGCCCAGGTACTTCAACTGGCGGCAGGTATGCGGACGTCCGGCCAGGCATTGGTCGCATCCCCAACAGGGCATGCCCGGCTCGATCGCGATGCGATCGCCCGGTTTCACGCGCGTTACCGCCGCGCCCACCGCCTCCACGATGCCGGCACTCTCATGTCCGACCGCAAAAGGATAGGCAACCACCTGGCTGCCGATCTTCCCCTCCGTGTAGTAATGCACGTCGGAGCCGCACACGCCGACGACGGTCATCTTGATCAGGACATCGGTATCCGCCTGGATCGTGGGTGTGGGCGCCTCGCGCATCGCCATCTGCCGAATGCCCGTGAGCTGCATGATCTTCATGGTCTGTGCCTTTCGTAATCAACTGCCGAGATCGGTGCTATGTAAAGAGATTGCCGGGGTTCAGCCGGGAATCAGGGTCGAAGAGTGCCTTCAACGCACGCATCTGAGCGATGCCCTCTTCGCCGTACATCAGATCAAGAAAGGGAACCTTCAGCTTGCCGATGCCATGCTCGGCAGCCACCGACCCGCCCATCTGCACGACGCGCTGCGCCCAATCGAGATACAATGCTTTGCCGCGCGCATACTCGTCCAGATTGCGTGGGAGGATATTCACATGGACATGGTTATTGCCGATGTGCCCAAAAATTACCGACTCCAGCCCGGCGGCATCCAGGTCGGCACGGTACATGGCCATCGCCTCCGTCAACGTGGCATCGGGCACCGACATGTCGGTGCCGAGTTTCGTCAACGCGGGCTCCTCCCGCTTGCGCGTATCGATGGTCAGATTCACGGCTTCAGGCACCGCATGGCGAAACGCCTTCATCGCCTCCATCTCACGGGCGGTGGTGGCGTACCAGGTGTCCTCATCGCTGGCGCCTAACGCCAGCATTACCTCGATCACTTCCAGCACCGGGCCTTCCAGCGCCTCGTCATCCTCACCATGGAACTCCAGGTACAGCGCGGTATGGTAATGCGGGTGCAGTGTCGGAATGCTGGTGAACGCCGGGTTCTCCGCCTTCTCGTTGCGCAGGAAGTTCAGCGCATCCGCATTGAAAAACTCGATGGCCTGCGGACGGGCGTTCACCGCGGGCAGTTCGCTCACAGCCTCGCCGCGCATCGCGCGCACCAGCGACAGTGCCGCCGCCTCCGAGGGCAGATACACCATCAACCCGTGCATGGCGGCGGGGCGAGGGATCAGCCGTAACTCGATCTCCGTGATAATGCCCAGTGTCCCTTCCATGCCAATGAAGAGATCGAGCAGGTCCATGTCATCCGCGACGTAATACCCGGCGACGCTCTTCACCGCGGGCTGCCGGTACGCCGGCAACTGCCCGGCAATGGTGCGTCCATCTTCGGTCGTGAGGGCGAAATCGCGCCCCCGCGCACGGCATTGCCCGCGCCGCAGCGCCAGCACTGATCCGTCAGCCAGCACCATGCGCAGGCCGCGCACCCACTCGCGCGTGGAACCGTACGCAAAGGTTAACGCGCCGGAGGCGTTGCACGCCGCCATGCCGCCGATAGAGGCCGATGCTTCGGTCGGATCAGGGGGGAAATACCACTGATGCGGGGTCAGTACTTCGCGAATCTGCGTCAACAACACGCCCGGCTGCACGACCAGATACGGTTCGCCGCTCCCGCCATCCTGCACGAGTTGCGGGTCGGCGTTCATGCGGCTCAGGTTGAGCACACATCCCCCATCGGGCACGGCGCCGGCCACGATGCCGGTGCGCGCGCCCTGCACGGTGATGACTCCACATGCATCGCGGATGGCCGCAATGATCTCGGCCTCGGTGCGCGGAAAGGCAATGCACGCCGCATTGCCGACGCGGCGCGACTCGTCGCGCAAATAACCTTCGTACTCATCACTGAATGGCTGTACAACCTGAACGCTCATCGCACGCTCCCCATCCTCGGTGCAGCAACCCGCTTCCCGGACGGATCATTCCTTCACATACTATAGAGAACTGTCCGATAAAGGTCAAGGATATGTCGTTAAGATTACATAAACATAGCGTAACATGACATTACAAAGTAAGACATGACATGCTATAATGAGCGAACGGTGGAATAACGAATGACCATTAACCAGGGCGACATCACACGCGCGGAAACAGGCTCAGCCAGCCGGGACGAACGGCTGGCGCACATCGTCCAGAGCGTGCAGCTCGGGCGCTTCGTCGCGTTGCGCGAAATCGCCGAGCGCTTCAACGTGAACATGCAGACGGCGCGGCGCGATGTGGCGCTGCTCGATGCCCGGCAACTCGTCGCCCGTGTGCATGGCGGGGCCATCGCGCGCGACGGCCTGGAAGCCATGAGCATGGAAGAACGCCTGGGTGTGCATGATGCCGAGAAACAGCGTATCGCACAGGCCGCCGCCGGCTTTATCGACGAAGGCGATGTCATCTTCCTCGACGGCGGCTCCACCACCGCCTTCCTCGCGCCCTATCTCCTGCAGCGCTCCCTGCATGTGGTGACCAATGCCATGTCGCTGGCAACGCGCTTGAAGGCGGCATGGCCCAATGTGGAAGTCATCCTCACCGGCGGCTACTATTTTCCGAAGTCCGAACTCCTGCTCGGCCCTCCAGCGCTGCAGACTATCGCCGGCATGCAGGTGAACAAGGCGTTTTTCAGTGCCGCCGGCGTGACCGCTGAAGGGATATTCAACGCCAATATGCTGGTGGCGGAATTGGAACAGGCCGTAATTGCCCAGGCTGGGGCGACCTACCTGCTGGTCGATTCATCCAAACTCGACCACCCCTCGCTGATGCGCGTCTGCGCTTGGGAGGCGATTCATACCCTCATCACCGATGGCCCGGTTCCCGAGGCCATCGCCTGCGCCGCACAGGCTGCCGCCTGCCGCATCGTGTCATGTTGATCAAGAGAACCGATACTCCGCGTAATCGCACACGGGCTGAAATCCGAGCCGCTGATAGACGGCATTCGAGGTAGGATTCGCCTGATCGGCAAAGAGATACACGAATTGCCGCCCCTGATCGAGCAGACGCTGACTGAGAGCGGCGACGTTCGCCGAGGCATACCCGTGCCCACGATGCTCGGAAGGAGTGTACACGTAGTTAATCCGGATCCCGTGCGGCGTGGGGCCGCAGAATCCGGCGACTGACACCGGAGCGGGATTCTTCCACAGCCAGAAACGACGGGATGTCAGCGCCGCGTGCACGATGGCCTCGGGTGATTGCCCGTCAATCCCCGCCTCCCCGACAAAATCGGTGATCCAGCGCACCAGCAGTTCACGATCCTCTTCCCCCGCAACCTCTGCGAATCCGCCGGGATCATGCGGCGGTACGATATGCTCCACCTGGTACGCGCGCATCGTCATCCCCTCGGCAATGATGGCGCCAGACATGCGCGCCCAGGAGTGGGAAAAGATTTCTGTCGCTGTGCGCGGGCCGGTGACGCCCGGCACGGCCATCCCCGCATCATGCACGGCCGCGGCCAGCGCATCGACCGCCTCC
>JAGUZN010000264.1 GCA_020060775.1 Armatimonadota bacterium
CTGGATGCACAGGGTGTCCTGTTCACCCGCCCCACCGCACCGGCCGAGCCGGTGCCGCTGGTGAGCGGCGTGGCGGCAGCGAAAACATCGCTGGGTGCGCAGGTGACCTCGACGGCCGCCCGCACCGTGCTGAACTGCCTGGCGGCAGTGCGCGCAACCGAAAAGGGCGAAGCGCCCTTGAACATCTCACATATCAATGTCAGCGCCCAGGGCGGACTCACCCTGATGCTCCGCCAGGGTGCGCGGGTGATGCTCGGTAAACCGGAGCACCTGCGCGTGAAAATCTGGCAGGTCCGCCGTATGATCGGCGTGGCCAGCGTGGCGGGATACGCGGTGAACGACATCGACTATTTCGATGTCCGGTTTGTCCGCACCCCGTCGGACCCCGGCGTGTATAAACCGCGAGGCGATCAGGAGGCCGAGAGGACATGAAAATGCAGATGCGCCTGGGGAAACCTGAACCCTGGGTGTGGTGGGTGACGCTGGTGTGCCTGGTGCTGGGAGGCCTTCTCGCCTCGCTGCTGAGCACGTCCATGCGCACCAATGCCGAAATCGATCAGGTCAACGCCTCCGATATGAGTCGCGAGCAACTGGCACTGCGCTACGCCCAGGCCATGCGCGAAAACAACGACATGCAGAAAGAGGTCGAAAAGCTGCGCTCGGAAAAAACCACCCTCATCGACGGCGCCGCCAACGACCAAAAACTGCGCGTCGCGTTGAGCAAGGAGATCGATGACCTGCGCGTGCGCGCCGGGGCTACCGCCGTAGAAGGCTTCGGCATCAAAATCGTGATCGATGACTCGCAGGTGATGAAAAACCCTGGGAGCGATGTCAGCACCAATGCCCTGCTAACGCACGACGTCGACCTGCTGCAGTTGATCAATGAACTGCGCAGCGCCGGCGCTGAAGCCATCGAGATCAATGGACAACGCGTAGCCTCCAGCACCGCCATCCGTTGCGTCGGCCCGAGCATTCTGGTGAACAATAAGCAGATCAGCGCGCCGTTCATCGTCAAGGCGATCGGCAAACCCGAAACCCTGTACGGCGCGGTTACCTTGCCCTATGGCATTCTGGATCAGTTGAAACAACTCGGCATGAAGGTCGAGACGACCAAACATGAAAAGGAAAAGTTGCGCGTGCCCGCCCTCACCGTGCAGCCCACGCTGGAATACGGTAAGCCGGTGGTCGACACACCAAGCACACGCTGACGGGAGATAACGCCGATGTGGCTTCCATTACTGGCATTAATCATCGGGTTTGTGGCGGTCTATTTGCCTTCCCGCCATATGCATATTCCCGCCGAATATATCGAATACATCGGGATCGCGCTGGTGGCCGGGTTTGACTCGATCTGTGGCGCTACCCGCTCATACATCGAAGGGCACTTCAACGACCGCGTCTTCGTCACCGGCTTCTTCACCAACACCATCGTCGCCGTCCTCTTCCTCTACCTCGGCAACTCGCTGCCCATCAAATACGTGGCAGTGGCCATCATGGTGGCGCTGTTCATCCGCATCTTCAACAACCTGGGCTTCGTGCGGCGCTACCTGATCGCCCGCCTCTTCGAAAAACGCATCAGCGCCAACGAATCCTTCCCGGAACCGTAAGAAGGTGTGGGGGGAAGGAACTCGGCACCACCAAACAGAACTAGACCGCATGAGCGCTTCCCCCTTTCAGGTGGTGCAGGCCATCGGCTCGCCCGGCGAGCCAACCCCACCGTGTCCCGGCGGGTGCAACCGGCTGATCCATGGCGATTGCCTGGCGATCATGCGCGCGCTGCCTGATGCCAGCTTCGACGTCCTCTATCTCGACCCCCCGTTCTTTTCACGTAAGGATTACCACCTGCCGGTCTCAGACGGGCAGCGTGAACATTCCTTCTCCGACACCTGGGCGGGTGGGCTGCAGGCCTACCTGGATTGGCTGGGCGTACGCCTGGCGGAAATGCATCGCCTGCTGCAGCCGGAAGGTGCCCTGTTCGTCCACCTGGATTGGCATGCCGTCCATTACGTCAAAGTGCTGCTCGATCATCTCTTCGGCTATGCGAATTTCCAGAACGAATTCATCTGGTACTACTCGGGGGGAGGCGCCTCCGGCCAGCGATTTGCGCGCAAGCATGACACCATCCTCTACTACACCAAGTCGGCGAAGCGATGGAAATTCTACGCCGATCGCGTGCGCCAGGCGTATAAATGGACGCGTGGACAACGCCGGGCGGATGGGTCGGCCCGCGACTATGCGCGCGGCAAACTGCCCGATGACGTGTGGGAATGCCATGCACTGATGCCATGGGCCATGGAAAACCTTGGGTATCCGACGCAAAAGCCGGAAGCGCTCATGGAACGCCTCTTGCTGGCCACTACCGATGAAGGCGATCTGGTCGGCGATTTCTTCTGCGGCAGCGCCACGACGCTGGCGGTGGCGCAGCGCCTGGGGCGGCGCTGGGTGGGCGCCGATGCCTCGCGCATCGCTGTCTGCCTCACCGCAGAACGCCTTGCCGCCCTGCTGGTGCCCGATTGCCTCCCACATTCCACCCAGCGTTCGCGAGCACGCGCGCGCGAACGCTTTACGCGCATCCTGAATGACGAGGCGCGTTTTGGCCTCGATGCCTCCACCCTGGCGGCCTGCGCGTTGACCATCATCCCCACCATCCCCGGCTTCACCATCGAGCAATACCTTGATGACACGACGGCACAACACGATACCGGGGAAGCCTTGGCTGTTCGCGTCACCCCCGTCGGTGAAGAAAACATTGAAATTTTCCCCCGAATGCACTCGGTTTTGTCGGTTACTGAGGAATAGGTAGAGTAATTCTAATCTAGCACCTTCGGAGACCGTCAACAACGCATAACGCCGGCGAAACTTGTCGAAGGCTGCAAACTCAGTACACGCCGCTCCCCGGTGATGAGTCACTCACCGCAGGCGACTGTGCAAGCAGGGAACCCTCAAGGATGAATCTACCAACGGATCAACACGGCGCTATCCGAGAGTACTTGTCCTCGCTGATCGACTGCACGCCAGTGCGTGCGTTGCTCGATATCGGCTGTGGCGAGGGCGTAGACCTTCGCGCGCTCAGTGAACACCTGTCGCCTGACGCGCGGCTCGTCGGCATCGATCCCTCGCCGGCAGCTGTGGAAACGGCCAAGCTCGCGACCCGGGACGATCCGCGCTTCCTCTTCAACACCGCTGATCTTGCAGAGGGCCTTCCCTTCCGCGAACACACCTTCGATGCCGTCCTGGCCGTCAACGTGTTGGAGAGCTTGCGCGATAAGCATGCGCTCTTGCGGGAGATCCATCGCATTCTCGTGCCGGGGGGCCAACTGCTCTGCGCGAACTTTGACTGGGATCTGCAGGCGTTTGTGGGTGAAGATCCTGTCCTGGTGCGTAAACTCTTGCAGGGCTATCAGGAATGGCAGCAGTGCTGGCGCGAAGGCAGCGATCCATGGATGGGACGGCGTCTCTGGCACATGATGCAACAGAGCGCACTTTTTACCGGTCGCATCGAGACCTATGTGCTGGTGGATACCGAATATCTCCCCACGCGCTTTGGCTATGACCAGGTGCATGCGATGGAGCAACTCATCACCCACGGCCACATTCGCGCCGAGGACTTCGAGCGGTTCGATGGGGAGTTGGAGCAACTGTCCGCCAGGAACGCCTACCTCTATGCCATCCCCCTGTTCATCTACGTCGGCAAGCGCAAGGATTAGCGTACCGGGTTATCACGTTGAACGTGGCCTGGTAAGGTTATCATGTGCGAGCCACGTGCGGCGTACGAAGGCCAGCGGTGAGTGATCATTCCCTCCCCCTGTAAGCGTAGCGAAACGTGGGCAGGTTAGGAGGGGGGTACTCCGTATTCCCTCCCCCTGTCGCAACGGGGGGAGGCAGGAGGGGGGTACTCCGCTGCTGGCATCCCGGCGGGATCCCACTATCCACTCACCACCAACCACTATCCACTACAACTTGGCGATCACCACGCGCTCCAACGCCGCCAGCATAACGGTCAGCACCAATGCCACGCCGCCGGTGGCCAGCAGAGCAATCACGCTGCGGCGCAGGGTGAACGGTCGCGCCGTCCACAACAGCACTGCAGCGACCACCACCGTCAAATGCAGCAAAACCGCCAGCAGGGTGGTCGGGTTCAGTGAGAACTGCCCGGCCAGTCGCACGAAAAAAATCAACGGATTGATGAGGATCACCACGGCGATCACCTGGGCCACATTGCCGCCGATCAATTCGGCCTGCAGGCGCACCCAGCGATGCTTGAGCGCATACCAGCGTAAAAACTGCCAGAGAACGAGCCACGAGACCGCGATGTAGGAGAACCCGAACTGGTAGGCCTGCAGCACCACCTGACGATCCACCCCATACTGCGGGGCAAGTAACCACATGAAATAACTGCTGATGCCCTTCAGCACGGCATACCCGCCGAGCGCGGTCACCACCATGCGGAACTGATGCCACTCCGGCCGCACGCGCACCTGCGTGCCCACCAGGTCGCCGTCACCCGCGCGCATCGACTGCGGCTCCGGCCGCTCCTCCTCTTTGGGGGTCGGTTCCTTTTCGGATAAATGCAGGCCAACTGCTGCGGACCCGGCCAGTGCCAGGTAGGCCAAAAAACCCAGCGTGGCCATCTCCAGCGCCAGGGCCGTCGCCACGGGTGCGCCCCGGTTGACCAGCGAGAAAGCGCCGCCCACCGGCCCGATTTCCAACACGAATCCGAGCAGCCCGAATAACGCCGTGACGCCGACAAGGCGCGCTTTCAAGGTCTGGTCACTGGGTGTCATACGCCAATCAATCCTTCCTGGTCAGGGCGTTCGTCCCGCTTGCGGATGATCACATTAATGCTCAACACGGCCTCAGCCACTTCCCCGGCCGCACGCAAGGCGTGAATCTTCACCTCCGTGGGGTCGATCACGCCCAGCGAAAGCATATCGCCAACCTCCCCGCTGTCGCAATCGATCGCCAGCGATTCGACGCCCGAGTTCACCATCGCTGCCTGCACCGCTTCCAACTTCTCCAGCGGATTGAAGCCGGCATTCTCCACGATGTGCACCAGCGGCACCTTCAGCGCTGCCAGCACACAGTCAACCCCGTAGGCGGCCATGGCGCCCACCTCGGGGCGAATGGCCTGCACATCGCGCATCACCGCCAGTTCCACCGCGCCCCCGCC
>JAGUZN010000256.1 GCA_020060775.1 Armatimonadota bacterium
CGGCCAGGACGGGGCATTCTGCCCCAGTGCGCGGCCGAGGGCCTGCGGGCTGCCGAGGGCAATGATGCCGCCGGGGCTGACAGGGCGCCAGGCGCGCATCACGGGCAACACCCGGCCATCAACCCGGCGGAACTCCCGCTGGATCAAGCGAGAGGTCGCCAGATCCTGGGGCGTGGCATCCGGCGGCAGGTAAATATAGGTCAGCCGTGTTATCGGCAGCGCACCTTCAAACGCCTCAACGGCGCGGGGGTGCGGAACGGAAAGCAACATGGTGCCATCCTCGTGTGATCGGATACCCTGGCATTCGGCAGGACCGTGCATGGGAACAGCGCTGGGAAAAAGGTGGCAACGCCGAATACCGTGGCAAAAACTCCTGGACCGCCATGCACGAGACGTGAATTGGTCGAGAGATACCTAACTTAGAAGTTATTCCATATTTCGTCCAGGAATTACCAGAGGAGGGTGCGCGCGTTGAGCGGATAAGGGGAGAACGCGAAGACGAATCCCGTTTGGGACTCGTCTTGCCGCTGGGAAGATATGAGGCGTATTTATTGAACGAGAGAAACTCTCTCCGCCTGTGGGCCCTTCAGGCCTTGTACGAGCACGAAGCTGACCTGCTGGCCCTCGTTCAGCGTACGAAACCCGTCGACTTCGATGGCCGAATAGTGGACGAACACATCCTTGCTACCCTCGACCTCAATGAAGCCGTAACCTTTTTTGGCATCGAACCATTTAACTTTGCCGATGGTTGTCATAATGCACCTCCTGACGCAGAACACTACCGGATGTCTTGCCACCATCAGCAAATGGGACTTGCACTCATCACAAGTATGGAAATAGTTTAGAGGCGAGGGCTTGATTTGTCAATTAAAACGAACAAAAATATTCGTGAAAGCCAGTGAAGCCCAATGGAGGCCGACACCTGCCGCAACGCGACAGGTCTGAAGGAAACCGCTATAATGCGGCAAGAGGAGTAGCCGGCATGCTAGATACCGCACTGGCGCACACCGCATTTCCGCGCCTGCTGCAGGCGTTGCGCGAGATGGGCAGCGTGCTCGTCGCCTTCTCCGGCGGCGTGGACAGCACATTGTTGCTCCATGCCGCACTGGAGGCGTTGGGCCGTGAACGCGTGCTGGCGGTCATCGCCACGGCGCCCATCTACCCCGCGCGCGAGCAAGCAGAGGCTGTGAAACTGGCCGAGGCGATGCAGGCGCGTTTCCAGTGCCTGCCGGTCGATATGCTGGATGATCCCCAGGTGCTCGCCAATCCCTCCGACCGCTGTTATCACTGCAAGCGCCGCCTCTTTCGCACCCTGCTCTCCATCGCCGAGCGAGAGGGACTCGCCACCGTAGCGGATGGCGAAAATGCCGACGACCGGCATGACTGGCGTCCCGGCTCCCGCGCAGCGTCCGAACTGGGCATCCGCAGCCCGCTGCGCGACGCCGGTCTGGGCAAGGCCGATATCCGCGCGCTCTCCCGTGCAGTCGGCTTGCCCACCTGGGACAAGCCGAGCATGGCCTGCCTGGCCTCGCGCATCCCCTATGGCACGCCCTTGAGCGTTGCACGATTGCAGGCGGTTGACCGGGCGGAAGAGGCGTTGCGCGATCTCGGCTTCCGGCAGGCGCGCGTGCGCCACCACGGCGAGATGGCGCGTATCGAGGCACTGCCCGACGACTTCCCCCGCCTGCTGGTACAGCGCGACGCCATCGTCACCGCCTTGCAGCCTCTCGGGTTTCACTACGTCACCCTCGACCTGCAGGGCTACCGTACCGGCAGTATGAACGAAACGCTCGACCAGGCGAGCGCCGACGAGATCCGCGTCGAGCGCAACGTCTGACCGGTCGCCCGGCGGGGTATATAGCAGGTGATGCCCACCGTGGCGTCTCCGGCGTCATCCGTGGAGCAGCAGGGAGCGAGGTCATGCCCGACGTTATTCTCCTCATCGAAGACGATGCCCGCATCCGCGAACTCCTGCCGCGCTATCTGCAGCGCGAAGGCATGGAGGTGTATACGGCCGCCGACGGCGCGAGCGGTCTCGCTGCGGTGACGGAACGCAATCCGGCACTGGTGCTGCTCGACGTCAACCTGCCCGATCTCGACGGCTGGTCGATCCTGCGCCGTCTGCGGCAGGGCGCCCAGCAACCCGCGATCATTATGCTCACCGGGCGCAGCGACGTGCCGGACCGCTTGCTCGGCCTGGATCTCGGCGCCGATGACTACATCGTCAAACCGTTCGAACCGCTGGAGGTGGTGGCGCGCATCAAAGCCGTCCTCCGGCGCACGCGCGGGGCGCGTCCGGTGGCCGAGACGTTGGAGTTCCCCGGGCTGCGCGTCGATCTCGCCGGCCGTGCGGTCGAGCGCGCGGGCATACCGGTGAACTTCACCTCCAAGGAATTCGACCTCTTTTCAGCGTTGGCGCGTCAACCCGGCCGCGTGCTCACCCGCGCGCAACTCTACGATATCGGCTGGGGTGATGATGCCTACGCTGACGACCATACCCTGGATGTGCATGTCAACCGCTTGCGCCAGAAGTTGGCGGCTGCTGACGGCATCAGTTACATCGCCACCGTGCGCGGGGTAGGCTATAAATTCGAGGTGCGACATGGCGAGGCGTAAACCGACATTGACCCGCGAAGTGCTGCGCCATTACGGCGTAGCCGCCGCCGTGACCCTGCTGCTCATCATGGCGGGGCTGTTACTGCTGGCCGACCAATTGGCATTGCGCGGGGCGGCGCAGGCCATGGCGCATGAACTGCGCACGCAACAGGCCGAGGATGTACCCTGTCCGCCCACCATGGCCTGCAGCCGGCAGGGCGGGCGCGTCACGCTCGGCCTCGACGGCCTGCCGGTACAGCAGGGCGGCCCCATGTTTCATGGAGGGCAAGGAGAAGGGTGTGGGCTGGGCATGGGGCGGATGGGCGAACCCTGGGCGCTGACGGGGCGTGTGCTGGCCGATGGCGAATTACAGGGGGCCGGCGCCTTGCCCTGGTTGGATGAGCCGGTCGTCTGGGCAGCGCGCATCGTGAAGATGTCGAACAATGATGTGGCCGTGCAACTCGCCTGGAGTCGCGTCAGCGCCATCCGCGCCGCTACCACCTCTACCTACGGGTTAGTCGTGCTGGCCACTTTGCTCGCCTTCCTCGTCAGCACGCTGCTCACCCTGCGCACCATGCGCGGCATCACGCGCGTCATTACCCAGGTCACCGAGTCGGGCCGCCGCATGGCCGATGGCGATTACCGCGTGCACGTGCCCGAGCAGCCCACCGTGGAACTCGATCACATGGCGCGGGTGATCACCGATCTGGCCTCCAGCCTGGATGTGACAGTCGGCGAGCTGCATCGTGAACACAACCGGCTGGAGCGCCTGGAAGGGCTGCAGCGACAGTTCGTCGCCGATGCCTCGCACGAGTTGCGCGCTCCCCTCGCCGCCATGGCGATCACCCTTGATGCCTGGCACGACGGCCTCCTCCGCGCGGATGAACAGCCGAAAGCGGTCGAGCAGTTGCGCGAGGAGACGCATCGCCTGGGCGCCATGGTGAGCAAATTGCTCGATCTCTCGCGCATCGAATCCGGCCGTGAGTCACTCACCCTGGCGCCGGTCGAGGCCGCCGGGGTCGTGCAACGGGTGGTCGAGGCCGTGCAGGCGATGCCCGGCGCGCCCATCTCCGTGGACCTCCCTCCGGCATTGCCGCCGGTCACCGCCGATGCCGATGCGCTGTACCGTGCTTTGCGCAATCTGGTGGAGAACGCCCGGCAGTTCACCCCGCCCGACGGGACGATCCGCATCTGGGCCATGCCGGATGGCGACATGCTGCGCCTGGGCGTCACCGATACCGGGTCGGGCATTGCCGCTGAAGACCTCCCGCACGTCTGGGATCGGTTCGCGCGCTCCGCGCAGGCGCGTGCCGAAGGCAAAATCGGCAGCGGGCTTGGCCTGGCGATCGTCAAGGCGCTGGTGGAGGCCATGGGTGGCGAGGTTGGCATGGATAGCACCCCCGGTGCCGGCACCACCGCCTGGCTGCGCCTACCGTTGAGCTAACGAAGCAGTAAATACAGCTGCAAAGTGCGGGGGATCGTCACGTTGCGCTTGCTTGGCGAGGTGATCGTGTGTGTGCGATGTGCGACGCATAGCGCTCGGCAGCGCTGCACACCTGCCCTCCCCGGGGCGCGGGATCGTGAGGTCCGTAGGGCGTCATGAGCACCGTCGAATGGCCGTACCGCGCCGACACTCCTCTCCACTCCAACGAGGATAATCCGTTTCCCCAAACGCCAAACGCGGACTCAGCCAGCACAAGGTCGGAGAACAAGGCACCACGTGACAACCCGCTGCATCGAAAAGATTGAGTAGGGCATGAGGTGGCCGTGAGGTGATTGTGAGGTTCATGCGGTATCCTCTGTGTATGACGGTCATTCGTAAAGGAGGGGTACCTATGAAACAACATGTAGTGGTATTGCTGGTCCTCGCGCTGGCAAGCATCACGGTCACTTCCGTCTTTGCCGCCCATCACGGGAAAGGTCGTGGCGCACAGCAACCTGCCGGATGTGCCGCGCAATCGCTCGCCGACATTCCGTTCGTCACGCTGGAGGGCGCCGTTGCCGGCAGCAGCATGCCGCAGGCCGGTAGCCGGCAGGGTCCGGTAACGTTCACGCTGGTCAGCGGCGAGCAACAGACGAAAGTCCTCCTCGGCCCACCGCATGCGCTGAAAGCACTCGGCCTTACCGTGGCCGATGGCGATGTCGTGCAGCTTACCGGCTGGAAGGTCACCCGTAACGACGCGGAACTGCTCGTGCCCAAAACCATCGTGCTGAAAGGCAAAACCTTTGTCCTGCGCCAGGATAACGGCATGCCGTCCTGGGCCGGCCAGTCCCGCATGCAGCAGGGGCAGTGCGGCATGCGCCAGGGGGCTGCCGAGGGGCAGGGACAGTGCGGCATGCGCCAGGAAGCGGCTGCCGGGCAGGGACAGTGCGGCATGCGCGGCCAGCAGGGATGCGCGATGCAGCAGCAGGAGAATTGCCGGGAAGCCTGCAAAGCGCAATGCACCTGCACCGATGGCTGCAAGGGCGCGTGCGCTGATGATTGCCAGTGCCCGTGCAAAGACGGGAAATGCCGGGAGGCCTGCAAGGATCAGTGCACCTGCGCTGATGGGTGCAAAGGGGCCTGCCAGGATGACTGCCAGTGCCCATGCAAAGATGGCGAGTGCTGCAAAGACGGCGCCTGCGCGAAAGGATGCTGCCAGGATGGCAAGTGTGAACAGGCCTGCTGCACTGCGGGCGAAGGGAAAGCCTGCGGCACAGGCGGGTGCTGCGCTCAGCAGGAGGCCGCGGACGCGAAATAACACCGCGATCACCGAACACAATACAACGGCCCGGCCTCTTCAGGTTGGGCCGTTGTCGTGGTCAGACGGGGCAATCAACGGCACAAAGATGACGGCGTCAAAGACTTCGCGGGTGCAGGTATCGCCGTGTCGGATGAGGCGGGTCAGGCGTTGCAGATTCGGCGGTCCGAGCGGCAACACCAAACGCCCGCCATCGGCCAATTGCTCCACTAAGGCCGGGGGAACCTCCGCGGTGGCCGCCGCCACGATGATCCCCTGGTACGGAGCCGCAGGCGCGTAGCCCTGCGTGCCGTCTCCCGCGACGACCTGCACGCGACCGTACCCTAATTCCGCCAGCGTGGCGCGCGCACGATTGGCCAGCGACGGTATCCGCTCGATGCTCACGACCTCGGCGGCCAGCTGCGCCAACACCGCGGCCGCATAGCCCGATCCCGTGCCCACCTCCAGCACGCGGGCATTTGCCGTCAGCTCGAGCAGTTCCACCATGCGCGCCACCATCAGCGGCTGTGAAATCGTCTGCCGCTCGCCGATGGGCAAGGCGCGGTCGGCATAGGCCTGCTGCTGCAGATCCTCGGGCACAAAACAGTGGCGCGGCACCGCAGCCATTGCCGACAGCACGCGCGGATTGGCCATGCCGTGATCCCGCAGAGTCTCCAACATGCGGCGCCGGGGTACGTCCCAATTATCGGACATCGCATCCTCCTCCTGTGCACAGACACATCGCCTGCAGGACCGGCGTTCGCCCACCAGATACCTTCGCCATGCCACGGCTTCCCCCTGCGAAGGATGACCTTGCTGCAGCATCCATGCACAGCCCGGGAAGGAAAGCGCCCCCTGCGCGCGGAAATACCTATATTCCGGCCCCATCACAGCCAGCACCCTGCCCCGGGCCGCACTTCACCTTCTGGAGGTTTCCATGACACCGGTTAAGCTAGCATTGGTCAGCGTTTCCGATAAGACGGGATTGGTCGATTTCGTGCGCGGGTTGCACGAGATGGGCGTTGAGATCATTTCCACCGGCGGCACCAAACGGACCATCGCCGAGGCGGGCATTCCGGTGAAGGATATCTCCGAGTACACCGGCTTCCCCGAGATGATGGACGGGCGCGTGAAAACGCTGCACCCGAAAGTGCACGGCGGTCTGCTCGCCCTGCGCGACAACCCCGAGCATATGGCGATCGCCGGGGAACACCACATCCGCATGATCGACATGGTGGTCGTCAATCTCTACCCCTTTGAAGCAACCGTCGCCAAGCCGGATGTCACGCTGGAAGACGCCATCGAGAATATCGATATCGGCGGCCCCTCCATGGTGCGCTCGGCGGCGAAAAACTACCGCAGCGTGGCCATTGTCACCAACCCCGCGCGCTACGCCCAGGTGCTCGACGAGATGCGCGCCAACAACGGCGCCGTCACCGACCGCACCCGCGCCGAACTGGCGGTGGAGGCCTACACCCTCACCTCCGGCTACGACACGGCAATCTCCACCTGGCTGCGCAAGAACATGCTCAAAGAAGAAGGCATGCCCGGCGTGCACACCGTGCGCGGCGTCAAGCAGCAGGACGTGCGCTATGGCGAGAACCCGCATCAGCAGGCCGCCTTCTACCGCCTGGGCAACACCGCGCCGTACGGATTGGCGGCGGCGAAGATCCTGCAGGGGAAAGAACTCTCCTTCAACAACTACCTCGACCTCGAAGCGGTGCTCTCCGGCGTGCGCGAATTCGACGAACCCACCGCCTACATCGTAAAACATACCAGCCCCTGCGGCGTGGCCTCCAACCCGGAACTCTCCCTGGCCTATTACGAAGCGCTCGAGTGCGATCCGCTCTCTGCCTTCGGCGGCATCGTCGGCTTCAATCGCGAGGTCGATGCCAATACCGCGCAATCTCTGCTCGACGGCATGGCGCGCTACGGCTTCCTCGAGTGCATCCTCGCTCCCGCGTTCAGCGAAGAAGCCAAAGCGGCGCTCGCGGTGAAGAAGAACCTGCGCCTCGTCGAAGTCCCTGACCTCACCGCGCAGGACCCCTTCGACTTCAAGCGCGTCACCGGCGGCTTTGTCATGCAGGAACTCGATCAGGACACCGTGCCCGCCGAACTGAAGGTAGTCACGAAAGTCGCCCCCACCGCGGACCAGATGACCTCGCTCCTCTGGGCGTGGCGCGTGGTGAAAACGACGAAATCCAATGCCATCGTCTATGCCCGGGGCACGCACACCGTGGGCATCGGCGGCGGCGTCTACAGCCGCGTGGATGCCAACAAAATCGCTGCCGCCAAGGCGGGCGACCGCGCGCAGGGATCGGTGCTCGCCTCCGATGCCTTCTTCCCGCAGCCGGACAACATCACCGTCGCCCACGAGGCCGGCGTGGTGGCCATCATACAGCCCGGCGGCTCCATCAAAGACCAGGAAGTCGTCGACATGTGCGACCAGCTCGGCATCGCCATGGTCGTCACCGGCGTCCGCCACTTCAAGCACTAGGCCGTCACCAGAGGCCGTGTAGCGCACGAGCACACCCACGCCCGGGTGTGTGCTCGTGCGCGCTGGCGATCGGCAGGGAAAGGTGGTATACTACCCGAAATATCATTGAAGAAGCGGCTACGCCCGCCTTGTCGAAAGAGATGTCAACGCATCTGCGCCGAGTGAGGCGCTGTTCGGGCTAGTAGTGATGCCGCGCCTGGCGCGCCTGGGCACCCGCAGAAAATAGGGTACACCGGGGGCTATCCCCTGTTTCACCTGGATGCCGAGCACCAGGTGATTCGCCCAGCCATCCTCTGGTGCGATCAGCACACCGCCGAGCAGTGCGCTTGGATCACCGAGCGCGGGGGGACGCCAGCTAAACTGGCGTGTAAGTTGTGTATGCCTCAGAAACTGTTTTGCATGTCTCTGTCCGGTCTCGCTTGATCTTTTCACGCCTGTTGGTCTGAGGTCTCCTCACCCTATCGGTCTCTGATAGCGCCTCGGAGCCCCCAGACCAACAGCCGCGGAAATCTACGGCGCGATCCGCGAACCGATCCTTTGAAAACAATTTTAAGGAGCAGTTTAATGATAAAACCAATCGGTGAGATGACGTTGGCGGAGAAGGTCGGACAGGTTATCGTCGTCGGCGGTGCGATCGGCGGACTTGGCGATACCGGGGGCCTTGATGATGCCCTGCAGTTAATCCAGGATAATAAAGCCGGAGGTTTTTACCTTGGCTACCCCCGGTATTCCGATCCCTATGAGGCCAGAACAATCCATGCCACGCTGCAGGCGGCTTCAGAGCTTCCGCTCTTCATTTGCGGCGATATGGAAACTTCGCTGGGGTATATCATCATTAACGGTGTACAGCGCCACCCATACCTGATGGGGATCGGCGCAGCGCGGGATGCCGACCTTGCCAGGAAACTTGGGGGGATCGTCGGACGGGAAGCACGGGCGGCCGGATTCAACTGGAATTTCGGCCCATGTGTCGATGTCAATGTCCTGCCGGACCACCCCGCCATCGGCATTCGTGCTTTTGGTGGCGACCCTGCCCTGGTCAGTACAATGGCCTCCGCCTATATCCAGGGGTGTGAATCAACGAGGGTTATCTGCTCGGCAAAGCACTTTCCCGGCCAAGGATTTCTCGCCGTTGACACCCACAAGGCCATCGGTGTGGATACGACCGCGCGGGAGGTGTTAATGGCGATCAATCTCCCTCCGTTTCAAGCGGCGATCCGTGCCGGGGTGAAAGCAATCATGTCCTCGCACGTTATTTACCCGGCGTTCGGGCATCCTTCCTTGCCGGCGACCCTTTCCCCGGAGATTATGCAGCAGTTGCTGCGTGGCGTGCTGGGCTTTCGCGGATTGACGATCACGGATTCCTTATCGATGAAAGGCATCGCAGACAATTTCGGCACCCGTGACGCGATTGTGCGCAGTTTCATCGCCGGACATGATCTGCTCCTCGTCCCAGCCTCCTGGAATCCCTACGATACGCTGATCGAGGCCGTAGAGTTAGGAGAAATTCCGCACAGGCGGCTCGATGAGGCTGTGGAACGCGTCTTGCACGCGAAAGCGTGGCTGTACCCGCAAGGCTATCAGGAACCGCCGGAAGAGGAATTGCGCGAGGTCTTTGAGAGTGCGGAGACACGTAGCACGCTCACTACACTGGCGATGCAGTCAGTCACAGTGGTGGAAGAACGGGCGCTACCGCTCACAGCCGGCGCCAAACGTCGTCTCTTCATCGTGCAAGAGCGTGATGAGGCATACCAGTTTTGCCCTTGGGAGCAAGACGTCCTCGCCCTCGCAGAACGCATCATTCGTACAAAAGAACCGCAGGCGACCATTACACGCATCTCGATGGCATGTTCCGCAGAGGAATCACAGGAGATCATCCAGGCTGCGGGCGAGCATGATGAAGTCATCTTTTTCTGTATCGTCAAGCATTTAATCGGGTATCGCGGACGGCTGTCTCCTGCGACAAATACGCTCCTTTCGACCTTGGCGAGTGAGCGCACAACCCTGATCATTTCCTTGGGATCGCCCTTCGTTCTCGCCGATATTCCGCAGTGCGCCGGTTTTATCTGCGCATATGGCGACTCGGAGATCTGCGCAAAGATCGCATTGCAGGCGCTCTACGGTGATGCGATACCCAGCGGAACACTACCCGCCACCATCTCGGAGCAATATCAGCTTAGCCATGGGCAGCGCGCGTGAGCGTCAAAACGTTTTCATACTCAGCTAACGGCAGCTTTCGCATTCGGCCGTCAGCTGCCGTTCACCTGAGTGTTTTCTGGGATACATTGCCAAATAAAAGTTTGCTCTACTTTGTCTCCCTCCCCCGGTGCGATGTTGGTCCACGTGTCTGCGGCAGCAAGAAACGGGCAAGGCGTACCATAGCGGTATCTTACGCAGGGTGCGGGGAATGCGCAAGAGGAAGGGGGAAAGAAAACGCTTATTTGGTATAGTGTCCCCGTAACTCCTTACAATGAAATCGCCAAATTCGTCAGCATCTGCTCTCCATCTTAGTCCATCAGAGGTTTCTTCGAAAACTTTCCACTTGCTCTGACCATGCCTGGCAGTATCACGTAATCACCTAGACCATTTTTACATGATGAGCGTTATCGTTCTTTCCGTCGCTATTCCTCGATACGACGTGGAAATAAATCGGTAATCAAATGTCTTTCTCCATTATCCGTATTGGCAACTTCTCCCCAAGAAAGAATCGACACGTCTAGTCGTAAACCAAATCTAGATATGGCGCAGAGAATTTCTGGGGATAGCGTAAATCCAATTTGTGCTAGATCCGAATTGATAGAGCATAGAATGGAAACATCATACGACAAAGATATCTCTGCAATAAACTCTTGTGCTGGCTTCAGCATTGATAATAATGATTTTAACCCATCACAAGGGTCATCAGAAAAACTCGTTTCTACCCACCAAATATCGTTTTGATAAATACCGCCATACTCACCCGGCATCCCTTCCTTAACAGAAGCCGACGGAAGTATCCCGATTTTTGAGTTAATTAACTCAACGTTGATATGGTGTCCGCATATATATAAATAACATGCTCCAGTTAGTGTCATTTTATCTGCCGCCATTAGGTTCTAATTCGTCCGCAGTGTCACTGACAAACATGCAATCAATATTCACGCTAATATTGTGCTCTGCAATAAGCTTAACGTTCTCACTTTCAAAGTAAAAACTCGGAATAACATCTGAAACATACGCAGCTATTGTTAAGAGCCTATCCGAAAAGTGAATATCTGATATGATTCTCGTTCCCTTTTCATTCAAACATCATGGCCACTTGGCTGGTGATCCAGGCACAGGCCA
>JAGUZN010000006.1 GCA_020060775.1 Armatimonadota bacterium
GCCGGCAGGGGGTGTACCGCCCAGGAGGAGGCGGCTAGCCGCATCGGTGCCGTCTTCCTTCTACCACGCCTGCGCCCCGCTGAAACGTGCGGGGGGTGACGAGTGCCAAGTTCCAGGTTCCAAGGGGGGTGACGGTCTACGCGTAGGGGGCGCGCGCCTGTCATGAGCCGCGTCGAATGGCCGTCCCGCCCCGGAGGTCTCGCGCTGGCATGCGTGACCGACACCACAGCGCCGTCTTCGACCTTGCACCAAGCCTATTCCCTCCCTGTGAGCGGCAGCGACATGGGGGGAGGTAGGCCGAAGGCTGTGAACGAGCGCAGCGAGTCGAACAGAGGGGGGTATTCCTTCTCCAGGCATCCCGGCAGGGATGCCACGACTTTAGCCCGGCACGCCAGTGCCGGGAAGGGCCGGTTGGGGAGCCCCCGAGTCCCAGCGGGACGACTGACCCTCGATATCAGCCGTCCCTCCGGGACTCCCGATATACGCATAGACCGCTCCCCGGCAGTGCCTGCCGGGCTAAAGTCACATGGTCCCTCTGGGTCCCGGAGAAGACAGAGGCGCACCTCGTAGTAAAATCACGCCGGATTTTTTTACACGTCCAACGCCTCATGTAAAAGAAACGTGATTTTTTTACACGTCATAAGGTCGGGAGCCCAACGCCGACACGGCAGGAATCCCCCCGCGCATGGCGTAATACACACGGGGAGTCCCCAAAGGAGTCAACATTACCATGGCAGAGAAGATTCGATTTGGCATTCTCGGCTGCGGCGGCATCGGGCGCGTGCATGCCGAAGCGATCGGGCAGTTGGCGCACGCGGAGTTAGTGGCGGCGGCGGATGCGCGGCCGGAGGCGAGTTGCGCCTTCGCCGCGGAGTACGGGCTGGCTGCCTGTGAATCGTACGAAGCGATGCTCGCGCGCGACGATGTGGACGCGGTGACCATCTGCACCCCCTCCGGCCAGCATGCCGCGCAGGGTATCCTGGCCGCGCAGGCGGGCAAGCACGTGTTGAGCGAGAAGCCGCTGGACGTGTACGTGGAGAAGGTGGACGCGCTGATCGCCGCCTGCCAGGCGAACGGCGTCACGCTGGGCGCCATCTTCCAGACGCGCATGGCCCCGGCCATGCAGCAGGCGAAACGCGCCATTGCCGAGGGGTATCTCGGCGATATCGTGTATGCCAACGGCGGCTGGCTCTGCTTCCGCGGGCAGGACTACTATGATTCCAGCGCCTGGCGCGGCACCTGGGAGATGGATGCCGGCGTGCTCACCAACCAGGCCATCCACGCTGTCGACCGCCTCATCTGGCTCACCGGCATGCAGCCCACCGTGGTCGGCGCTTACTGCCCCACCCTGCACCGGCAAATGGAGGCGGAAGACCTGGGCGTGGCGCTGCTGCAATTCCCCAACGGCGCGGGCGGCGTCATCCAGGGCACCACCCTCGCCTACCCCGGCCTGCCCGTGCAACTCACCATCTGCGGCACCAAGGGCACCATCGTCATTGAGAATATGGCGGTGATCTTCTTCCAGGCGGAGAACGCCCCCGAGGGCCTGATCGATGTCGCTCCGCCGTCGGACATCGGCGGCGCGGCCGACCCGAAAGCGATCGGCCTGAATGCCCACCTGCTGCAGATCGATGACTTCGCCCGCGCGCTGCTGGAGGGTCGCCAGCCCACCATCCCCGGCGAAGAAGGCCGCAACGCGGTGGCGCTCATCAACGAAATCTACCGCGCCGCCAACATCGGCCCCTGGAAGCGCGCCACCGTGGAAGCGTAGGCGAAGAAGATAGGAGATAGAAGACAGAAGACAGAAGGGGGCCGCGATGCGGCCCCTTTCTGATTCCAGATGGGGGTGGAGGGATCGCACGGGAGGGCGGCCGCCTACCAGCGCTCATGGTTGCTGCCGGCGGTTGGACAACCTGATGGCGTACCAAACCAACCACTAACCACCAACCACCAACCACTATCCACTCCGCTATTCCCCCATATCGCCCAGCGCCATGACGAGTGCTTCAATTTCCTCGCGGGTGTTCATCTCGGTGGCGCAGAGCAGCAGGTGGTGCGCCAGGTCGGGGTAATCCTGCCCGAGGTCGTACCCGCCGAGGATGCCGTAGTCGTCGAGCAGGCGGGCGTTGATCTCGGCGGGGGGGCGCGGGGTGTGCACGACGAATTCGTGGAAGAAGGGCTGCTCGAGCACCGCGTAACCGGGCAGGCGGTCGATGAGCCGCGCGGCGAAGTGCGCCTTGTGGTAGCAGAGCTCGGCCACCTCGCGCAGGCCCTGCGGCCCGAGCGCGGCGAGGTAGACGGCGGCGGCCAGCGCATTAAGCGCCTGGTTGCTGCAGATGTTGCTGGAGGCGCGCTCGCGGCGGATGTGCTGCTCGCGCGAACTCAAGGTGACGACGAAGCCGCGCTGCCCGTCGGCATCCACCGTCATGCCCACGATGCGCCCGGCGGATTTGTGCACGTGCTGGCGTTTCGTGGTGAAGAAGCCGAGGTACGGCCCGCCGAAGTTGAGCGCGTTGCCCAGCGGCTGCCCCTCCCCCACCACGATGTCCGCGCCGTACGCCCCGGGGGGATCGAACAGCCCGAGGCTGATCGGGTTCACCGCCACCACGAAGAGCGCGCCCGCGGCGTGCACGCGGTCGGCCAGCCGTTGCATCGCCGACGGCGGGTACTGCCGCCCGAGGAAATCGGGGTTCTGCACGATCAGGCAGGCCGTCTCCGCGGTCAACAGTTCCGCCAACGCGTCCAGGTCGCCATGCGGCCGGTCATCGCCGAGGACCGACTCCCCCACCCCCTGCGCGTAGGTGCGCATCACCGCGCGGTACTGCGGGTGCAGCGTGGGGCTGACGATCACCTGCCGGCGCTTGCCGCGCGCCACCGACAGCGCCATGATCATCGCCTCGGCGCAGGCGGTGGCCCCGTCGTAGTGCGAGACATTGGAGACCTCCATGCCGGTGAGCTGCACCAGCATCGACTGGTATTCAAAATGCGCCTGCAGCGTGCCCTGGCTGATCTCCGGCTGGTAGGGGGTGTAGGCGGTGAAGAACTCGGGTTTGCGCAGCACGAAATCGACGATGCTCGGGATGAAGTGGTGGTAGGCCCCCGCGCCGAGGAAGCAGGGGGTGCCGCGCGTCTCCTCGTTGCGCCCGGCGAGGTCGGCCATCTCCGCCATCGCCTCCAGTTCGGAGAGCGCGGGCGGCAGGTGCAGCGTGGGAAAGCGGTAGTCCGCCGGCACATCGAGGAAGAGGTCGTCGAGCGTGTCAACGCCGATCGCCTGCAGCATCGCCTGCTGATCCGCCGCGGTATTCGCAATGTACATGGTAAGGTAGACCCCCCTCCCGCCTCCCCCCGCTGCGACAGGGGGAGGGAATATATGCCGAGGCATATCCTCCCCATTCTAGTCATCACCCATGCCGGCGGTCAATTCCGCTTTCCGCCCATGGGCCGCATTTGCTGAGCAGGAAAATTGCTGCCAATGTGCAAGGAGGTTTAATGTCCTTAACGAGGATGGCGTTTCCGGCGGACGAAGTGATGATTGGCACCGCATCATCTCGGGGGACGGCATGACTTCCTGGTGGATACGGCTGGCAGCGTGGTGGACCGCCCGCACGGGGGGGCGCGCACGCACGACTTCCCCGAGATCGGAAGA
>JAGUZN010000113.1 GCA_020060775.1 Armatimonadota bacterium
ACGTCGCTGATGGGGATGGCGGCTGATGCGGTGAGGCGCGGAGGCGCGGCTTTGCCCGGACGCGCGGCGGCGAGGGCGACTTCTTCCAGCAGGCTGCCCCAGGCGCCGCAATCAGGACAGCGCCCGTGCCATTTCAGTTGCTGGCAGCCGCATTCGTGGCAAACATACGTCAGCTTGGACATGATGTGTATGCTACCACGTTGGGGGATTTTTGTCAGGGGGCGCGCGAAGAGCCGCGGCGGAGGCGGATGGGCGCTCCGCGCGGCTCTCGACGCTCGGCATGGCTGCCGGAATTAGTCGACAACGACCGGGACCACCACGTCGAAGATGACCACGGTATTCGCATCAAACGTGATGTTGCCCAGGCTGATGTCGGCGGCATTGCGCGTGGCGGTGACCAGGTACGTGCCCGGGTTGATGGCCGGGACGATGGCCGGGTTGCCGGTCTGCGGCGCAAGATCGCCCACATCGAGGGTGATGTCGTTTGCCTGCACGACACCCTGGCTGCTCACTGGATAGGCGGCAGCGGTCGCCGTGCCGTTGGCCGGGACGGCGAGGGCGGCCGGCAGGTTGGCCGCGGTAAAGGTGTCAATGGTGATGCCTTGTAGATTGGCGGCAGCGTCCACGGTGAGGGGGCCGAAGTAGGTCTGCACCGGATTCCCCGCCTGCTCGACCGCGATGATGTAGGTGCCGGCGGCCACATTGTTGAACGTGAAGTTCGGGTTGGCGCCGGTCACGGTGAGCGTTTGCTGCACCACGCCGTTGCGCAGTAGGGTGAGCGTGGTGTCGCCGACGGCCAGCAGGTCATCGACCGAGCCGCTCACCGAGACGGTGGCGGTGTTGGTAGTGGCGAGCACGACCGTCACCGTGTTGGCGGTGAAGGGCACGTTGGGGATGGTCACCGTGTTGCCGTCGGTGGTGACCGTCACATCGTGCGGCCCGGGCACCGGGATGTCGGTGACCACCGCCGGGTTGCCGCTCTGCTGCGGCAGCGCATCCACCGTGACGGTGGCGGCGATGCGGTCGCCCTGCTGGTCGAGCCCGAAGGCGGCCAGCGTGGCCGTGCCGTTATTGGGTACCACCACGCCCGCCGGCAGCGTAGCCTGGGTGAAGACCTGGAAATCCACATTCGGCTGATCGCCGACGAGAGAAACCGGACCGTACAGGGTGCGCACGCTGCTGCCCTCGGGCTGCACGGCCACCGCGTAGGTGCCCTGGGTGAGACCCGGGAGCGAGAAGCTCGGGTTCACATCGCTCACCTGCGCGGTGCGCACCGTCTGGCCGTTCTGCAACAACGTCACCGTCGACTGCCCGGCGGGCAGCCCCGTCAGGGTGCCCCCCAATGTCCGGGTGATGATGCCGTCATCATCACATCCTGCCAGGGCGAGGAGCAGCAACCCCAACCCCAAGAGTAAAGCCCATGCCTTTGCCCGCATACATATCCTCCTTTCCGGCTAGTGCCGAGCGCGAACTTGGCTGACGTCTGACAGTGTAGGGGGTTTTCCGCCGGCAGCGTGGTGGAATAATCATGCAGGTGTAGCCCTTGTCTTGATTTCGCGCCACCGAGTCGGTGTAATTCCGTGGGGGGAGTCAGCCGCACTATGGGCGGAAGTTATTTGCACACCGCCATCGTCTATGGTATACTGTCTCGCCAGTGTGCATTGAAACAGGAGAGATCCATGAAGTCCGATATCCATCCGAATTATGTAAATGCGACCGTGGTCTGCGGCTGCGGCAATACTTTCCAGACGCGCTCCACCCGCAAGGAACTGCGCGTGGAAATCTGTTCGGCATGCCATCCATTTTACACGGGCCAGCAGAAGATCATTGACACCGCGGGCCGCGTTGAGCGCTTCAACCAGAAGTACGCCAACTTCCGCCGCGAGGCGAAGCAGTAAGGTGTCGCGTCGCTCAGCACAAGCCCTTCCGATTTTTACCAGCCGGTGCATCGGAGGGGCTTTCGTGGTATGGCCCTCTCCTCCCCTGGTGAGGTCCTTTGAAACTGCCCGAGAAGGTGCGGCATAACCCTCGAGCCGAGCCTTGCTGGACAGTTTCTTATAGGAGGGCAAGCATGTCAGATCGAGCAGCATATGGCGGCCAGGCCGTTATTGAAGGTGTGATGATTCGCGGCAAGGCGCATGTCGCCACCAGTTGCCGCCAGCCGGACGGCACCATTGTGGTGCGGCATGATCTGGCGGAGTCGGTGGCGGCACGGCAAGGCTGGCTGAAGCTGGCGTTTTTGCGCGGCACCCCCGCGCTCATAGATTCTGTGCGCCTCGGGTATCGCACTCTCATGTGGTCGGCGGACATGGCGATGGCCGGCGAGCCGGAGGTGAAAAAACCGACCCCGCTGCAGTACATCCTCACCGTCCTCTTCTCGGTGGCCTTCTCCATTTCGCTCTTCGTGCTCTTCCCCTCCTGGTTGACCGAACACGTTTTCCCCGTAGAGCCGGTCTCCACCTCAAAGAGCCTGTGGGCGCAGTTCATCCCCTCCCCGAAGATGGTCATCCCCAATATCATCGAGGGGATTATTCGCGTGCTGATGCTGGTGGGGTACATCCTGGCGATCAGCCTCAATAAAGAGATCCGCCGGGTCTTTGCCTTCCACGGCGCGGAGCATAAAGTGGTGAATGCCTATGAAGCCGGCGCGCCGCTCACCGTCGAGGGGGCGCGGCCGTACAGCCGCATCCACCCGCGCTGCGGCACCAGCTTTCTGTTCCTGTTCTTCATTGTCGGCATTCTCGTGCACGCCATGATCGGCTGGCCGGATAACACGATTATCCGCTTGCTCTCGCGCCTGCTCCTGCTGCCGATTATTGCCGGCATCGCCTACGAGTTGATTCGATTGGCCGGGCGCTTCCGCAATTCGCTCATCCTGCGTACGCTGGTGTGGCCGGGGCTGGCCATGCAGCGCCTTACCACTGCCGAGCCGACGGACGACCAGATTGAAGTGGCCACCTTTTCGCTACGCGCGGTGCTCGAGCGCGAGGGCGTGTGGCAGCCCGAGGCTCCCGCGACGGTCGAACTGGTGCCGCCAGCGTGGGTGGAGCAGCCCGTGCCGGCGTGAACGGGCACTGCGTGTCGCAGGATACATATCGGCGGGAGGGTGACCTCTCGCCGATTTTTTCGTGCGTTCTGGACCTCCCGCCGTGAAACGATTACAATGAAGTAGCCGTGCGGTCGTGTGCGTCGCCGGGTTTGCCACCGCGAGCCCGCCCGTGCGATACAGCGCGTCGTCTGTCAACACGCACCGCTGGTGCGTCATGCCCGCGTCTGGTCAGCGTGGGACTCATTTACGCCGCCTTGTGGGAGAGGTGGGCGTGGGGAGTGTACCGTCTGTGACCTGGTCAGGAGCGCATACAACGGATCTCGTCTTAGTCACCGAACGTGAACGCCAGGAGCCAATCTCCACCCTGATCGAGCAGTTGCGGCGGCAGGGCTACCATGTCCATATCATGCCGCGCGTGGCGTACCAGTACGTCAGTCGCGTGCCGATGCCGCAAGTAGTGATGGTGGATGCGGGGTTGCGCGAGTTCCAATCCACGGGAAGCGTCCCAAGCGGCATTCTCGGCGCGTGGGAATTCGTTCCCGTCATCATTATCGCCCGGGCGGAGGAGATGCCGCGCGTGCGCTTCGGCGGCGCCATGCACGATTTCATCACCCTGCCGACCAATCCCATCGAGCTTGACACGCGACTGCGCTTTGCCCTCTGGAAGACGCAGGGTGCGCGCTCCCCGCGCGACCAGGTGCAGGTGGAGGGGCTGCGCATGAACATGTCCACTTACGAGGTGTGGGTGGACAACCGGCGGGTGGACCTGACCTATAAGGAATTCGAGCTGTTGAAGTTTTTCGTCACCAATCGCCGACGCGTATTCAGCCGCCCCGAACTGTTGGAGCAGGTGTGGGAGAGCGACTACTATGGCGGCACGCGCACGGTGGATGTGCATATCCGTCGCTTGCGCGCGAAACTCGGCGCCAGGGTCGGCAACATGATCCAGACGGTGCGCAACGTCGGTTACCGGTTTGGGTAGGGGTGTTAGGGTTGTAGGGGTTTTGGGGTGGGAGAGGGGTGCGGCAGTGCTGCACCCCTGCGTTTATTCCCCGCGGACGATGGCGTCGGTCATACGGGCGACGCGGGCCATGGCGCGCACGTCGTGCACGCGCATGATGTCCGCCCCCTGCGCGATACCGAGCGCCACAGTGGCGGCGGTACCCTCCATGCGTTCTTCCGGGGGCAGATCGCCGAGGATGCGCCCGATGGTCGATTTGCGCGAGGTGCCGAGCAGGATGGGCTGACCGAAGGAGGTCAGTTCGCGTAGCCGTCGCAGGATCTCCAGGTTATGCGCCACCGTTTTGCCGAAGCCGAACCCCGGGTCGAGGACCACTTGGTCGCGCGGGATGCCTGCCGCCTCGGCGAGCCGGGTGGCCTCCTGCAGGTAATGGGCGATTTCGGTCATCAGGTCGTCGTAGTGCGGGTTGGCCTGCATGGTGCGCGGGGTGTCCTTGATGTGCATGACCACCACCGGCACGCCCGCCGCTGCCGCCACCGCGGCCATGTGCGGGTCGAAGTGCAGGCCGCTGATGTCGTTGATGAGGGTGGCGCCGGCCTCCACCGCCTGGCGCGCAACCTCACTCTTGTAGGTGTCCACCGAAATGGGTACTGCAAAACGCGCGGCGAGGGCGCGCACCACCGGCAGCACGCGCGCGAGTTCTTCCTCCTCGGGCACGGCCTCAGACCCCGGGCGGGTGGACTCTCCGCCCACATCCAGCAGATCGGCGCCGTCTTCCAGCATCCGTTCCGCTTGCCGCAACGCGTCCTCCGCACAGCCTGCCAATCCATCGCCGGAAAAGGAGTCGGGGGTGAGGTTGAGAATGCCCATGATGTACGTTTTCGCGCCCAGCGGCAGGGTGTGCGGTCCGCAGCGCAACTCGCCCCCGGGGGCGGCGAAGGCGGCCA
>JAGUZN010000058.1 GCA_020060775.1 Armatimonadota bacterium
CGGCGCAGATCATGCATCAGGCGGCGCGTGCCCCGGGTCGGGTGTGCTTGGCGGGGACGCCGCACGGCCGCCTTCAGACCGGGGGGCGCTTCGACCTCCGCCGGGTGGGGGCGGAACTCCGGTCAGTGAACGTGGTGCGATGCGCCCAGCGCTGCACGGTTTTCGTGCCGACATGGTACTCGGCGGCCAAGTCGTGCAGACTGGCCCCCTGGTGAAATTTCTCAT
Organism: Armatimonadota bacterium; assembly: GCA_020060775.1. GTDB lineage: Bacteria > Armatimonadota > Hebobacteria > CAIYQO01 > CAIYQO01 > JAGUZN01. The sequence goes on from JAGUZN010000058.1 coordinate 226, forward strand.
GGCTCTCGCGGCGCTGGTGCACCGTGAGAGCCGCGTTCGCATGTAACTTTTGCATAGCGAACAAATGATACCATCTTTGGTTGTCAAGGTTCAACGTGACGACCCGCTACATTTAGCCCTTAGCCTTTATCCTTTATTCGCCGCGTTCCACACCTTCGCGGGCATGGCCCACAGGTCGATGAAGCCCTTGGCCAGGCTCTGGTCGAAGGTATCGCCGGTATCATACGTCGCCAACTCAAAGCGGTAGAGCGAGTTGGGCGAGCGGCGGCCGGCGGCCATGCAGGTGCCTTTGTGCAGCTTCATGCGCACCTCGCCGGTGACGCTTTGCTGCGTCTGGTCGATGAAGGCATCGAGTGCGAAGCGCAGCGGGCTGAACCACAGGCCGTTGTAGATGAGTTCGGTATAGCGCTGCTCAATGCCCGTCTTGAAGTGGGCCACCGAGCGTTCGAGGCAAAGCGTTTCCAATTCGCGGTGCGCGGCGATCAGGGTGACTGCGGCCGGGCATTCGTACGTCTCGCGCGACTTGATGCCCACCAGCCGGTTCTCGATCATGTCAATGCGGCCCACGCCGTGCTCGCCGGCGAACGCATTGAGGTGCACCACAATATCTTTCAGGCTCATGCGGTTGCCGTCCAGGCTCACCGGAACGCCCTGCTCGAAGCCGATGTTCACGTAGCCCGGCTCGGCGGGCGCATCGTTCGGCGATTTCGTCCACATCCACACGTCGGCGGGCGGCTCGTTCCACGGATCTTCCAGCACACCGGCTTCGCAGCTCTTGCCCCACAGGTTGACGTCCAGCGAATAAGGGCTCGATTTCGTCACCGGGATGGGCACGCCATGCTGCTCGGCGTAGGCGATTTCCTGATCGCGGGTCATGCCCCACTCGCGCACGGGCGCGTAGATGCGCATCTGCGGGAAAAGACACTGCCAGGTCACTTCAAAACGCACCTGGTCGTTACCCTTGCCGGTGGAGCCGTGCGCCAGCACAGAAGCGCCTTCCTGCTCGGCGATCTCGCCCACCAGTTGGGCGATGAGCGGGCGGGCCAGCGAGGTAGACACGGGATAGCGGCCCTCGTACATGGCATTGGCTTTGATGGCGCGCGCGATGTACTCGTCGGCAAAGCGCTCTTTCGCGTCGATCACGAAGGCCTTCACCGCACCGATTTTCAGCGCTTTGTCGCGAATCGCATCGTAATCGCGTTCTTCACCCACGTCGATCGCCACGGCGATCACGTCCAACCCTTTTTCCGCCTTCAGCCACTTCACGGCAACAGAGGTATCCACGCCGCCCGAGTAGGCCAGCACCACCATTTCGGCCATCGTTCCGCTCCTTTGTCAACAGGAAACTCCGCGCGATATCATACCGCTTACACGCCCGCTCGTCCAGTGGCATAGAGCGGTGGGTGGGTGTGGGAGCACGTGTATTCACGCTGGCGGTGCGGGCTGATGGGTGCAGGGCATGCATGGGGAATGTCGAACGTGACCTTTGGTGTTATACTGCTACGGGCTCGCGTGAAACATTGACCAAGGGAGGGTACGCCATGGAGATCTTTGCTCTACACGTCGATTGTCATCCCTCGGGCCCGGATGATTTGTATTTCGAGAGAAACAACCGCCCCTACCCCAGCCTGCCACATCGCTATTGCCCATCATGCCATCCCCCCCAACCTCTCCTGCCTCCGTTCGCAGAAGCCGGCGTGATTACGAGCAACAGCCGGGTCCCGGAGGCGGAGTCGCTTAAGCTCTCGCATCCAGTGATCCGTCGCTTGAGAAAAATCGAGGAGGAGATCGGTGAGGCCTGCGCGAGTCTATTAGATGAGTATGAGCAACGCAGAGCCGCAGGCGACCCTGATGTTGAGGACAGCAATGGGCAATTCTGGCAACACTTCATCCGCACCCGGGCTGTGACCCCCGAATTGTGTGATGAACTGATAACTGCGCTCCGCCAGGCACTCGGCTTGCCGGATGATCGAAAAATAGATCCGCTTTCTGCTCTCGGTCATCTGCATATCACCTGTAACCGCTTGCCCGTCCCTGATCTGGTACGAGTCTTTTACGGAGACGGCGAGCCTCTCCTGGCAGGCAGGCGCACGATACAGGCTTTGCAGGAGGCGGCCCTCTCCCGCTACCTGGTATTCCCCGTCAGGATTACCATGTGCCGAAAGCTGCGAGGGCAGCCGCCCCCGGAGGTACAGGAACTGCTCGTCACCGGGCATGGCGGGATCCCACGGGGCTATGTCGCTGGGAAGGACTATACCGAGTGCCCAACATGCCGTGAGATCACATATCTCACTCCCTATGCCGGTGTAGCACTGGATGAACGCCAGTGGGACGGTGCTGATCTCTTCCGATTCACCGACATTCCCATTGTATTTGCCACCGCACGCGCCCGCGAAGCGATGGAGCGCGCTGGGCTGACCGGCATCACTTTCAGGCCGCCAAGCCAAATTCATAAACATGAGGGCGAAATCACCCTGGGGGAGTAACACCAACATTCCGCCGTGCGTTTGGCGACTCAAGGTAACGCATCTACTGCCCTACCCCTCCGTGTGCCACAGCGCATCCACACCTGCGCTGCGCCCTCAGAGCCTGTTGAAGAATAGATGTTTGTCCAGATCGCGCCGCGCTCCTGGCGTCAGGCGCGAAGGGCGTGTGACGGCGTATCCCGGGGTGATACGGTGAA
>JAGUZN010000251.1 GCA_020060775.1 Armatimonadota bacterium
AGCCATCCCGCCCCGGCCGGCTCGGCATAGGCGGGGTGCGGCTCGCCTGCCGCCGTGAGAAAAGCGAGTGAACGCCCGCGAAAGGCGGCGTGGGTGATGTCGAGCGCGCGGTCAACCAGCACGGTGAATTCCAGCCCGGTGCCGGTGGCCACCTCCAGCGCACGTACCCCGCGGCCCCGGCCTGACGCCAGCTCGACCGCATGAATGCCACCGAACTGCCCGATATTGGTCGAGTACCCTTGTAACTCGTTGCGGGAAAAGGACTGACCGAATAACTGAACCATGAGATCCCTCCACCGACAACCCGATATGGCGGTTGCCTCGCGTAATGCTGTGTATTTATGCGTGGATCTGCCATTTCCCTGCCGCAGTGCACGACCAAACGTGCAGCAGGCGTCTCCCGCCGCCAGGAGACGCCCGCTGGTGACCACCGGAACTTGCAGTGGTATCAAGTTGTGCGCGGTCGCTGAAATGCCCGCAAGATTAACAGCAACACCACCGCACCCACGAACGCGACAAACAAGCTCCATAAATTGAAGCCGGTCACGCCCACCCCGCCGAATAGACTGAAGATAAATCCGCCGAGTAGCGCACCGACAATACCGATGAGCACATCGGCCAGGCAGCCCTGACGCCGGTTCGTGCCCATCAGCAAGCTGGCTAACCAGCCTGCCAGGCCGCCGATGACGATCCATCCCAAAATGCCCATGTCCCTTCCCCCGTGATAGAGCATTGACCCCATCATAGACATCATGGCCATACCAGGCAGGGAATACGCCCAGGGGATGGCGACTTTTCTTCACAGCCTCGAGCTAGATTTTCGTGAAAGATCGATGACTATGCTGCAGGGAAAGAGCCCAGCCTGTTGAAAACAGGGAATCGGAATACAGGGGATCGCACTTGTGCTGTAGCGGTCGATAGACGCAACGAACGCGAAGGATCCGGGATTGTGAACACATGCGAGAGGGAGTGACCACTGCCAGCCGAACCGCACGCACCGGCGCCAGTCCACATGCCGTGCGGCGCACGCTCGGCTTCATCACCCTGGCCTGGGTGTTCGGCGCAGTCTTTTTTGCCATCACTACCGGCGCTGCCCTCATCGCCTTCCTGCGCAAGTATATGCAGGTCGATGACTTCAGCTATGGGCTCATCCTCGCCGCAGGCCCTGCCGCCGTGCTCTTCCAGTTCTTCGGATCGTACCTGGTGGAACGCACCGGACGCGTGAAAAAATACTTTCTCTGGTTTAATGGCCTGCACCGCTTCATCTGGCTCGGGGTGGCAGCCGTACCCTTGCTCCTGCCAGACTCATCGCGCGCGCTGCAAATCGGCGTAGTCGGCCTCATTGTCTTTGCCTCGGCGGCCTTGGCCAATATTGGCAGCCCGGGATGGGCATCGTGGATGTCCTCACTGGTGCCGAAATCGATTGCCGGCAAATATTTCGGCTGGCGTGCGGCTATCGGCTTTCTGGTCATGTGCGCCACGACTATTGTCGTCGCCGCCTTGTTGGATCGCTACCCAACCGCGGGATGGCTGTATGGAATGATCTTCACCATCGCCGCGCTCTTTGGCACCATTGACATCCTGTTGTTCATCCCCGTTCGTGAAAAAACGCGCCCGCACACACCCGCGCCGCCTGCACTCCGCGATCTGCTGGTCACCCCCTGGCGCGACGCACTGTTTCGCGGCTTCGCCCTCTACACTGCCCTCTCCGGGATTGCCTACACGATGATGGGGCCCTTTGTCTGGACCTTCTGCTTCGACTCCCATGCGAATAACGGCATGGGCATGAGTTTGGTCACCGCCAATCTCCTGCTATACATCGCCCCGGTGTTGAGTATGGCGGTCATGGGACGTTCCTGGGGGCAGGCCATCGATCGCTTTGGACCAAAACCGGTGCTCGCGGCCAGTGCCCTTGCCAACATCATCGCCCCGGCCGCCTGGATTTTCATGCGCCCAGAATTCATCTGGGCGGTGCCGATCATCACCATTATCAGCGGCCTCACCTGGCCGGGCATCGATCAGGTGCAGTTCTACACGCAGATGAAAGGATTCCCGGCCACCCGGCAGTCCACGTATGTCGCCATGTTTGCCGTGGTTTTCGGCCTGGCTAGCATGACCGGCAGTGCCGTTGGCGGCGCCTGGGCATCCTTCTGGCAGCACCATATTGCCGACTTTCAGGCCTGGTTGCCCGGCGGGGTCTCCCATTACCATCCGGTATTCCTCACCTCCATCCTGCTGCGCATTGCGGCCTTTGTCTTCGTCTTCCCCACGCTGCGGCTCCCTGGCAGCGCGCGCTACAGCGCCGTGGCGCGCTCACTCGCCGGTAGTGTCTCCTCGTCCGTCACCCGCGCCTATACCTCCACCAAACGCAAGTAACACCCCGGATCACCCTATTGGTTACGGGTGTACGCCACGTATGTGGCAATGCCCCTGGTCGAAGTGCCGGGTACCAGCCGGTTCCCAACAGTCCAGGGTACACGGCTACTGCTGGCGGTTGCATTGAACACACAGGATGGCCTATCACACCAATCACCAACAACGAACCACTAATCCTCCGGCAGGGAATTTACCGTGTGGCCCGGAATGTAAACGGTACCGGATTCCGTTCGCCGGTTCATAGGGTATAATAGACGTACGGTTTTATGTACATCACGTTGGTTCGCCAGCGCATAATCACTTCCCGATATGGGCGAACCAGGCGACATTCACCTTGCACTTAGCGAGACGTCAGGCTTTCCACCTTGGGAGGAGAAAACCATGGCACGCGCGCTCATCGTCCTGGTGATCATTACCTTGCTATTTTCCATCATACTCGGGCCAGCATGGAGTGGCCCAGCCCACACTGCCGCCCAAAAGGGCGATATTGCCGCGTTGCGCATTGCGCTGGAGGGCGACGCTGAAGCGATTCATGCGCTGGACGAAAAGTTCAAAGCAACGCCGCTCCACTTCGCCGCGTCCTACGGGCAGCGTGAAATGGTGCGCTATTTGCTCGACAAAGGCGCCAAAGCCACCGCCCTGAACAAAGATGGGCAAACTCCCCTGCACCTGGCGGTCGCCACCGGCAACATGGAGATCATCGAAATGTTGATGGCGCAAGGCGCTGACCTCAATGGCAAAGACTTCCAGGGCAATACCCCGCTGCATTTCGCCACGTTCCGCAACGATGTGAACTTCATCATGACCCTGGTGGCGAAGGGCGCCAACCCTCGCGCGGCCAATAGTGAGGGACACAAACCCTGGGGAACCGCAAAGCAGCATGGGAACTACGGCGTGGCGGCCCTGCTGTATGAAATGGACTTGAATGGCGGAACGCTCAATAAGCCCAAGGACGTCGTCTACAAAAAGCTCATGGGCGATCGCGGCCCAATTCATGCGATGACATTTTCCCAGGATGGCGGCCTCTTTGCTATTGGGTATGGCCTTGAGAACAAGTTGGGGGAGATCGAACTCCGCAAACCGCCCTACGATGAAGCACATATGATTCTGAAAGGGCATACCAGTCAGATCACCTCGTTGGCCTTCTCCCCGGATGGAATGAAGCTCTACAGCGGCAGCATCGATCAGAGCATCCGCTGCTGGAACGTCGCGACTGGAGAAACCGAGCAGGTTTTCAACGTACTCGGCAGTAGTGCGGGAGTGACCTCACTGGCCGTCTCGGGTGATGGCACAAAGCTCATCTGCGGATGCCTTGATGCCACCGCGCGGGTCTTTAATGTACAAACGGGCAAGGAAACACGTATGCTGAAAGGGCATGTCGGACCGGTGATGCACGTCGCGTACGCCCCCGATGGCCTCACCGTAGCCACCGCCAGCCAGGATAAATACCTGGCCCTCTGGAGCGTGAGTAAAGGCGAGGTCGTCAAGGTCTTCCAACACCCGAAAGAAGTGACCGCCGTCATCTACTCTGCGGATGGCAACCAGCTCATCACCAGTTGCGCTGATGGCCGCATTCGCTTTTGCTCGGCAACTGGCGTGCACGATGTGCGACTGGAACATCCGCTGCGCCGCACGTTTGGCGAAGTCGCCCCCATCGGATTCGCCTTCACCACCAGTGGTCTCATTCTGGTAGTGGCATTCGTTGACGGTACGATCGGATTCTATAGCGATAGAGGGCAGAAGGACGAACGCATCGATACCATCGCCACTGCCGGCGATCTCCTCGCTATCGCCCTCTCGCCCGACGCACGGTACCTGATGGTCAGTATGCTGTCGGAATCTGCGAAGACGAAAAAAGCGCCCCCCGTGGATCTCTTCAAAGTCGTCAGTGAGCATGACCTGCAGACGTTTGTGGCTGAGATGCAAAAGGGCATCGAGGTAAACATAACGAATAGCGATGGCGCCACCCTGCTGCACATGGCCGCGCGTCACGGGCACCGCGATATCGCAGAGTTGCTGGTGAAGCAGGGCGCTAACCCTGATGCGCAGGATAACCAGGGATTAACGCCGGTGCAATGGACCGTGCTGCGTGGCGATAAAGCGATGACTGAGTGGTTCCTCGAGCGCGGCGCTGATCCCAATGCCCCCGACCGCGCCGGCCGCAACTTGCTGCACCTGGCGGTGGCCCCGCGTGAACTCGACCCACGCGCCCCGGCGGATGGCTACCCCGAACTGGTGCGCCTGTTGCTGCAGTATGGCACGAACTACCTGGCCGTCGACCGGAAAGACCGTTCCCCCAGAGATCTCGCTCGCGGCGAATGTGCAAAAATCCTCGCGGATAAGTAAGGCGTAAGACGAATACCATCTGCCGGATCATCGCGTGGTGCCCTGCACGCCCGCTGGTCGGAGCGCCGGCTGCTAGCCGGCCCCCAACAGCAAAGCATCCATGGCTGCTGCAGACGGCTGGACAGAATTCTGTGAGAGCCTACTACCTAACCACCTGGAACGTGGAACGTGGAATTCACTACTGCGCGCGCAGGCGAATGCGGGCGGCGAGATCGCGGGGGGCGCAGCCGGTGATGTGTACAACGTTATCTTCATACACTTCGTGGCTCACGTCGCCGCGCGCGTGTAACTCCGCCACCAGTTGTGTTGCGGTCAACGGCAACACGGCATCGACCGGCTGCCAGGTCGAGCGCAACTGGCGCACGATGGCCGCTTCCAACTCCGCGATCCCCTCGCCGGTGCGTGCCACCAGAAAGACGACCTCCGGGTAGCGCTGGGCAAGGCGTTCGGTGATGTCGCGGTCGTCGGCAAGATCCATTTTGTTGAACGCCATCACGGTAGGTTTGTCGCCGGCGCCCAACTCCTGCAGCACCTGCTCGACCACTTCCGCCTGCTCCACCCAGTCCGGATTGCCCGCGTCCACCACATGCACCAGCACATCTGCGCTGCGCACTTCTTCCAACGTTGCGCGGAAAGCCGCCACCAGTTGCGTCGGCAGGTGGCGAATGAAGCCCACGGTGTCGCTCACCAGCGCGCGCGTTCCGCCCGGAAAAGTAACATCGCGGGTGGTTGGATCCAGCGTGGCAAAGAGTTTGTCCTCGACAAACACACCCGCTTGCGACAGCGCGTTCAGCAACGTGGATTTGCCCGCATTGGTGTAGCCCACCAGGCTCACCATCGGGATCTGCGATTGCGCGCGCTGGCTGCGCTGCACCGCGCGGCGGTGGCGAATCTCCTCCACCTTGCGCTTCAAATGGGCGATGCGTTCGCGCACGCGACGGCGGTCCACTTCGAGCTGGGTCTCACCCGGTCCGCGCAGGCCGATGCCGCCGCGAATGCGCGAGAGGTGCGTCCACATGTTGGCCAGGCGCGGCAGCAGGTATTCCAACTGCGCCAGTTCCACCTGCAGTTTCCCCTCGGCGGTGTGGGCGCGGTGGGCGAAGATATCCAGAATCAGGCCAGTGCGGTCGAGCACCTGCACGTTCAGCGCCTGCTCCAGGTTGCGTTGTTGCGAGGGAGAAAGCTCGCCATCGATGATGAGCAGCGAGGCGTCGGCGCGTTCCAGCAACGCCTGAATTTCCTCGACTTTGCCCTTGCCCAGGTAGGTGCGCGGATCAGGCGTGTCGCGGCGTTGCGAGACGACGGCCATCACCTGGCCGCCCGCGGTATCCGCCAGCCGGGCCAGTTCGTCCAGCGATTCTTCCCAACTGCGTTCGGGATCTTCCAGCGCCGCCAGCACCACGCGTTGCCGCGGGGCGGGGACGGGTTCGATATCATGCATCTTCATACGGCTGTATCTTACCATGCGTTGCCGCGTCCGTCACGTATGGCGGCCGCGCAACGGAAAGGGCCCGGCATCGGGGTGATGCCGGGCCCGGGGTTACGTGTCAATACACGTCACTCGGCCGATGGTTACGGCGCCCAGAAGGAGGCCTTGAACATCGGGCCATCGCCCAGCGCTTTGCCAGCGCCGAGCAGTTGGTCGACCAGCGTGGTGCCATCACCAGCGGAGAAGGCCCAGATCTCGCGCATCAGCGCGTAGGTCGCGGTGGTGGTGCCGGCGGCCGGGACGGTGTCAGGATAGACATCCTGATAGCGGCCGGCGCGGTCCTTGCGCGGGTTGGGGAAGCGCTGACCGTCGGTGGTGCCGGTGCCGAGGGCGCAGATCTTCACTTTGATGCTGTCAGCCACGGCGGCGGAGCAGTAGCCGATGCCGTACGGGTCGTTGGCAACCTTCTCCACCATTTCGGAGTCGTCGGCGGCCCACTCGACCAGGCTGTCATCGGTGTCCGGCACGTTGATGGGCGTAGCAGCAGCGGTCCCGTAGGACTGGGTGAAGAACTTGTAGCTGCCGGTGGTCTTCAGGAAGCTGTAGGCCTGGAAGTTGTTGGCGACGTAGCCCTGGTTGCCGCCAGCGTCACTAAACTTGGCCTGGATGAACGCGGAGGTCACATAGTAGTCGGAGCCGACTTTCGCAAAACCGCCGCCCAGCGGGATCTTGGTGTTGCGGTTGATGATGATCACCATCGCATCGTTGGCGAGGCGGGTGGCCCGGTTGCCGGCCGCATAGATGGTGCCGTTGTTCAGACCGGTCGCGGCGAAGCCATCCGGGATGGAGGCATCGATCCAGATCCAGTGGCTGCCCATGTAGTTGGTGTCGGCGAAGGCGCCGTTGAAGCCACGGGTGTACCACTTGCCGCCGAACTTCTTCCAGATGGAGGCCGCGCCGAGCACGATCTGGCTGCCCGCGGAGTCGCCACCCAGGGTGACGGAGTTGGTGGTCGGGGTGAAGGAGAGCGTCGCTTCAATGCCGCCGGCGTAGTTGGTGTTGAAGCCCATGGCCAGCGCCTGGTTGAACGCGCGGCTGTACTTGTCGGAGAGCTTGCGCTCTTCAACCTTCTTGCCGGAGAACGGGGAGACGCCAGCATGGCCGTCCGCATATCCGATCACGACCACGCGGCCATGGCGGAAGGCGGGGGCGACGCGCAGGGTGGGATCAAGAGCCCCACCGTTGAGGATCATGCCGCCGGTGGCGATTTCGGCCCACGGGGTGGAGGGGCCGGCGTCAGCGATGACGCCGACTTCGGTCGGGGTCGGGATCTCGCCTTCGTTGATGCCCGAGCCGTCGGGGCGCAGCATGGTGCCGGCGAAGCCGTAGCATACGGGCTCTTCTTCGTCTTTGGCGGAGTCACTCGGGCAGAAGAACATCTTGCGGCTGCCGACATAGGTCTCGATCTCGGAGACCCACGCCTTGCTCGGATAGCGGCTCGTGTTGTCCTGCAGGTACATCTGGATGGCGGTGGACAACTGGCGCACATTGCTCAAGCACTGCGTGCGGCGGGCCTGCTCACGAGCGCGTGAGAAGACCGGGAAGAGGATCGAGGCCAGGATCGCGATAATCGCGATCACGACGAGCAGCTCGATCAGGGTAAAACCAGCCTTAACAGAACGGGAACGCATTGGTTGATTTCTCCTTTCAAAGAGAGTGAATGTCGATCCCCCGAGGAGTTCCCGGTCCGCGGGAGATCCGTTCTATTTACTGATAAAATTGTAATCGGTTGGGAAGCGGAGCGCACCCCCTGTAGGTTATGAAGAAGTTAACCAAAGATCAAGGAAAGATTAAAATGCGCTTGACTGAACGGCGTACACATAGAAATTACAGGTAAACCCCGACTAAGTCAAGCAGGCATCCTGGCGATGAGCTCGCATCACGCTGAATCATGTGATCGGTAATACTGATAGATGGCCGTCCAGGTGATGAGGTGCAGCAGGTCGGTACGTTATGCTGTGCGCTCCCACTCATCGAGTAGAATTCCCACCTTCGCCCTCCCCCCGTGTCACTGTCGCTCACCGGGGGAGGGCATGGCCCATCACCGCTGACCTGCATGCGCCGTGGATACGGCACGAGCGATGGCCTTGCAGCAAAATATCACGTGACGACCCGCTACAGTTGTTTTGTACGAACAGTACTGGCGCAGTTCTCGACGAGCATACGTGCTATCGAACATGCATTCTGTGGCGCTTTGCCTCCGAACCATGCCTTTTTCACGTTGTTTACCGGTGTAATTTGGGTTTGAATTGGGTTTGTTTTTCATATTATGTTAAGTCGTGAGCGTGAAATTGGCTTTGTTTTGCCAAAAATGTTTTTGGTTGAGAACCGATGTTCTATATTGGTTGTTTGTTGTGCGAGGTGGGTGGTTTCCCTCACCTCCTCGCCCAGCGGGTAGAGGGGGAAGCCCTCATCATCCCGGCTGTACAAAGGATCAGTCGTCCCGCCGGGACTCCGGGGTCGCAGGTGGTCCCTGTTCCCGGCATTGACGTGCCGGGTTATTGTCAACGGTCCCGCTGGGACCGGCCTGAATCGGTTCCCCGGGATGAGTTGTCGGTAGTAGTTCCTGGATCGTGACAGCGGAATGCCACGGCGGGCATTGCCTAAGAGCCTGTTGAAGCATATCTGTTCGCCACCTCGCTTGCTCTCCTGGCGTCATGCTTTGGCGGGCGTGTTCACCGTATCACTCCGGGATACGCCGTCACACCCCCTTCGCGCCTGACGCCAGGAGCGCGGCGCGATCTGGACAAACATCTATGCTTCAACAGGCTCTAAGCGCAACGGAGAGGAACCGGTCGTGCTATGCAGCCAATCCGATAATCGCTTGATCACTATGCGGTTATCACGGTGCACGGTATATCAAACATTTATTTTATACCAGAGTGAGGGATTGGTCAATATCCTGGATTGCAGATAGCATGTAGTGGGTCGTCACGTTGTATGTTGCCTGGCAAGGTCAGCGGTGATCGGCCATTCCCTCCCCCTGTCGCAACGTATGGACTGGAGACATGGTGGACGCCTGTACGAGGACATGGTGAACACATTACACTGCGGGCAGCCCGGCGGGATGCCGCGAATTTAGCCCGGCCCTGAAGTGCCGCGCTATTGTCAGCGGTCCCGCTGGGACCGTGCGGGGGCGATTCCACGGACCGAGTTGTCGAGCATGCATGCCAGCGTGGGCGTTTGGTGGCGGGTCAGTTCTTTCGCCCCTTCGGGGCTTCGGGTTCTTTATTGGATGCAGTCCCACAGCTTACGCTGTGGGCTAACGACATCCACCCCTGGCGGGGTGGGGATGGTCACAGGCGAGTGCAGGGTCGAAGCCGGCGCGCGTATTGCCGGGCATGCATGGTGATGCGGGAGTTCCGGTGCGGGACGGCCCTTCGACACGGCTCATGGCAGGCGCGCGCACCCTGCCGATGAACCGCATGCCCGTAGTGGTGAAGCGCGGGGAATGCGCTCCCCGAAACGCCAAACACGGACCGAGTAAAGAAGAGGTGGGAGAGCGCGGCACGACGTGACGACCCGCTACCTCCATTGCTTTCGTGAAGGCGGAAGGGGAGGGGAGAGGGGTTCGTGCGCAATGACGTGGCACGACAGGCTCGGTGACGCGGCGCCGGTTATTTGCCGGCACGCATGCCGCGTCTCCCGTGTGCGGCGTAGTAGACGGTCATACTCACATGGTCAAGCTCAAGCGTGCCCGGAGGTGGGCCGCCGGCCGGAAGGTATTCTAATGACAGCGCCACGCCGAAATCGGGATCATTCACATCGTCAACGGTCAGAGATTCGCCCCACAGGTCACGCTCGCCGCCAAACTGTAGCAGATCCCAATGCAGACTCCAGGCATTCATCGCGCCATGAGCATTTGTGTTCACAGTCTCTGTCCGGTCTCGCTTGATCTTGTCGTGACTGCTGGTCTTGGGTCTCCTCACCCTATCGGTCTCTGATAGTGCCTTGGAGCCCCCAGGCCGACAGCCACGATCTTCTGCGGCACGATCCTCGAACCGATCCTTTGACAACCGCTGCTGGGGCGCCGGCACTTTATTGATATTGCCCAGCGTGCCGTCCGCCCGCACCAGGCGCACCGCTTTGCTGTGAAACTCCGGTGCGAGCGGGCTTGTGTATCGCCCATGGAACATAACGCGGATGCCGGCAATCGTCGCTCCGGCGGGGAGGCAGAAGCCGAAATTGGACAACACGAGGTAATGGGAGATGTACGGTTGCCCGGTGCCGGGCAGTAGGGCGAAGGCCTCATCGACCGCGGCAACATGGTGCGGATGCTGCCAGGCCTGTGTCCCGATGGCGGCATCGTTCGCAAATGCCCCCGGGCTCCTGGTGACCGCCGGCAGCGAGGGATCTGCAGTTGCTTGCGCCGCGGGCGGTGGCGGGCGGTGCTGGCCTGCGCGTGGTGCCACAGGCGCGGGTGGTGTGGGCATGGATGCTGTCGGGAAGAGATCCGCGGGCGCGATCACCCATCGCCCCATCGCGGGACTGACCATACGCCGTGACGGCTGAAGCCTCGCGCGCTTATCGCCATACCGCGTATCATTGATGGTCAACAAGGCCAGGGCGACGGTGCACAGATACGCCGCAAGCATGGCGGTGATCGCCAGATATCTCGCCGCCTCCCGCCATGCCGCCTGCCATTTCTGCCTGCTCATCATGCGTCCACCCCGTGTTACGATAACCGGGCTGTGGCGGTATGCGCGCCGGGGTGCAGCGTATCTGGCGGGGGGGCGCTGGTGTCGCGCACCATGAGTGCGGGTGACAGTGTGGTGTCCTCGACAGGATGATCGCCGGTGATCTGCGCCAGCAGCATGGCGGCCGCGCGCTGCCCCGCCTCACACCAGGGCAGGCGCACGGTGGTCAGCGCAGAACCTTCGTGGTTCGCATCAGGACTGCCGTCCTCGCCGAAGCCGATGACGTTCACATCCTCGGGGACGCGCAGGCCCTGCAGCCATAACGCATGCAACACCTGCAGTGCGATCGTATCGCTCGGCGCGAGCACGGCGGAAATCGCCTGTTGCCGGCAACGGTCCGCACATTCGCTCGCCAGTGAGCGCGCATGCTCCGCGCGCCACTCCAGGTGATGCACGTGCGCCGCATAGTCGAGGCCCTGTGCGGCGCAGCCTTGTTGCACGGCCTGCAGTTGACTGGGCATGCAGGGCGAGGCATCGTCGCAGATTTTCAGGAATTTCCGGTGCCCCTGTTGCAGGAGGTGCTCGAAGCGCAGGGCGCTGGCGGCGTGGACATCGATGGGCACGTGCCGGCACTCGGGCAGCGGGTGCAGCAGCGACACGGCAGGCGTTTTTGCCAGGGCGGGAAGTTGCCGCAGGCGGCGCAGCATCGCCTCGTTATGGCTGGATGGACCGAAGAACACCATGCCGTCCAGATCGCCACGGATGACCGCCTCGGGGAGCGGCTGCGTATCGCCGACGTTGGCGACGGTGAGCACGGCCATGCGTTGCGGGGCGAGCACCGCCTGCATGCCGTGCAGCACGGCGCAGAACATCGACTGATAGGCGGGGGCCATCGCGCTGAACAGCGCGATGACATGGTGAACGACCGTCTTCCCGTGTTGCCGCCGGGAGGAGAGGATGCGCCCGGCGTGTGCGAAAGCCGGATCGTAGCCCATTTCCCGCGCCACCTGCTGGATGCGTTCAATAGTGGCCGGCTTGAGTTTGTCCGAGCCGCGCAGGGCGAGCGATACTGTCATCTTACTCACGCCGCAGCGCAACGCGATGTCGAACAGCGTCACCGGGCGCGCGTAGCGCGGGCAATCGTCATAGGTGGTCATGGCAGTTATCCTTTACCTGTCGCTGATGTTCCGGTGGCGCCGTGTGCGCCAACCTGTTCCGGAGCACGTTCGCGTTTCGCGTATGGCGTTTCGTGAAGCGCTTTCCCCTCCCCTGTCGCAACGGGGGAGGGTAGGGTGGGGGTTAATCCACCTAATCACCTGGAGTCCCCCCTTCCGAACCTCTCACGTTTCCCCCATCGCATAAAAATTCGGAGGACAGGACGACAGGGGGAGGGAATGTCGGCCATCCCACTCTCGCATGTTGAAAGCGTCCGTATGCGCTTCGGCCCGACTTTACCAGGTCAATGGTGACAAAAGCTGTCACTTTGTTAATGTTGTTTAGAATTATTTGCGTAATCACCGACTGGGGGGAGTTCCTTCCTTCGCGCCGCACTCGGCAGCGTCCAGCACCAGGGCATCGGGTGCAACAGGATAGTGTACTGAATGGCCCGGGCCCGGCACCCTCGTGATGCCAGGCCCGAGGTTCGCATGGGAATACGTGCAACGGGATAGATGCTACGGCGCCGGCGGTGCCCAGAAGCTCGCTTTGAACATCGGGCCAGCGCTGATTGCTTTGCCGTGGCCGAGCAGAGAAGTAACCAATGTGTCGCCAACTCCCTCCGAGACCGCGTAGATCGGACGCATCAGCTTGTAATGGGCAGCGGTAGTACCGGCAGCCGGAGTTGTTTCAGGGTAGTTATCCTGATAGTTGTCGGCTTTATCCTTGCGCGGGTTGGGGAAACGCTGTATGGTGCGTGTCCCTGTTGTAGGAGCAGTTGTGCCGATCATGCAGACCTTCACCTTGATGCTGTCGGCCACGGCGGCAGAGCAGTAGCCGATGCCGTACGGGTCGTTGGCCACCTTCTCCACCATTTCGGCGTCGTCGGCGACATATTCCACCATACTTGCATCCCCAGCGGGGATGACGAACCATGTCAGTGGATCTGCAGGATCATAACTCGCCAAACCAACCGACATCGCTTTACGGAAGAAGAGGGCGCTGCCGCTCTCGGGTCTGAAGCTGTACACCTGGTAGTTGTTCGCGGTGTAGCCGGTACCGGTGCCGAATTTCGTCTGGATGAACGCGTCGCTGACATAATAATTTGACCCAATTTTCGTGAATTCAGCGACATCAGCCGGAGCCGTTGACGCCCAGGCTTTTAGCGGGATCCTGGTGTTGCGATTAACAATTACCACCATGGCGTCATCGGCGATGCGCGTTGAAATGCAGGACGCGTTACTCCCGACGGTCGTGCTGGCTGTACCGGTGGCGTTAATCCAGACGAAGTTTGATCCGGTATGGGTAGTATCCGCAGTCCAGCCGTTGAAGCCGCGGGTGTACCACTTGCCGCCGCTCTTCTTCCAGATGGAGGCCGCGGCCATGAGGATTTGCTGTCCGGCGGAGTCGCCGCCCAGGGTGACGGAGGTGGTTGAAGGAATGGTTGCTCCTAGATCATTGACTTCAATGCCGCCAGCGTAGTTGGTGTTGAAGCCCATGGCCAGCGCCTGGTTGAAGGCACGGCTGTACTTGTCGGAAAGTTTGCGCTCTTCGACCTTCTTGCCGGCAAACGGGGAGACGCCGGCATGGCCGTCCGCATAGCCGATGACGACCACGCGGCCGTGACGGAAGGCGGGGGCGACGCGCAAGTTAATATCCAGGCCGCCGCCGTTGAGGATCATGCCGCCTCCGGTGGTGCCGGCGGCCAGGGCCTCAGCCCACGGCATGGAGGGGCCGGCATCGGCGAGGACGCCGACTTCGGTCGGGGTCGGGATTTCGCCTTCGTTGATGCCCGAGCCGTCGGGACGGAGCATGGTGCCGGCGTAGCCATAGCACACGGGCTCTTCTTCGTCTTTGGCGGAGTCACTCGGGCAGTAGAACATTTTCCGACTGCCGACATAGGTCTCGATTTCGGAGAGCCACATTTTGCTCGGGAAGCGGCTCGAGTTGTCCTGCAGGTACATCTGGATGGCGGTGGACAACTGGCGCACGTTGCTCAAGCACTGCGTGCGGCGGGCCTGCTCACGAGCGCGCGAGAAGACCGGGAAGAGGATCGAGGCCAGTATCGCGATAATCGCGATCACGACGAGCAGCTCGATCAGGGTGAAACCACCTTTCACAGAACGGGAACGCATGGTAGTACTCCTTTCACAGTGTAATAGTCCGGCCGTCCCGCGGGGTTCCCATCGCGCGGAAGACCGAGCCATTCCTATGCCAATCAGTGTAATACTTTCCTGAAAAAATCAGCATGAAAAATATCAATAACAAGTTAACCAAACATTAAGGGAAGATTAAACCATGCTAGATTTTGCTGCACAATTAAAGAAATAAGTGAGCAATAAATCGATATAAAAATGTTATTTACCAGTAAAATAATCTGGAAATACCGTAATATATTTCTTGGGGAATTCGTTGTATCTGTAAAATACTCGATATGCGAGCTACTGTGTCGTAATTTTTCTGCTCAATGGATTAGATGTCGTGGGTCGTCACGTTGTGCCTTGCCTTCCGACACGGTCCTTGTTCAGGTCGCGGTTGGCGTTTCGCGTTTCGCGAGGCGCATTCCCCTCCCCTGTCGCCCTGTCCTCCGTAGCTTCAGCGAAGGAGGACAGGGCGACAGGGGGAGGGAATGGCCGATCACCGCTGACCTTGCCCGGCAAAATACCACGTGACGACCCACTCCAATTAGATATTGCGGGGAATGATCGTTCGGAATTCATGGGAGACATCGCATGTATCCTTTGGCACACCAGGGGGGATGCGCAGTTGGGATGCGCAGGGGAGAGGGGGCCCTGTGCGGGACGGGATACGGCGCGGGAGAAGATGGCGCGATCCGCGAACCGATCCTGTGAAAACAGCTTCTTAGAGCCTGTTGAAGAATAGATGTTTGTCCAGATCGCGCCGCGCTCCTGGCGTCAGGCGCGAAGGGCGTGTGACGGCGTATCCCGGGGTGATACGGTGAA
>JAGUZN010000095.1 GCA_020060775.1 Armatimonadota bacterium
GAATCTGAACGCCGTGCCGTCAGGGAGCACGGTGCCCTTCACGGCGCGCGTGGAAGATGCGGCGGGCAATGGCGCGACGGTGGCCGCGGCGTGGAGCGTGCAGGGCGGCATCGGCACGATCAGCGACAGCGGGGTGTTCACCGCCAGCACGCCGGGGAGCGGCAGTGTGAATGCGGCCTTCGGCGCACTCACGGACAGCGTGAATGTGACGGTGACGAGCAATGGCGTGGCCTCGCTGGAGATTATTGCTCCCGACGGGGTTGATCTGGAGAATATTCCGAGCGGCGGCAGCGTGCCCTTCAGCGTGATCGCGCGGGATGCCGAGGGGGATCCGGTTTCCGTCGTCCCGACCTGGGGCGTACAGGGCGATATCGGCGAGATCAGCGCGCAGGGCGTGTTCACTGCCGGGCGCGCCGGCGCCGGCCAGATTACGGCGCAGGCGAACGGCGTGCAGGATACGCTGGCGGTGCGCGTGGTACCCGGTCCGCCCGCGCAGGTGGAGATCTTGCTCCCGCCGGGCTTCACCGGCAACAACCTGACCATTGGCGATCAGATCGACTTCGATGCGCGCGTGCTGGATGCGGCAGGGAATGTGACGCAGGCGACTGTCGCCTGGACGGTGAGCGGCGGCATCGGCACGGTGAACAACGATGGCCTCTTCTCGGCCACCAAGGTAGGCAGCGGCCAGGTGATCGCCAGCGTGGGATCACTGCACGATGCGGTGGAGCTGACCGTGGCCACCGCCTTCAAGGGCGACATTGTGTGCGAGGTGCTCGGTACGGGCGATCTGATGATCCTGCACCCAGATCTCAGCGACACCATCCTGTCGTCGGGTCCCGATACGTACGCCGATCCCTGCTGGTCGCCGGATGGCAGTAAGATCGCCTTTGTCTCGTCGGGGACGACGCTGAGCGGCATTTGCGTGATGAATGCCGACGGCAGCGGAAAACGGGCATTGTACAGCGGCCATGGCCTCGATCCGATCTGGTCGCCGGACGGCACGAAGATTGCCTTCTCCACCGGGCAGATCGCCGGCGGGCAAATTTGCCTGCTGAATGCGGCCACCGGTGAGGTGCTTGGCACACTCGTCACCGGGATCTTCGGCAATCCGCGCTACCCGCAGTGGTCGCCGGATGGCACGAAGATGGCCTTCAGCGTGGAGATCGGCGCGGGCGTCACCGACGGGGTGTATGTGATTGATCTACCGACAACAGGCCCGGCGGTGAAGATTTACGATGGCGAAGTGCGCTTCCTGCGCTGGGCGCCGAACGGCACGGGCGTGGCGGTGGCCGAGCCGGGGCGCATTGTGCTGGCACCGGCCAACGGTGGGGCTCCGCAGACGCTGGTGACTGAGAGCCAGGTGATTGCGGGCGGCTTCGACTGGGCGCCGGACGGCAGCGCGCTGGTGTACGGCCTGCAGAAAGATGCCAGCGTGCAACTCTTCCTGGCGAGATTGGCCTCCGGGGTGAAGGCGCAGTTGACGCATCTGCCGTCGGCGTCGGCGATGCATCCATCCTGGACCTGGTAACTTTCAGCTTCCTGATGGCTGGCGCTCCTTCCCGGTGGGGTCGATGCGACCCCACCGGGCTTGCGCGCCGTGTGCATTACTCCGCGAGATCTTCCCGGTCGACGGACATCCCCTCATCGACCGCCTCGGCGTAATCCGTGCCCGCGGTGATGCCTCCGCGCTCGCCCTGCCGGAAGAATCCCTCGCCGCTGGGCGCGAGCACGTCATTATCGGTCAACTGGTCCACCGTGGCGTCCAGATTCGCATCCGGATCGTCATAGCCAAAGGCCCCGGCGAGATTTTCGGCGCGTCCGGCCACCACATCGCCGGGCACGTCATTCTGGTGTTTGCGCGGCATCGCTCCCTCCTTGTGCACGGGTGCTTCACCTGCTAATGTGCCCGGCACGCGGGGCGTGAAACGGCGCGGATGTCGCGGGGTACCAAACGGACGCGCTCCCTCCGGATGGCGGAAGGAGCGCGGTGATGAAGGACATGAGAGCGCGTGTGCTGCGGCGGTTACCCGTAGACGATGGCAAGTCCGGGATCGGTGAAGATGTCGTCGATGAGGCTGTAGAGGCGCGGGTCGCGCTCGTGCAACCCATCGCGGTCCACGGAACGGCCGTCATCGGTGCGGCCCCCCAACTCCTGCAGGAGGTAGGCAGTGACGCCTTCCGCGAAATACTCTCGCGGATTGGTCGCCGCATACCAGTTCACCGGATTGCGCTGTTTCCACAGGCGGTGAAAGTCCTTGGAGGTTGTGTAGTAGAAGTAACCGTCTTTGGCCAGCGCATGGTCGAGCAGGTGACAGAACTCGTGGAGCAACACCTGGTTGCCCATGCTGTCGGGCATGTAGATCACGCAGTCATCCGGGTTGAACCAGGCTGCCTGATTGCTGTCCATGAGCTTGTTCCCGCAGCGCATCCCTTTCTGCACGATGCCGTAGTAACTGGGCAGCCACGGCGTCTCCCAGATCCATACGCCGCCGGATACACGTCGGATGCGGCGTTGGAGATGGGTGGGGAACAGGCTGTATACATGCCGGACGTCATTGACGCGACTGGGGGCACAACGACTGTGAGGTAAATTAAAACATTTCATGGTACCACCTACTTGCGATGACGAAGGGTGATGTCTGTCCTGTAGTCGTGACAGTATTATAAACATGTCAGAAGAATTTTGCAAACAGTCTGCGAAAATTTGCCGTGGGAAAGTACGCTAGAAAATGCGAGGTAATCAAGCGGTAATGCAGCAGAATGCGCGCTGATAATCCGTGAGAAAATCGGCAGGTGGTTGCTTTGCTTCCCATGCAACCCCTCACATGTTTCTGTGCGTAAAATGTCATGATTTTCTCAAAG
Source organism: Armatimonadota bacterium (assembly GCA_020060775.1). Lineage (GTDB taxonomy): Bacteria > Armatimonadota > Hebobacteria > CAIYQO01 > CAIYQO01 > JAGUZN01. Next base: position 2,863 of record JAGUZN010000095.1, read on the forward strand.
ATTTATCTCTGTTCTTCAATGTGAATGCCGGCATTTGTGGTATGAATATTCGCCTGTGTCGCCCACCAATACGACGACTAACGTGAATGCCCGGCGCGGGCCGCGGGCACGGCGCCGAAGAGCGCATCTTCGCCGAGGCCGATGATGCGGGTGGTGGTGATGTTGCCCGCGGCCGTCGCCGGGTAGGGCGCGCACACGC
>JAGUZN010000003.1 GCA_020060775.1 Armatimonadota bacterium
CGGCATCGGCTTTCTCGGCGCAGGCACCATCATCAAGCAAGGCAGCATTGTGCGCGGCCTCACCACCGCCGCCAGCCTGTGGGCGGTGGCGGGCATTGGGCTGGCAGCCGGGTATGGCGGCATCGCGCTGGCCATCGCCACCATCGGCACCCTCATGGTGCTGGGCGCATTGAGCGTACTCCAGCGCGTTGAACGCATGATCGAGCGGGGGCACCAGTGCCAGTTACGCCTAACCCTCGAGAACCCGCGCGAGCAGTTGCCATGGGTCCGCGAAGTACTGAACACCCATGCCATGGAGATCCGCAGCATCGCGGTCGAGGGGATCAGCGAGGGGGTGGGGGATGTAGTGGTTGACGGTCGTGTGGACCGCCCGCAGGATCTCGATCAACTCGGCGGCGAACTGCTGGTGCATACCAGCGTGCGCCAGGTGCGCTGGTCATGTCGATGACGACCGGCTGCGTAACAGTGCCGGGGCAGTTCCTCCATGCGTTATGCGATAGGCCCGTAACACCCTACGCCGACCACCGCGTTCCAACTCTCGAAGACCTGACGCACGTTGTCCGGGCGGGCGCCGGGGCCGAATTCCGCCTGCGCGATGCAGCCGCCGTCGCGCCATAGCGTGGCGTACACGTCGCGCACCGCCTGGTCCACCTCTGCGGGCGTCCCCTCCACCAGCAAGTGCTGGCGGTCGATCTCGCCCCAGAAGGTGATGCGCCCGGCAAAGGGGCGCAGTTCGTCCAGCCCGATGCAGAAGATTTGCGTGTTCAACGCATCCACGCCGATTTCGATGAGGTCAGGCAGGATGGAGAGCAGGTTGCCGTCCGAGTGCATGAAGACACGCTTGCCCGCACTGTGCGCAATCTGCGCGTAATCGGCGTAGAGCGGTTTGAAGTAGGCGCGCCACACCTCAGGGGCGATGAGCAGCGCGCGCTGCGACCCCCAGTCATCCATGAAGAAGAGGGCATCCACCTCGGTCTGCGCCCAGCGGGTGAGCTGCTCGCAGTACAACGCGTGCATCTCGCCGAGGAAGGCGCGCATGCCGGGATCCTCATCGAGCAGGTCCATGTACAGCTCGGCGGTGCCGCGAAGGAACTGCAGTTGCTCGAAGGGCCGGGGAACGGCGCCCGCGTAGGTGAAGCACTCGGTGGCGGCACAGTCGCGATTGATGGCGTCGCGGTCAATCGTCAGCCAGGCGGTGGGGATGCGTATACGACCGCGGTCCGCCGCCCAGTCGTGCACCAGCGGCTCCTTCACCTCGCCGATCACGCCGGGGTGGATGTTCTGGAACACACAGCCCCAGGGGTCCACGTATTCGCCCACCGCGTAAGGGTCGCCCTGCGTTTCCGGATGCTCGCGCAGGTGGCCGTCGGCGACAATGATATCCGGCGGGAAATCGTGCTGCAGCGCGGCATAGGCCTCGGGGTGCGCCTCGGTGGCGGCGGGCAGCGCCCACAGTTGTCGCGGCGCGCGCGCCGGGCGGGCGCAGTCCAGCGTCTGGAACACAAGCTCTCGCGAAGTAGCAGCCATGCGGTCTCCTTCTGGTGCGGCTGTAATCCACTCCCAATAGTCCCGTCGCCCGGCTGGTGTGAAAATTTCCCGTCGCACGCGGCGTCAGTCGTCGGAGTTGGCCCAACTCAGCTCCGCCTGCTTCCACACCGTGACCCATATCTGGAATCTGCCATCTGCAATCTGCAATCAAAAAGGGGCCGCGTCAGCGGCCCCCTTCTGTCTCCTGTCTTCTGTCTCCTGTCTTCTGTCTCCTGTCTTCTGTCTTCTCCCCGTGCATGTCCGCATGCCACTTGCCCCGGCGGCGTCCGGCCTCGCCCCACGCGGCGGGCACGGCGTCGCGCACCAGTGCGCGTTCGGCGGCGGAACAATCATACAGATCGAAGATGCGTTCATCCAGCTCGCGGTCCAGCGCCCGGCGCTGCGCGTCATCGAGCGCGGGATCGAGCAGGCGCTCGGCCAGCGCGATGATTGGTCCGGGGTCCTCCGCCAGGCGGATGGGCAGGTCATCGAGGTAACAGGCGAGGTAGTGCAGATAGGCCCCGCCCACGTGCGTGGCTTTGAACAACACGCCGTAGAGGTAGCTCATGAGCGCGCTGTTGAGCACGGCCAGCGTGTAGAGCAGCGGGGTCTCCCCCTGCGGCAATCCCACCAGAAACGTGTCCTTGCAGGCAAAGCCGTCGCGGTCGAGGGTGGCCACGATGCGGCGGGCATTCTGCGCGATCACCAGCTTGGGCGGGGTGAACAGCGCAAGCGGCGGCAGCGCATTCCCCTCCGCCCGCGCCCGCTCAATATCGTAATCGATCCACCAGCCGCTCCAGTCGGTGCGATAGCGGCTGATGTCGCCGTTGCCGTTGAAGCGCAGGCCGCCGAGCAGTTTGCGCGGGTGCGCGCCGGTGGGCGTGGGAAAGACGAAGCGGTCGCGCACGCCGGCGCGGTGGAACGAGATCGTCCAGCGAATATCCAGCATCTCGCCCAGCCGCGTGGATTGCGGATCGGCGATCATCCGGTCGACCAGCCCGCGGGCGGTGGCCTCGGCCG
>JAGUZN010000234.1 GCA_020060775.1 Armatimonadota bacterium
AGGAGTAAGCGACATCCCTGGCGGGATGCGTTAGAGACCATAATTAGGTGATTAGGTGATTAGGTGATTAGGTGATTAGGTGATTAGGTGATTAGGTGGTTAGGTGGTGAGGTGGTGAGGTGGTGAGGTGGTGAGTGGCATCCCTGCGGGATGCATGGATAAGGAAGACCCCCCTCCTGGCCTCCCCCCGTTGCGACAGGGGGAGGGAATGCGCCTCTCGAAATGCGAGACGCTCAACGCGGACTGATTCACGCGCAGGTCGAAGAATCAGGTACCATGTGACGACCTACTCGCGTTACGCGTTACGCAGCGCGGCGCAGCTTGCCGCTCAACTCCGTTTCCAGTGGGCGCAGGTGTTCTTCCACGCGCTGGCGCATGCGTTCTTCATCGGCCTGGCAGCGCTCCAGCGGCTCGATCATTTCGCGGTCACCCAGCAGATGGCCGATGTCGATGAGGCCGCGATAGAGGGCGATCTTGGCGACGGCGATCATGCCGGTGATTTGCAGGGTATGCAGGTCGATGAGTTCCGATGGTGGCCCCATTTCGGTAAAGTTGAAGAAGCTGTCGGCAATCCCCTTGGCCACGGTGCTCTCCTGCGAGCCGACAAATCCCCCGAGGTGATCGACGACCTGTTGCAGCAGGCTGACCTGTTCTCGCAGGTGCTGAGTGTGCCATCCGATGATTTCGTGCAGCTGCGCGTTGTTCACTTTGGCGAGCATGGCGCCGTTCAACATACCCAATTCGCGCTCGGTCTGCAGCATGTTCGCGCAGCGCATGCGCGCATATTCCCGTAGATCCATGGCCATCATTCATCCCTCCGTCTTTAGCTACTCGATCAGCATACCGCGTCATGCGCTTTATCGCGGTGCGGAAACGCGCCATCCGGCGGGGATGTCGCGATTCGCGCGTGCCGGGAGTCAGCGTACCCGGTAGAATGGGCAGCAAGCGAGCGGAGGCGCAGGCGCGATGGCGGGATGGCGCACGCGAGTGGGGGAGTGGAAAGACACCGCGCTGGAGATCTGGCAGAAGTTCATGAACGATCGCGGGCCGCTGGCGTCGGCGGGCGTGGCTTTTTATATTACGCTGGCGATGATTCCCGTCCTGCTGCTCGTCGTCTCCTTTGCGGCCTTCTTCATCGATCGCGAGATGATCCAGTCGTTCGGGCGCACGCTGACGCAAACGTTAGGGCCGGGGGTGGGGGAGGCTCTGCGTGAACAGGTTATCGCGGTGGTGCGCACGCGCGGGGTGGTGTTCACCATTTCGCTGCTGGCGGGTTTGTGGCTGGGCAGCCAGGTGTTCGTAATCATCGAATCGGCGCTCGATCTGGCGTGGGAGGTGGAAGAGCGCCGGTCGATCTGGGTGCGGCGCGCGCTGGGGGTGGTCATGGTGTTCATCACCGGCGGGCTGTTGTTGCTGGCTATCGGGATGACGTATGTCGTGCGTCTGATCGGACAGCTCAATGTTCCGGTGCTCGGGCTGGAGGTGCGCCAGATCCCCTGGATTTTGTTCATCGTGCTGCATTACCTGGCCCCGTGGTTGTTGGTGACCACGGCCTTCGCCATCATGTACCGATATCTTTCCGCGCGCACCGTGCGCTGGGGCACGGTGCTGCCGGGCGCGGTGATTGCCGGTGCAGCCTGGGTGGTGGTGCTGCAGATTTTCAGTTGGTGGACGGCGAACATCGCCAACTATACTATCATCTTCGGCTCGCTTGGCGGGTTAATTTTGCTGATGCTGTGGTTCAATTACAGTGCGCAGCTATTGTTGCTGGGCGCTGAGATTTCGGCGGTGCTGCACGCGCGCAAGGTACGCAAAGGTGTTGCGGAGAAGAAATGGGAGGAAGATTAGGTGGTCAGGTGGATTGACCCTGCATTATGTTCAAAGGGGTGCGGGAAAGGAGGTGGCGATGATTCAGGTGAGCAGTTCGGCTTTTCGCGAGGGGGAGATGATTCCCCGGCGTTACACCTGCGACGGGGCGGGCATTTCGCCGCCGTTGTCGTGGACGGGCGTGCCCGCAGAGGCGCAATCGCTGGCGCTGGTGTGCAGTGATCCCGATGCGCCGCGCGGCACTTTTACGCACTGGGTCGTCTATAATCTACCTCCCGATCTGACTGGTTTGCCTGAGGGGGTATCGCCTGAGCCGCGCATGGAGAACGGCGGCGAGCAGGGAGTGAACACGACTGGCGCCACCGGCTATGTGTGCCCCGGCCCGCCGAGCGGGCAGACCCATCGCTACATCTTCACGGTGTATGCGCTGGACACCCATCTCTCGCTGACCGGCGAACCCACCCGCGCGGCACTGGAGCAGGCCATGCGCGGCCACATCCTGGCGCAGGGGCAGTTGATGGGGCGCTACGCACGCATCGGATAAATATACGGATGCACGACATTCGATACGATCGCACAACGATCTCTACAGCATATCGAGGCAATCATGAGCGCTACACACTTGACGATTCACGCGGGGATTTGCGGCTTTGTGACCGAGGTAGATGCCGCATCGGATGATGAGCAGATGGTCTCGTTGACCATCGCCACGCCCTGCCCGAACATTGCACGACTGATCACCCACCTGCCGCCCACGCTGGATGCCTATGAGGAAATAGGCCTGGGCTTTGACGGCGCCATCCCGCAGGCCGCGCGCGCGGAGTTGAAGGGCTGCTGCACCGGCTGCGTGGTGCCTTCCGGGTTGTTCAAGGCGATGCAGGTGGCGGCGGCGGTCGCACTGCCGCAGGAGATTTCGTTACGCTTTTCGTGAGCGTTGGCCCATATACGCGCCACCGGCCCGGGCACTCATCACCCGGGCCGGCGGCGTCACACCGTCATGGATCGTGATCAGGGTTGCTCCGGAGCGGGGTTGTCGAATCCTTGCAGGGTAATGGTCGTTTCGACCTGTTCGCCGCTGGTGATGGTCACCGGCACGGTGAACGCGGGCAGCACTTGCGCGCCATAGGTTGCGTCCACCTTGATGCTGTAGCTGCCGGTGGGCACGCCATTGAGCGCGAAGGTGGCCGTCGGTGCATCGGCGGTCAGCGTCACCTGCGTGACGATGGCATTCTGCTCCATATCCAGCACCGGCTGGTCGGCTGCATCCACCAGCGTCAGCGTCGCCTGCACGTCGTCCGTCAGTTCCACGCCTTCAGGTACCGTCACTGTGCCCACAATCGACCCGGTCTGGCTGATTTTCACCACGCGCAGCGCATTGGGCGTGAGGATGAAATGACCGGCCATGTTCTCATGGAGCCGCGACAGATTGAAGTCGAGCAGGATCGTTTCGAAGTTGCCGGCGGCCAGGTCGAGCGCCAGATTCACCTTGAAGCCGGTCTGCTCGCCGCTGGCCACTTGCAGCGGGAGGCTACCAGCCGCGGTGTCGACGGTGTTGCCTTCGGCCAGGATGACGCGCATTTGCACGTAATGGCCGGCGGGAATGGACACCGTCCCCAACGTTGGCAAGTTTGTCAGCGACTGGTTCGCCAGCGACAACAGGTCCATGGGCACCGGGTTCTCGGTGTCAAAGAGGACAACTTTCGAGGTTTCCACATCTGCCTCGCGGAGCAACTCGACGCGGCGGATATTGACATTCACCGCATTCACAACGGTGCCTTCCTGCAGATGCAGCGGTGCATCGCCGACGAGCAGCTTCACCTGGGTGGTGTCGCCCAATGTTGAGGACGAACTGCTGCACCCGGCCACCAGGAGCATGACACCGGCGAGCAGCGCCCCGATCAACAGCATGTAACGCATGGTACCCTCCTTACGGGATCCTTTGTCTAGTTTTACTATACCACATCTAGCCTGATTATGTAACATGCGGTGAGAAAATATTTAAGGAATCCCTTGTTTCCTTGACACTTAACTCCTCGAGACTGTGATTAGTGGTTGGTGGTGAAAGGCATCCCTGCTGGATGCGGGGATAAGTAAGACCCTATTGACCTCCGCCCGTTGCGCTGCTGCTAGCAGGGAGAGGAAATATGCCAGCACGCTTTACGGGTGAACCACCGAGAGCAACCAAAGCGACCGGTCTGTTGGGGGCCGGCAGGGTGTACTTATCACATGACGGGCAAAATCGGGCATAATGGGGTGGGGAGGTGGCGCATGCGGCGACAACGCGGGTTTGGCATGATTGGGCTGATGATTTCGATCGTGCTGATTTTACTGATGGTATGGTTGCTCATGAGTTCGATGGGCGACGGGGGCGGAGGATTGACCTCCACCCCCGGGGGCAACGCGTTGATCCGCGACGCTATCGAGTCGAAGGAATAGCGCGACTACGGCTGCAGGTGGTCGGTGAGCCAGCGGTAGCCCATTTCGCGCAGGTCGTCGGTGTAGTCGTGGCCGCCGACGTGCACGTGCTGCACCAGGCTGGCCTCGGCGTCGTAGCGGGCGTACTGTTCCCGCACCGCCGGGTAGACGTGCGCGCGGTTATACTCCCCGTTGAAGTCTGAGTCATGCGCACCTTCGATGCCGAGGAAGGGGCGCGGGGCGACGAGGCTCAACAGTTGCTGAATGTCGCCGACGGGCAGCAGCGGACAGTAGTTCCAGTAGGCGGAGAACAGGTGCTCCCGCGCCAGTCGGGCGTATTCCATCACACCGGCACTGGCCACGGCGCAGGCGATGCGTTCGTCCAGCGCGGCGATCCACACGGTATTGACTCCGCCGCCGGAATGGCCGATGGAGCCGATGCGCGATCCGTCGACTTCGGGCATGGCCTGCAGGATGTCGATGGCGCGCTGCAACTCCCACACGTGTACGCCCATGAGCGATCGCCCTTCAAAGGCGAGCCGCTGATACCATAACCGCTCATCGGCGAAGAGGCTGGTGGGATGGTTATCCTGCCATTCGTAGTGCTCCATGGTCAGGTTGCGGCGCTCACCGAAGGGCAGGGCATCGGGCGCGAGGGTGACGAAGCCGCGCCGGGCGAGCGTGCTGGCGGTGACATCCTGCCATTCCTTGCCAAAGAACTGTCCGGCAACGTGACCGTGCAGGCAAAGCAAAGCCGGCGCCGGGCGCGTGCGATTCTTCGGGATGCGCAGGTAGGCGGTGACCGGGTTTTCCGGGAAGACGCCGGGATAGCGGATGCGCAGCCGCGTGTAGTCGGGGTTGTCGACGTCTTCGTCGGGCATGACGTACTCGGTCAACCCGCTGCTCGCCGGGTGGCGCAGGTATTGCCACTGGATGTCGGTGAATTCGCCGGCAGGCTCGAGTACCTCGTAGGCCACCGGTTCGCGCGCCGGGTAGTTTCCCAACATGCGCAGAAAATCAGCACGAAGCGTCTGCCGCTGTGTTTCCCATTGCTCACGCGTCATTGTTCGCCCTCCATATGGTCATGCGCGCCGATGATACGCCATCCTGGGGTTGCCTGGCAAGAGCTGTTGCGAAAAAGTGGTACTTGTCGCGTGTCGCGGGTCGTCAGTTGTGCTGTGTTTACCATCCTATTCCTTGGCAAGCCCGCGTTTGGCGTTTCGCGTTTCGGGTAGTGTTTCCCTCACCCCTGTGTCCCCTCTCCCAGTGGGAGAGGGGAAAAGCGATACCCGTGCTATTTATCTTCCCCCGCGTGAAGTTGCGGGGCAAAACCGGAGAGGGGAAGCTCTGCACTGGAAATTCGGCAGCGTATTCGGATGTCAATACCGGAGTTCTTTTTCGAGAGGAGTGGTGGTATGATCGCTCATCATGGCATCACATCCGCACGCCGTCAGGGCTCTTTTCGTAAGAGCGGGTAGAGCGCGGGGAAGAGGCGGGCAAATTGCTCGGCGCGCGCGCGGTAGCGGGCATGGCGTTGCGGGTCGGGGGTGAAGCGCCGGTCGATGGCGACGCACTGCGCG
>JAGUZN010000248.1 GCA_020060775.1 Armatimonadota bacterium
GCCGAAGAGGCCACGGCACCGGCCATTGCTGGCTGTGGGGCGGCCGCCGGGGTTTCCGCGCCAAAGGGCAGCATTTCCTTCTGCTCCTTCTTCGACCAGCTCACCAGCAACTGGCTGGCAACGAAAATAGAGCTGAAGGCGCCCACGGTCACGCCGATAAGCATCGCCAGGATGAATTCGCGCAGCGTCGGGCCGCCGAGCACATAGAGGGCGATCAACGTGAGCATCAGGGTGAGCACCGTATTCACCGAACGCGCCAGCGTTTCCAACAGCGAGATATTCACCGTCTCAGCAAAAGTGCGCCCCTTGCGCAGTCGCATATTCTCGCGGATGCGGTCGAAGATGACGATGGTGTCGTGAATGGAGTACCCGAGCACGGTGAGCAACGCGGCGATGAACGGACTGTTCACCTGCACGCCCAGCAGGGCGATGGCCCCCACCATGATGATCAGGTCGTGCAGCAGCGCGATCACGCTGGCAATCGAATAGCGCAGGCCGAAGCCGCCAATGTTATAGCGCAGCCAGATCCATCCCAGAATGAGCAAGGTGCCCAGAATCACCGCAAAGATGCCGTTCGTGAGCAACTCGCGCGAGATGGTGGGACCGACCGTCTCCTGCCCTTCCACGGTGGGCGCAGGCGTCCCGGGCGCATGCTTCTCGACAGCGGTCGTCACCGCCGGAGTGATCGTCTCGGCGATCTGCTTGGAAAGCAGTTCGTACTGTTCCTCTTCAGGAACATCGGCCAACCGGGTGCGCACCAGAACCTGGTCGCCGGAGGCACCGCTGCCCGGCGAAATCTGCACCTCGCTGCGGATGCCTGCTTCTTCCAGTGCACCACGGACTTCCTTGATGATGGTTGGGCCTTTATCCGAGGGGAGACGACCCTCCACCGTATAGGTCACCGAACCGCCGCCTTTGAAGTCGATGCCCAGGTTCAACCCGCGGGTGAACAGGGCGAACAACCCGATCACCAGCATGATACCGGAGATCAGATAGTAGAACCCACGGGGGGTTACCAGATCCCATTTTCGAGTTCGAAAGAGGTCAACCACGTGTTTTGCCTCCAGCCGGACTGCCGCCCGGAATTGCCTTCATAAATCGGACGAATGCCGAAAAGAATATATTGTGAAGTTACGCGCCATACCAGGACAACTTGTGCCCGGCCTTGGTGCGGATCATCAATTTCATGAACAGGCGGGTCACGGTCACCGCGGTGAAGAGCGACACCGCCACGCCGATCATCAGCGTGATGGCAAAGCCGCGCACCGCGCCGGTGCCCAGCCAAGTCAATACCGCGCCGGTGATCAGCGAGGCCACGTTGGAGTCCAGAATGGCCGTCCAGGCGCGGGAGAAGGCCACATCAAGCGCCGTCTCCAGCGGCTTCTGCGTGCGCAACTCTTCTTTTAAGCGTTCAAAGATAATGATGTTTGCGTCCACCGCCATACCGATGGAGATGATGATCCCCGCGATGCCCGGCAGCGACAGCGTGACGTCGAAGAACTTCAATACCGCCAGCGACAGGAAGACGAAGATGATCAACGCCAGGTTGGCCATCATTCCCGGCAGGCGATAGTAGGCAGCCATGAAGATGAGCACCAGCAGGAAGCCGATGATGCCCGCCGTCAGACTCATGCTCACCGAGTCGGCGCCCAGCGAGGCGCTCACCAGGCGGTTCTCCACCACGCTCACCGAGGTGGGCAGCGCGCCGGCGTTGAGCAGCACCTTCAAGTTGGTGGCCTCTTCCATATCATCGAAGCCGCCGCTGATGATGCCGCTGCCGGCAATACGGTCGCGAATGACCGGGGCGGAGATGATCTTGCCATCCAGCACGATGGCCAGCAGGCGATTGACATTGCCGCCGGTCACCTGGGCGAAGCGATCGCGCGCTTCCTTCGTCTTCATCTCAAAGGAGACCGCCAGTTCCTTCTGCTGGTCGTAAGTAATCTGGCAATCGTTTTTCAGATCGCGGCCGCGCACCACCAGCATGGCATCCTTGAGCGCCTCCTCATGGGAGACTTCCTGGCCGTCGCGCATGGCGATGACTTCGCGGTCCTCATTCTCGCTAGTGGTCACATCCGGCGCCAGCAGCATAAAGCTCATCTGCGCCGTCGAGCCGATGATCAACCGGACGCGGGCGGGGTCTTTCACGCCCGGAATTTCCAGCACCACCTGATTGGTGCCTTTCGGCGAGGTGCGCACTTCACTGAGGCCGGTAGCATTAAGGCGCGCTTCCATGATGTTACGCACACTGTTCTGCAGGTCGGCATCCACCGGCTTGTAGATATCTTTCGCCTTCGGCGCCTCAAACGACTCAGCGCCGAATACCGAAGCGATCACCTTGTTCATATCGGTGAGTTGCTTTTCCGTTTCAAACGCGAAGGTGCCGGAGACGGGGGTGATGATCTCCACGCTCTCAACATCGACCACAATATCGGCCTTCGACAGGTTCTCGCCGAACAGCGGCTTGAGCGCATCCACCAACTGCCCTTGCTTTTTCTGCGCTTCAGCAGTGGAGGACAACTTGGGCGTCAACTTGTATTTGTATTCTGCCCGGTCGGGGATCTGCAGCACCACGCGCATACCGCCGCGCAGGTCGAGGTCCAGCCGGATATCGCTCTGCGGCTTGTACACCCAGATGCCTGAACCTTTCGTCAGCGGCAGGGTATATTCGGGGGCCTGGTCTGCCGTCCAGTTCTTCTGCACTTTGATCGAGCGCAAGAATTTCGAGGCATCGCTGGGGTCTTTGCGCGGGGCAAAGGTGATCGGTTTGAAGACGAACAGGCCAGCGAACACCGTCAGCAGAATGATGCCGGTGAGCCACAAGGAATGTGTACGCATCCGCCAATACTCCAGTTTCCGAGCTGATAACCAGGCTCGAGAAGGTGTGAGACACAAAAAAGAATCCGAAGCATTCCGCTTCGGTGCGGCTCATTATAAGCCGTGCAGCAACCCATCGTCAACCCGCAAGGGGGGAAACAATGTACACGCAACAAACGTGGGCGCCGTGCATACCGTAGGGGGTTCTGCCCATTTTCCGCTCTGCCCAAACGAGTGACGCCCCTCGGCATGGCCACAGGGACTAGTGTAACGTACCAGGCGCACTCTTAGCAACGTGCTGGCGGCGTCTCGCCCTCGTAACGACGTTCGCGCGTCATGAGCGCACGCACGGCCTCGATCGCCGGTCGCCCATCGAAGAGAATCGCATGCACCTGTTCACAAATCGGCATCTCCACCGACAGGCGGCGCGCGAGCCGCACCACGGCTTCCGTGGTCGGCACGCCCTCGGCCACCTGGCCGGAATCGCCCAGCGCCGCGCGGTAATCCTCGCCGCGACCGACAGCGAGCCCCACGCGGTGGTTGCGGCTGATCGGCGACGAGCAAGTGGCGATGAGATCACCGATGCCGGACAGCCCGGCCACCGTTTCCGCCTGTCCGCCCAGGCAACGCACCAATCGGCCGATCTCTGCGGTCGCCCGCGTCAACAGCGAGGCCCGGGCATTATCGCCAAAGCCCAACCCTTCGCACATGCCCGCGGCAATGGCGATGACATTCTTTACCGCACCACACACTTCCACGCCGATGATATCCGCGGCGGCATATGGGCGGAAGGTGGGCGTCATAAAAAATTCTTGAGCTAACTCGACAAACGTCGCGTCCGCGCCGGCGATCACGGTGGCCGCCGGCTGCCCCTGGGCGACCTCAGGCGCGAGATTGGGTCCTGACAGGGCGGCAATGGCCGGGGTCGCCGGCAACTCCTCCAGGATCACTTCGCTCATGCGCTTGCCGGTCTCGATCTCCAGTCCCTTCGTGACGGTGAGCAGCGGCAACGGGGTGCGCAACTGCGCGCGCAACTCGCGACAGGTGGCGCGCATCCAGCGGCTGGGCACGGCGATCACCAACGCTGTGGCGCCCTCAACGGCTTCCGCCA
>JAGUZN010000214.1 GCA_020060775.1 Armatimonadota bacterium
TCGAGCGCACGGGCGTGCCGCAGGGGCTCATCGCCTGCGCACATGGCGGCACGAGCATGGAGCAATGGGATCCCCGTTTAAAGCAGAAGGGCTCGCGGAGCCTGTACGGGGCGATGTTGCGCCGCTTCCATCGCAACGGCGGCAAGGTGGCCGGCGTCTTCTGGTACCAGGGATGCAGCGATGCGCATGCCCAGGAGACGGCCGAGCAATACACCAAACGCATGACGGCTTTGCTGCGCTCAATGCGCCGGGACTTCAACGACGCACAGTTGCCGGTCGTGCTCGTGCAGATCGGCCCGGTGTATGGCCGTGGTGCGCGCGAAGCGTTCCCCGCCTGGAACAGCATCCAGGATCAGCAGCGCCGATTGCCCGAGCAGATTTCGCACTGCACGGTGGTTTCGGTAATCGATTTACCCTTGGATGATCCCATCCATTTAAGCGGCGAGGCCGAGAACAGGTTGGGCCGTCGTGCGGCGAATGCGATGTTGGCCTTGCGTGGCATGGGGTCGATCCCCGTGCCGCCGATTACGCCGCAGCAGATCACCACGGAAGCCGATGCCAATGGCGGTTCTCGCGTCATTGTGTCGTTTGCGCATGTTGTCGGATCGCTGACGGCGCATGGCCCGGCGCACGGCTTCACCGCTGTGCTGGACGGGGAAACGGATCTCATTTTCCGCGTTGAAGTCGAAGAAACGCGCGCGATCCTGTACTGTGCGCTGCCGCTGGCGGAGATCGGCTCGGCGGATCTGTATTACGGCTACGGGAAGACGCCGGTGTGCACGATCACCGATGAGGCCGATCGCCCGATCCCGGTCTTCGGCCCTATGCTGATCGGCAAACCGCGCGCCTTTACCCCCTTCGTCTCGACCGTGCTGGTGAGCGAGCCGCAACCCGTGGCGGGCGACCTGTCCGGTGTGGCGTATCCCGCGGACCTGGCGCAACTCGAGCTCTCGCCCCAGACATTCGACGGGTATTTCTGCGACATACACGCACGCATTATGGCGCATGCCGTGCTCGAACCGGCGTTCTTTTTCGTCTGCCACCTCACCTGTGCCGAGCCCATGCGGTTGCGGGCGCTGCTGGGGTACGACGGACCGGTGAAGCTGTGGGTTGACGGCAGGGAGTTGTACTACGACCGTCAGGGCACGAATCCGGCGCAGGTCGATGAGGCGAGCGTGCCGTTTACGGTCGGCGCGGGCACGCACCGGGTGGTGGTGGCGCTCGGCGCGAATCGTGGCAAGGCTTTCGGTATTTTCCTGCGTTTTGAGCGTACCGATGTGCCGCGACGGTTGATTCGGCTGGGCACGGGACACTACGCGATGCCGATCATATCGGCCGAAGCGCCTGCCGACATGCGCGTCCCGGTGGCGTAATAACAATATGCCGAGGGGTGGCTTGTTCCATCCCTCGGCATTTTTACCTCACACGCCGGCACTCACGCTGCGTTCGGCCTCTTCCACGGCAATCCGCGTCCACTCCCGCAGGTATTCGGGATGGCCGTTCACCGTTTCGATATCCTGCAGAATGATCTCCACCGGCACGTCGCGGGCAATCTCCAGATGCCGGCGAATGGTGCGGCGAATGGTGTCCGGATCGAAGTTAAAGATCACCTCACTGGGCGTATAGCGCCAGTTAAGCGCGTGTCGCCCGGCCGTCGTCTCCACCGCTGTCGCGAAATCCGTCCAGGGTGAGACGGACACGCGGCGCAGGCCGGGGATTTTCTCCAACAGCGGATATTTGTGCGTGAGGTTCTCGCAGCAGCCGTAGTGGTTGAACGTGGTCAAGCGGAAAATGGGGAGCTGGTAGGCGAGAAGAAATTCGTCCATCATTTCCGGTGAGAAGAGGTCGAACTCCTGCGATTCTCCGTAGCCCCAGCAATCGCACAGGCGCACGCGCGCCGGGTCGTAATCCTCACATAACGGCGCGGAGTAAAAGGGCCAGCGCGTGTGGTTGGCGGTGACGCGCCCCTGCCGTTCCATCTCACGGAGATAGGCGAGATGCGCTTCCATGAGCAAGCGCATGAAGGCGTGCACCCACTCGGGGTTGTCGAGCACGTCGACCATGAGTTGCTGGAATCCGCGCAGCGCGGTGGCGGTTTGCCCGAGGGAGGCGGTTATACCGATCGGGCCGCTGTAATCGACCTGGATAGTGATGATATCGCCAATCGCCGCTTCGACCTGCGCGACGCGTTCGGCGGTGGCGGCTTCATCGACGATATAGGGCGGGGCCTGCAGTTTCGCGAGGTCGTCATACTCGCGCAGCGGCGGATTGAACCCCCAGGCGCCATTGTCTTCTTCGGGGTGCGTGAGTTGCATGGGTACGCCCCAGAGTTCATCCAGGGGGGGACCGCCATACACCATGGGCACAGTGACGACCGGCTCAACCACGCTGTCATCGCCAAGGGTGGCGTTGTAGAGCGTTTGCCGTAAGGCGAATTCTACGTCGTGCAAGAGGCCGTCACGGTAGGCAAACGCATCGGCGGGCAGCAGTTCGCTCCAGCAGTTGAGGCGCACGAGCACCGGCGGTCGGACTTTCTCCAGGACGTTATGCCGGGTCCACAGTTCCCGGCGTTGTCCGTTCGCAGACTCGGTTGCCAGTGCCGCCACCTGCTCGGCCAGCCGGCGCAGCGTGTCACGTGGTGCGGATGCCATATTACTCCCCTGGTGATGCGATCAAACGCGCCCATCATACGCGAATCATCGGATGCTGCAAAGGCCTCCGGTGGGGCGATTGATGGTACATGTTCCACGTGAGGAGGACGGGGCATGGGGGTCATGCGCGGTCGATTCAGTGTACGTCTTCATGCCACTCCGCTTCCGCGAAGATCGGCTCCCCCTGCAACCAGCGTTCGAGGGCGTTGGGGGTTGTGAGCGCGATGCGCATGGCCCAGGGGAATACGAGCGGGCGATTGCCGGCCAGGTGTAAATCCTGCAGAGCAAAACGCACGCCAATATACGCACCCTTGGCAATTTCGTACTGCGGGATGAAACCGGGCACCGTGAACGAACCGTTGGTATGCTGCAACGCCTGCTCACAGGCCTGAACATTATAGGCGGTGAAGCCACGGCAGAAGAGTGGCCGTACCGGGTAGATGGCACAGCGGTGAGCATGCAGGAACGGGCAGTAGATGCCCAGCGTGCGCCATTCGTGATGCGCGCGATGCGCGGTCGCTTTATAGGCGATCTCCAACGATTCGCGGAGGTCGTTCAACGGGATGGGAAAACGCGACGATTGGCAGTGCTGCAGGATGGCAAAGATTTCAGGGGCTGTCGCATTGAGCATGCGCAAATGGCAGCAGGTGGAGCAGCCTGCCTGACACGCGGTGGTAGTTTCGGTGAGGATTTTCGTCCGTGCGTACTCGATCAATTGTTCAGTCTGCGCGTAGCAGCGTTCGGCGAGCGTCAGCACATCGGTGTCCTGGCGCGATTCGCCAAGCAACGTGTGAGTGTAGCCATAGGTTGCCTGCATTACGGAGCGGAGCAGTTCGGGATGTTGAACATTGGGAATGCTGACATGGCGCATAGCCGTACCTCACAGGCGCATTAATGCTGTGTAAATTATCGTCATCAGTACTAAACAACTTTAGTTTTCACTGCCGACTGTTTATTTAGGTAAGGTTAAGAGCCTGTCTGTAACCAATAAGCGCTTGCCTGTGCTGCTGCTGTGACGGAGACGACTTCAGCGCGCCATGCCGATGCCGTAACAGCGTGGCAGGTTCGGGTCTTTGGGGTGCGTCCATGTCGAGTGCGGTCGTGCCGGGCTGTCAGGATGAGTCGTCAACTCGGCCCGTTCGACGAGCATGAGTCCCAGTCCCAGGCTATCAGGCCGCGCAGTGTCGGCCACCCCCATGCCGGGGGAGGAGTTGGCGCAGTTCAGCTTGCCACCTTGCTTCCAAAAGAGCCCCACCCCGTTGAAGAAGGAGGCTCCCAGCGAGTGACTCCCGTTGACAATGAGATCACTGCCGCCTTCATCATGCAAGAGCCCCAGGCTGAAGTCCTGTCCATGGCCCTGGCCTTGCGTTTGTGACAGCGTATAGTGATCATCCCCACCCCGATCGAGCAACCCCCCGACGGCATAGTGCGCGGCAGCCCCCTGGTTGTACCAGGGTCCCAGGTATTTGTCGTCGCCCTCATGGTCGATCAACATGCCCACGGCATACCAGTAAGCGATGCCCTGCCCGAAGACGCCGGCGGTATATTGATCATCACCTGCGCCATCCACGAGGACGCCGACCCCGCCGGCAAGGGAGTGCCCGTCGCCGGGATGCGCGCGGCGGCCAAAGCCGCAGCCCTGGGCGAGGCTGGTGTTGTAGCCGCCGTTTTGCGGCGAGGGATACTTGATATCCTGATTATCCGCGAGGTAGTTATCGTTGCCGCGCGCATCGAGCAACAGGCCGCACCCGCGCGGGCCGGCATAGCCTTGCGCCTGATGATAGCAGAAGTATTGATCCTGACCGGAGAGGTCGTTCACAATGCCGATGCCGCAGGTGCCGGCTGCCGTGCCCAGGCGTTGGATGCGGTATTCGTCATCGCCATTGCGATCCATCAACAGCCCGACTCCGAAAATGCCAAGCCCGAGGCCGCCGCCTTTCGGCGCCAGATACCGGTCATTGCCCTGCAGGTCGTAGAGCATGCCATAGCCGAGAATGCCCGTCGCGAACTCGAGCATGTTATCGACTTCATAGCGATCGTTGCCCGCCAGGTCCATGATCAGCGAGACGGAGTTGTCGAGATTCTCGGTAGTCGCGCCGGCCTGGTAGTGATCGTTGCCGCCGGCATCGAGAATCAGCAGGTAGCTTCCGGCAGCGTAGGTGTCATCAGCCGACCCCCGAATCACGATCCGGCCATACGGGGTATCCCAGTCGAACGTGCAGTCGACCTTCTTCCGACTCACGCGCATACGTGCGGCAGTATCCATGGCTCGCGCCAGCACCGCGCCACTGCGGAAGAGCGCGGTGAAATCCGCATGCTCGACCATGCGCAGTGTGTGCTCATCGATGCCATGGTAACTGCCAAACCTGATGGCACGGTCGAAGATACCCTCACGGGTGACGTCACACGCGGTGAGCATGGCCTCTCGCCCGTCGATGGCCTGGGGCACGGCATGCAAGATGAGTGCGGCTTGCTGGGCCAGTTCTCGAGGAACCGATGCTGCCTGTTGCGCAAGTTGCTGTTGTTGGGTCGCATCCAGCGGAGCTTTGGCGGTTGCATGAATCGCAGTAATGGCGTTAACGAGCAGCGTACGGGCCTGTGTTGCGGAAACGCGGCGTACTCGCGGCGCTGGAGGCATGTCCCAGGCGACGTTGAGGTGAGAAGCCGCCGTGGTGATCAGGTCTGTCCCCGACCCCGAAGCCTCCATCACCTGATGCCCGGTCTGCTGGATGAGGGGGTCGAATTGAAACCAGTCATCCCAGACCCGGGTGAATACCGGCAGGGCGAAGCGCCCGCCACCGCGCCAGCGATTGGGTTCGAGTTGCGCCGCTTCCGGTGTGAGCCCTTCGAGGGCCAGGAGCTCATCCCACGGGGCATGGGGATTGGCCGAGCGGCCAGCGGCAGGGATGGTGACGAAAATGATGCCGCAGAGCACCAGCAGGGAAAGCACACGCATGTCAACCTCCAGGCGGGGCGGAAACTCGGGGCATACCTTATCCTACCGCATTTACGGTTATTGTGGAAGCTGTCGATGCCGGATACGCTGCCCGGTGTTACTTGTTACACGCACTGCCAAGGATGTGGTGTGCCGCAGCGAGGAGATCCGGCACGATGGTCATGCCGGCTTCCCGCGCTTGCTCTGCATGTTGCGCGCCGTGGCCGGTTAATACATAGACGCCGCCACGTGCGCCAAGCGTTTCGACCATGCGGATATCATGCGGGTGGTCGCCGATCACCCAGGAGGCCGCGATATCCAGCCCATGGTCCTCGGCCGCCTGTCGGGCGAGCGTGGGATGGGGTTTGATGCAGGAGCACCCCTGGTCGCGGGGATGAGGGCAGTAATAGCTGCCCAGCAGGGAGATGCCGGCGGCGGCGAGTTGCCGCGCCACCTCGGCATTTACTGCCTCGGCCTGGGCAGCGGTCAGCTTCCCCCACCCGATCCAGGGTTGATTGGTAATCAACACAAAGCGAAACCACGGCTGTAGCAGGCGCAGCGCCTCCACCACGCCGGGCAACAAGACGACATCGGCTGGTGAAGCCAGACAGCCGACATCGTCGATGAGCGTGCCATCGCGGTCGAGGAAGAGCGCGGGATGCCGTGTTGTCGTCATGATGCCATCTCCTGTTGCGTGGTTGGGGCAGTGACTGGCGCATCGGACGCTTTCAGCAACATGGGGACACACAGCCCCCCTATGGCGCAGACCAATGCCGCCAACCCTACTGCGGCCTGGTAACTGCCAATCGTATCATACAACATGCCTCCCGTGGTGGGCCCGAGCAACGCCGCCGCGCCATACGCGAGGAAGATCCAGGGATAGATCACCGGTAAATGTGCCGGGCCATATTGCTCAGCCACATGAGCGGCATAGAGGACAAAGCACCCACCAAACGCGATGGCGGCGGCTGAGGTGGTGCATAGAAACACCGGCGTCGATGGCGGCAGAAAGGCTAGCGCCCCGAGGCTGACAGCCCCCAGCAGCAAGGACGCTGTGATGGCACGCCAGGTGCCGACGGCATCAGCGAGCGCGCCCCACCCCAGACGTCCCAGCGCATTGCCGACGGCGAAGAGCGTGACCGCCAGGGTGGCCACGGTTTCCGCCATGCCCCAACTCATACCGAGGGGCTTCAGATTCCCCACCACCAACAAACCGGCAAAGGTGCCGCAGCCCATGCCGACCACCATGCCCCAGAATGGGCGATGTCGCCAGAAGCTGGTGTTGGAAGCCGTCGTACATGCTGCCGCGTCATGAGGAGGAAAGCGCAGCCATTGCCCACAGAGCACGATGACCGCGCCATACACCAGGCCGATGCCCGCCAGAATGGTCGGGACGCCTTGCCCCTGGGCGAATGCCCACGAGATACCTGCCGAGAGTACCGATGCCCCACCTCCCATGCCAGCTACTGCAAGCCCGGTGATGAGCCCGCGCCGTTGTGGAAACCAGGCCATCGCCGTGGTGAGCGGTGTGATGTATGCGCAGCCGATGCCCGCTCCGGCCAGCAGACCGACGCCGATCAGCAGCCCAACATACGTTGCGCCCGAGGCGGCAGCCAGCAGGTATCCCGTAGTGAAGAGTACGCCCCCAACACTGGCAATCACGCGCGGGCCGAAACGGGAGAGCAGGCGACCGGCGGCGACCATGACCAGGGTAAACGCGGCGATGGTGACGCCGAAGATACTTTGCGCCTGCGCATAGGACAGGCCGTGGACCTGGTGAAGGGGCTCCACCAGCATGCTCCAGGCATACACTCCACCCAAACACAACGGAATTGTGACCGAGGCCAATAGTATCAATGCCGGCTGCAACTTGACCATAATCCTAGACCCTTTGCGTGCAAAAGGCCGGCGCTCCGCGCAGTCACTGCACGGAGGCCGGCCCACACAGGAACGGACGCACATGCGTCCCTTCCAGATGCTTACCAACCAAAAACGGCAGCCGTATGGCTGCCGGTCTACAGGCGGCGAGATCACAAGCAATCCATCCGCCCTGTCCCCCTGTATGCACGCGTAGTGTACGAAAAATCGCGCGTTATTGTCAAGGCTCGGGCGTGCGTGCTGGACCTGCCGACCTTCGCACACTGCAGCCGATCCAGCACGTACTGCCCGCATTGGCGATGAACGTACCTCCGATTATCCCCGCGCACGGCGGGCCATCACCGTCTTGCATCCATGAATGTCCAGCGTCAATCATTGTCCTTCAGGGACGATAGTAGCCCATGACGAACATGGGGGCGGCTTCGAGGGCTTGCTTGCCCGGGGAGCCGGGGGCGAGCATGACGTTGCCGACGCCGGTGCCGTCGGCTTTCCAGGTGTTGCCGCCGAACTCGGCGTAGAGGGTGCGCACCAGCGGCCAGGTCGGCGAGGGCGTGGCAGGGACGAGATCCTGGAATCTTCCCGCACGA
>JAGUZN010000093.1 GCA_020060775.1 Armatimonadota bacterium
AGGAGAAGGAGGGGTTGTGGACAGCACGGACATGATGGACGGCATGGACAGGCGGTGAGTGTCCGCAGATGGCAGCGGTATGCGGTTGTCAGGGTGCGGAGTATCAAACATATATTCTATAACAACCTGTGGCAACGGTCAACTGTCCGTGCCGTTTTCCGGTAGCCGCTTGTCAGTATGCCGGTGTAGCCGTATGATGTGGACAGTCGATGCTCACCGTGCCGCGGGAGGAGGACAGGATGAACATGGTCGTTGCGCGCATCCTCCGGCATAGGAGGTGGTGGCTGTTGGGCCTCGGCGTGCTGGCCGTCGCATGGGCGCTGCTGGCATGGCATCGGGGGGCGACCGCCGACCGGTTGACGCCATCCTTCACCGGCAACTCCTCGCAGCTACCGTACACCGTAATCGTTCCCACCCTCGACACGCCCATGCCTACCGGGAAGAATGTGCTCTGGTGCTCCGCTATGCAGTTGGCGTGGCACCGCCTGCGCGATGAGGTGGTGAAAGCTCCCGTCCAGCTCACGGATGCCGAAGAGGTGGCGACACGGCTGAATCGCGCCCCGCAATCGGCGGCGGACTTGCCCGAGGGATCGTATTACGCCGCCGCCGGATTGGTGCAACAGGGGATTATTGACGAGATTCAGCGCGCGATGCGCGCGCAATTCCCTGACGAGCCAACCCCGGAGTTCGGCACGGTTGCACCGGAAGATATCCTGGCGTTCGCCTTCCTCAAGGCAGAGGCCCGGTTCACCACGCCCTTCCCCCGTCCTCGCGAGCGTCTGACCTTCACGGATTCCAGCAGAAACCAGACGGAGATCACGGCATTCGGGGTGTTGCACGCTGATCATATGCGCGGCGACGACCCCCGGCGTGATGTCGAGGTGTTGTATAGCAGTGGCGGGGCAGATGATGCGGAGCTGGTGATCGACCCCTGCAATACCAGCACGCCGAACCAACTGCTACTGGCGCGCGTGACGCCGCAGCCATCTCTCGCCGCTACCGTGGCGCGGGTGGAGGCGCTCATGCAACGGGATCAAGGTTCTCCCTTTGTTGATGAAGTGCTCATTCCCAACATGTACTGGAGGATCGAGCATGACTACCGCGAGCTGTTGCGCAAGTCGTTGGCGAATCCCGGATTCGACGACTATATCATCACCCACGCCCACCAATCCTTCGACTTCCGCTTGGACCGCAAAGGTGCGCGTATCGTCTCGAAGGTCGATTTGAGGGGTTACGCGAGTAAACCACTCCCGCCCTGCCACTTCGATCGTCCCTTCTTGCTGATCATGAAACAGCGCGGCGCGAAGCACCCCTTTTTCGTGATGTGGGTGGACAACGCCGAACTGCTGCAGCAATACGGGTTGTGAGTATTTGTTCCCGGCAGTGAAGTGCCGGGCTATTGTCAGGGGTCCCGTTGGGACCTGCGGGATAGTGATTGGTGGTTGGTAGCATCCCTGCGGGATGCGTGGCTACGGAAGCCCCCCACTGGTCGGCTCGTTGCACTCGTTCACACTCTTCGGCCCTGCCCTCCCCCGCTTCTCCCTTCACGTAAAGCTTCGGGGGCCAGGACGGCAGGGGAGGGGAATATACGCCAGCACGCTTTATGAACCACCGGCAGCAACCATGGACGCTGGGCTGGTAGGGGCCGGCGCTCCGACCAGCGGGGATGCGGCGGCCAGGGACGACCGCCCTCCCAGGTATGCCAACACGTTCCTCTATGTAACCGCCGGGAGCAACCGTATACGCCTTCACATGGGGGCCGGCTAGAAGCCGGCGCACCGACCAGCGGGTCGCTAGGCCTGTGCGAATACGGTCTGCAGCTTGGCGATAATGGCATCGGCCATTTCGCTGGTGCCGACGGCGGTGGGGTCGTCGCGTCGCGGCTTCATGTCGTAGGTCACCGATGTGCCTTCCTCCAGCACGGCTGCCACGGCTTTTTCCAGGCGGTCGGCGGCATCGCGCTCGCCCAGGTATTGCAACATGAGCATGCCGGAGAGGATGAGGGCGGTGGGGTTCACCTTGTTCTGCCCTTTGTATTTGGGGGCGGAGCCGTGGGTGGCCTCGAAGACCGCGCCCTTCTCGCCGACGTTTGCGCCCGGGGCCACGCCCAGGCCGCCCACCAGGCCGGCGCCGAGATCGGAAATGATGTCGCCGTAGAGGTTGGGCATCACCAGCACATCGAGCTCCTCGGGGCGCTGCACCAGCCGCATGCAGACGGCATCCACCAGCACTTCGTCGTATTCCACGCGACCCTTATATTCCTCGGCTACTTCGCGCGCCGTGCGGTAGAAGAGGCCGTCGGTGTATTTCATGATGTTGGCCTTGGCCACCGCCGTCACCTTGCGGCGGTTGTTCTGCAGGGCATACTCGAAGGCGTGCTTGACGATGCGGCGGGTGCCGGTGACGCTGATCGGCTTGATGCTGATGGCGCTATCCGGGCGGATTTTGCCCTCCGCCATGTCGATGATCTGTTTCGCCTCCGGGGTGTCGAGATCGTACTCCACCCCGGCGTACAGGTCTTCGGTGTTTTCACGCACGATCACGATATCGACGTTCTCGTAGCGCGAGCGCACGCCGACATAACTTTTGCAGGGGCGCACGCAGGCGTACAGGTCGAGCGCCTTGCGCAGCGCCACGTTCACGCTGCGGAAGCCCGAGCCGATGGGGGTGGTGATGGGCGCTTTCAGCGCCACGCCGTTACGGCGCACCGACTCCAGCGTTTCGTCGGGCAGGGGGGTGCCGTGCGATTCCATGATGTCCACGCCGGCCAGCGCGATTTCCCAGTTGATCTCGACGCCGGTGGCGTCGATCACGCGGCGGGCGGCCTCGGCTAGCTCGGGTCCGGTGCCGTCACCGGTGATCAGGGTCACATTGTATGCCATGTCAACCTCCAGTATACGCCGGCTTCAGCAGCAAGTCCGGCGCAATGTCGCGGAAGAATCTTTCGACGACGCCGCCGTCGATTCCTTCTGGGGTGTGGAGGTGGGGCGTGATGTAACAGCCCATACTGAACAATATTGTAACTCTAATCCTGGACACACTCATTATCGCCGACATCGTGTCGGCGCGGCGGCCAGGATCGTGGCGTCCCTGCAGGATGCGTGGATAAGGAAGACCCCCACTGTTCGACTCGTTGCACTCGCTCACACTCTTCGACCCTACCCTCCTCCGTTGCGACAGGGGAGGGGAAAGCGGAGGACCCCCACCCTACCCTCCCCCGTTGCGACAGGGGAGGGGAATTATGCTAGCACGCTTTGTGGATGAACCGCCGGGAGCAACCATGGACGCTGGGGTGTGGGGGATTCCTCCTGAAAGTGCCCTTGCTGATTCCTGTCTCTCACACCCGGCCTTCGCGCTTGATGGCGAGGTAGCGGTTGACGACGGCGACGGCGAGGTCGCTGGGCGCGGCGTCGACGCTCAGGATGCCGCGCTGGTGCAGGGTGGCGAGCGCCAGTTGCCGGTCTTCCAGCACGGAGACGGCCACGGCTTGCTGATACATGCCGGTGGTGTCCGGGGGGATGCCGGAGAGCAGATCTTTCAGTTCGTAATCACTCAAGGCCACGCAGAGCACCAGGTGCTGCGGGTGCAGCAGCGACAGGCTGTCCATCAACCGGCGCGAGGAGTCGGGGTCGACCAGATCGGTGAAGATGATGACCAGCGAGCGCTTGCGTTGATGGTGCGCGAGGAAGGTGAACGCCGCGCGGTAGTCGGATTCGACCGCGCGCGGTTGCAGGCGATAGAGTTGCTCGAGCACCAGCGGGAGTTGACCGGAGCCCTTGCCCGGGGGCATGAAACTCACCACATCGTCGGCAAAGGCCATCAACCCGACGCGGTCGTTGGTCTGCATGGCGACGTAGGTGAGCAGCACGGTGGCGTTGATGGCGTGGTCCAGCTTGGTCATGTAGTCCAGGTGGCTGGCCATGGTGCGCCCGAGGTCGAGCACCAGCATGATCTGCTGGCTGCGCTCCACGTCGAACTGTCGCGTCACCAGCGAGGCGCGGCGGGCGCTCGCCATCCAGTCCACGCGGCGCAGTTCGTCGTCGGGCAGATAGTCGCGCAGTGATTCGAACTCGGTGCCCTGGCCGAGCAGGCGCATGGCGCGCACCCCCATCTGCCGCGCGCGCAGGTGGCGCGAGAGCAGGTGCTGCTGCCGGGTCTGCAGGATATTCGGATATACCTTGATGACGTCATCCTGCGCGAGCGCGAGTTGCGCCACCCACAGCCCGAGCCGCGTTTTCATGCGCACGGCGAGCGGGCCAATGGCGAACTCCCCGCGTCGCAGGGGGCGCAGGTG
>JAGUZN010000133.1 GCA_020060775.1 Armatimonadota bacterium
ATGTTCCGCGCCGAGGCGCTGCACCGGCTGATTCGCCTGCTCGAGCGCATCGGCCTGCCCACCCACCTGCCCAAGAGCGACCCCGGCGTGCTGATGAGCCTGATGGATTCCGACAAGAAAGCGGTGGCCGGCCAGGTGCGCTTTGTGCTGCCCAGCAAAATCGGTCATGTCGATCTGGTGAACTCGGTGCCGCGCGATATTCTGCGCCGCGCAATCAAAGAATCCATCGAGCTGTAAGCCTCGCGCGCCCTTCATGACACACGACCCCGGTCCGCCCTGCCGGATCGGGGTACACTGTCCGTAACGTGATGTTGAGGGAAGGCGCGCCGTGCGGCTTGACAACTTTGTGCTTTTCTGCACATATTTAGCGTGGATAACGATAATGCACGACACCCTGACCATACCAATACGGTTCCGTCGGCATGGGCTGGTCTCACGCGAGATGCTCAGGCATCTGCTCGTGTGGGATAGCTCGCTGCACTGCGTGTTCCAACCAGTGCGCCAGCATCGGCAGTATTGCGCCCGCGTTGCCCAGTGAAGCACGCGGGCGTTTCATTTTTCGGCGGTTGGCCGCGGCCAACCGGTATCGGTCCTTATGCGATAGGGAGGTTCATCCAGATTTTGAGGTGACCAGGAGACGACGATGGGGGAAGAAGTCCTAGTACTGAATCATAACTACCAACCGTTGAACGTGACGAACCGCAAGCGTGCGCTCGTGTTGCTGTATCTCGGCAAGGCGCACGTGGTGGATGACATGGGGAACGCCTCGGTGGTGCGGCTGAACCACCACGTCAAGCGTCCCATGCCCGTGCTGCGCCCGTCGCGCAAAAGTATCTTTACGCGCGACGGCTACCGCTGCGTCTACTGCGGCGCCACCCATCTTCCGCTCACCATCGACCATGTGATCCCCCGCGTGCGGGGCGGCACGGATGACTGGGATAATCTGGTGTGCTGCTGCACGAAGTGCAACAACGCGAAGGGCGACCGCCTGCCGGACGAGGCGGGGATGACCATGGTGCGCAAGCCGCGCCGGCCGAAGTGCCTGCCGTACATCAGCTACCCGAAGTTCATGGCGGCGCTGCGCAACCCGGGCTGGATGGATTATCTGGAGCCGTACGCCGCCAGCGCCTCATAACGCTTTCGAGTATCGGTGGTGTTCCGGTGATCCTGGCGCATTTTGGGCATACCGCACAGTCACCTGCGCGCCGCAGGCTTACCGGAACGTGCTGTAGTCGGCATCCCTGCTCCAGGTGTGCGCCAGAGGATTCCCTCCCCCTGTCGCAACGGGGGGAGGCAGGAGGGGGGTCTTCCCTGATCCCTGGCGCATTGGAAGCTTATACCGGGGGGAGCGGAGTCATCAACTCCCCGAAGGGCGCTTCCTGCGCCTCTTCCGTGTTGCGCCCGGCCAGGATGAAATAACTGAAGAGCAACCCGCCCTCTACCAGCGCCACGGTGAGTTTGATCTCCTCGGCGATATTCATCGGGGAAAAGAATCCTTCCACGAATCCCGCCACCACCAGCATCGCCGCCACCCCGAGCATGAGCTTCAGCGCCTCTTTACCTGCCTGCTTGAGGGCAAACCGCCGGGGGTAGGCGCCGGGGTTGACGATGGCGTAGGCGAGCACCAGCCCGGCCCCGCCGGATACGAAGATGGCGGTGAGTTCGATGACGCCGTGCGGCGCGACAAATGCCCAGAAGTTGAGCGCGGTCGCCGGGCCATCCAACCCGACGGCTGCCGCCACCACCCCGAGCATCACGCCGTTGTAGATCAACAGGAACAGGGTGAGGATGCCCGCCGTCATGCCGCCGGCAAAGGCGGTGATCGACACGCGAATGTTATTCTGCATGATGAACGCCGCCGCCGGCGCGCGCTCCAGCGCGGGCAGCCAGTCTTTGGGGGTGTGATGCCGTTCCACCAGGCTGTCGAGCATGGTCATCAGCTCGGGCGGCAGCACCTGATCGGCGATGGCGCGGTCAGACCAGGTGAGCATGAACCCCAGCAGCGCCGGAATCATGGATACGAGGAAGGCGAGCAGGATGAGGCGGGCATGCCGGCGCATGGCGCGCGGGAAATCCGCCGCGAAAAAGCGCTTGACGCTTGGCCATGGGCGTCGCGGCGCGGTATACACGTAGGGATAGCACTGGCCCACCAGATCGTTGAGGAAAGCGACCCGCGCGGGTTCCGCTTCGTGGGTGCGGTGGTAGGCGAGTTCCGATGCCGCACGGCGGTAGAGCTTCCCGAACTCGATGATCTCTTCGGCACCCAGGCGCGCAAACCCCTCAGCCTTCACGACCTTGAGAATCTCCTGCAAGCGATCCCATTCCGGATAGGGGTTTGGCATGCCTGCATTATAACACGGATGTGCGTGGCAGCATACGTGGTAGGGCCTGTCACGTCATGCTGTATCCCGAACTGCGCCCGAGTACGTCCGCGTTTGGCGTATGGCGTTTCGGGACGCAGTGGTGAGTGATGAGGTAAGGAAGGACCCCCGCTGTTCGACCCTGCCCTCCCCCGCTGCGGCAGGGGAGGGGAAATGCCAACACTGTTATCTGGTTAACCGACAGCAGCAACCATCGATGCCTTCCTTGTTGGGACCGGCTGGAAGCCGGCGCTCCGACCAACCGGCGCATGTCAACCTTGTCTGTCATCGCCGACGTCTGAGTCATACGACAGGATATGATGTTTTCTCCCCGTATGACATAAATCATAGCGCGCGCGGCTTGTACCCGGTAAGGTAGAGTCATCACCGCGATATGAAAGGGAGCAAACCATGAGCATGTTCTGCTATCAGTGCGAGCAAACCGCGAAAGGCACCGGCTGCACGGCGTTCGGCGTGTGCGGCAAAGACCCGGAAACTTCCGCGCTGCAAGATCTGTTGGTGCACGGCGTGATCGGCCTGGGCATGTACGCCCACCGCGCGCGCCAACTTGGGGCGAGCGATGCGGAGATCGACCGGTTTACCATGGAAGCGCTGTTCACCACCGTGACGAATGTCAACTTCGATGCCCAGCGCATCGCCGACATGGCCGGCCGACTGGGAACGCTGCGCGACCGCGCACGGGCGATGTACGAGGCGGCCTACCAGACGCAACACGGGTCTGCCCCGGCTCCGCTGAGCGGCACTGCGGCCTGGGAGCCGGCGGCGAACTTTGACGGCCTGGTGCGCCAGGGCGAAGCCGTGGGCATCGAGGCGATGACCGCGAAGTTCGGGGCGGATGTTACCGGCCTCGTCTACCTGATCATCTATGGATTGAAGGGTACCGCCGCGTACGCGGATCACGCTAAGATTCTCGGGCAGGAAGATCCTGCCGTGTATGCCTTCTTCCACGAAGCACTGGAGTATCTGGGGCGCGAGGAATACACCGTCAATGAGCTGCTCTCACTGGCGTTGCGCGTGGGCGAGGTGAACCTGACGGTGATGGGATTGCTGGATGCCGCCAACACCGGTGCCTACGGTCATCCCGTGCCGACACGCGTGCGCATCACCCCAGTGAAGGGGAAGGCCATCCTTGTCTCCGGTCATGATCTAAAAGATTTGGCCATATTGCTGGAGCAGACGAAAGACAGCGGCATCAATATTTACACCCACGGCGAGATGCTGCCCGCCCACGGCTATCCGGAACTGCACAAATACCCGCATCTGGTGGGGAATTACGGCAGCGCCTGGCAGAATCAGCAGCGGGAGTTCGATGCTTTCCCGGGTGCCATTCTGATGACGACGAACTGCATCCAGAAGCCGAAGGAAGCGTACCAGGGCCGCATCTTCACCACCGGGCTAGTGGGATGGCCGGGCGTGACGCACGTCGCGGAGAAGGACTTCGCGCCGGTCATCGAGGCGGCGCTGGCCGCGGACGGCTTTGCCGAGGACGGGCCGGAGCAGTATATCACCGTCGGCTTCGGGCACAACGCGGTGCTCGGCGTGGCGGATGTGGTCATTGACGCCGTGAAGTCGGGCGCCATCCGGCACTTCTTCCTCATCGGCGGATGCGACGGCGCGCGCAGCGGGCGCAATTACTACACCGAGTTGGCGGAGCAGGTGCCGCAAGATTGCGTGATCCTGACGCTGGCCTGCGGGAAGTTCCGCTTCAACACGCTGGAGTTCGGCGAAATCGGCGGCATTCCGCGCCTGCTGGATATCGGGCAGTGCAACGATGCCTACTCGGCGATTAAAATCGCGGGAGCGCTGGCCGGGGCGTTCGGCGTGGGCGTGAATGAACTGCCGCTGTCGCTCATCCTCTCCTGGTATGAGCAGAAAGCGGTGTGCATCCTGCTCTCGCTGCTGCACCTGGGCATCACGGGCATCCGGCTCGGCCCCACGCTGCCCGCATTCGTCACCCCCGATGTGCTGAAAGTGCTGGTCGAACAGTTCGGCGTGATGCCTACGGGCACGGCGGAGGAGGACCTGCGCGCCATCCTGGGCGACCTGACCCCGGCGAACTAACACCGATGACGGGATGCGGGACACACGTCCCGCATCCCCCAATGCCCACTTTGCCGTCAAGGCTGACAGGCGTGAGGTTGAAGAGGGGTATACTGTGATCGGAGGAGTTGTTATGCGACCGTACGTTGATGAAGCTGGCTGTATCGCCTGTGGCGCGTGCGAGGCGGTCTGCCCCGCCGAGCCGAATGTCTACGTTATCGAAGATGTGGCCAAAGTGGAGCACCCCGAAGCGTGCACCGGGTGCAAGGCTTGCGAAGAGGCATGCCCGGTGTCGTGCATTGAAGTGAAAGAATGAGGGGAGAAGAGAGAATACAGGAGACAGAAGGGGGCTGCTTCGGCGGCCCCTTCTGATTGCCGATTGCAGGTTGCGAGCGGGGCATGTTGACAGGCGGCGCGCGGGGGGCTATAGTCGCGCATATGACGGATCATCGACGGACACCCTGTGGCCTTGCGCGCGAATTTTCCATCTTCAATGGGATGGATGAGGCCAGCCGCGCCGATCTGCTGGCGCGGGGGACGTTGCGCACCTACGCGAAGGGCGAGACGTTATTCTGGGAGAACGATCCGGCCAAGGGGCTGTTCCTCATCCGCTCGGGCGCGGTGAAGATTTTCAAGGCGTCGGAGGCGGGCCGCGAGCAAATTTTCTCCATCCTGCGCGAGGGCGATTCGGTGGCGGAGTTGCCGCTGTTCGACAATGCGCCCTACCCCGCGTCCGCGGCCGCGTTGGAAGATTCCACCATCCTCTTCATTCCAAAAGCGGCGTTCGACGAGTGGCTGCGCGCCCATCCACAGTTCAGCCTGAAGATCATGGAGGCGCTATCGCAGCGCATGCGCACGCTGGTTGATCTGGTGACGGATCTTTCCCTGCGCCAGGTGCGCCAGCGCCTCGCGCGGTATCTGCTGGAAGAGGCCGCCGGCCGCGAGACCTTCACATTGCCGCTCACCAATGAGGAACTGGCCGCGCGGTTGGGATCGGTGCGCGATGTGGTATCGCGCACGTTGAGCGGATTGCAGCAGGACGACCTCATTCGCGTGCAGGGGCGCAAGATCACCGTGCTCGATGCCGAGGGATTGGCCGACGCCGCCGGGTAATGTATCAATGCCTGCAGACTCGGGGCTGGGATAGCGTTATGACGAATGGTGTTTGCGGGATTGGGCTTCCTGCGCCCCTCCAGGGCTTGGGGGTTGTTCGTAACGAACCAGGGGTTCCCTGCTGTCACCCCTGGCTAACACCCGCTATCCCTGCGGGATATGGGGAAGGAAATCGCACAGCGTAGCCAATCTTCATTGGTCGCGCGTGGAACGCCAGTGATCACCTTGCACGGCAAAGATCGATGTGACGCCCCCTTCCAGTTATTAGCTGTAGCGGGTTGTTACGTGGTACTTTGCTCTCCGACTTTATGCTGGCTGAGTCCGCGTATGGCGTATGGCGTTTCGCGTTTGGGACAGCGTCTTCCCTTCCCCTATCGCATGTGGGAGGGGAAGACGAATTACCCCCACCCTACCCTCCCCCGTTGCGACAGGGGAGGGGAAAGCGCCTCTCGAAACGCCAACCGCCAAACGCGACCTGAACAAGGACCGTGTCGGAAGGCAAGGTACAACGTGACGACCCACGACAATTAGCCTCCGGAAAAGTCCTCATGCGCGCTTCTCCCGTTACTCGTTCACCGCCGTCCCCGTTTTGGCACACCCCATCCGTGCGTTTTGCCCGATGATAAGAGAAACGCTACACGGGCGGAGGGCATGATGGCGGTCATCAGTTGGTTTGCCGACCTGGATAAGGGCAGCGTCAACCTCGCCGGCGGCAAAGGCGCGAATTTGGGCGAGTTGACCAAGGCGGGGTTGCCGGTGCCGCCGGGCTTCGTGGTGACCACCGAGGCGTTTCGCCGCACGCTAGAGGCGCATGGCGTGCTGGATGAAGTGCGCCGCCGGGTGGAGGCGCTCGACGTCAATGACACCGCGCGCTTGGAGATGGAAGCGGAGACCCTGCAGCAGCGCGTGTTCAGCCTGCCGTTGCCCGATGACGTTGCGGGTGAGATCACTGATGCGTATCGAGCGCTCGGGGAGGGGGAGGCAGAACCGTTCGTGGCGGTGCGCTCTTCCGCGACCGCCGAGGATACGCCGGAGTACTCGTTCGCCGGCATGAACGCCAGTTTCCTCAATGTGCGCGGGCATGACGCCCTGCTGGAGGCGATCCGACGGTGCTTCGCCTCGCTCTATAGCGCGCGCGTGCTCTTTTACCGCAAGACCGAAGGCATCCCGGAAGAGAAGATCGCCATCGCCGTGATCGTGCAGCGCATGGTGAATGCGCGGGCGGCGGGAGTGATGTTCACCATCCATCCAGCCACGGGCGATCGCAACCTGCTGGTCATCGAAGGCGCGTTCGGGCTGGGCGACGCGGTGGTGGGCGGCGAGGTGAACCCCGATCATTTTGCCGTGCGCAAGGATTCGCGAGAGATCACGACACGGCAGATCTCCCATAAAGCGATTCGCGATATCCGCACGCCGGAAGGGGAGACGGTGCGCGAGTCGCTCGATGCTCCGCTGGCCGATGAACCATGCCTGAGCGATGCGCAGGTGCGCCAACTGGCCGAGTTCGGCGTGCGCATCGAGGAGCATTACGGCCTGCCGCAGGACATCGAGTGGGCGCTCGAGGATGATACGCCGTACATCGTGCAGTCGCGCGCCGTCACGGTAACCGGAGAGCAAGAGCCGCAAGAGGCCGGGGCCGCGCCCGGCGAGGTGCTGGTGCGCGGGC
>JAGUZN010000027.1 GCA_020060775.1 Armatimonadota bacterium
CAGAGACTATGCCGTGCAGGTGCGCAGTGCCGACGCCGAGCGCGTCACCGCCGTCACCCTGCAGACGGTGGGCGGCGAGATTGCGCCCGTCCCCTTCAGCACGGAGCACGGTGCCGTGCAGTTCGACCTGCCCGACAGCGCCATCGCCGCCGTCGCTGAACTACATCTGGAATGAAAGAAGGCACAGTGGCATAGAAAACGAGGCCGCTCACGCGAGCGGCCTCGTTGCTGGATACGCCTGCAGCAGTTACCGATATCGTTCGACGATTTCCGAGCGCACGTGATGCTTCATCCGCACCATCATGCGGTAGTGGTACGGCAAAATCGGCTCATGCCCCGCTTCCCCGCACGACTGCCGTCGAGCCTCAATCGCTTTAAGGATCATCTCCGTCGCTTGATCCGGCGTGAGGCAGCGCAAGTTCAACATCAAATCGTAGTGCTGCGGATCGTCAACGTCGTACTTGAAGGCCGCCTTCACGAAGTTCACCCGTTCGCGATCTCGCTGTTGAATAATCTTGATCGCCTCATCCTCCGAGATATCGTTGCCGGCCCGGAAGATCGCCGCGCGCAATTCCACAGGGGCAACCAGACGAATCTTCAAGGCCTCAGCATCATCCAGCAAGAAATTCGCGCCGCGTCCCACGATCACGGCGTTGCCTTCTTCAGCAATACGACGCACAGCTTTACGCAAATACCGCACGTACTGTGGCAAGCTGGTGGACATGCGCCACTCCAGCAACAACGAATGAACAGAGCTCGATGCCGCCTGGTAAAGCTGAGGGATGATGGTCGGATTGAGTTGCATTTGATGCGCAACCTCATCGACCAATTCCCGGTCGTACAGGTGGAGGTCTAAACGTTCAGCGATCTGGCGGGCGATGAGAATACCGTTCGTTGCGTATTGGCGAGAGATGGTGATGAGCATGTGGGTCTCCTTTCCTGTGTGTACGACCGCGTCCCAGGTCAGCGTCGAGCATAATACAGACGTGTACACCGAACGAGCATGCAGGCACAACGCACATCGTCAGCACAGTTGCGGAATACTCGGCGATCCTGTTTCATTATACCACGCTCCCTGAATCTCCTCTTGCCTCCATCAAAGCGCCAGTATATTTCACAGCGATAACGTCAATATCGAACGTCGAGGAAAGGAACTTGCGCGGGATACGCGAATAATATCGAAAAGACGATGGCCGTCGGGAAGAAAAGCGCGACCCTGCAGAGTAGCCGCGCGGGTCACCACAACAGCCGTCGCCACTCGGACAGCCGGTTTCTCACAGGCAATTCCACGCTAACGTGGAGACCGGTATCGCGGAGGAGATCATGAAAGACGAAACCTGTGCGAGCATTCGACCCCAGGATTTACAGGTGCCGCGTGAGGCGTTGAGCTTGATCGCGCGCAACATGGCTGAGCGCTACTGTGTGTGTCCACTGAACGTCGCGGATTCAAAAAACGGCGTGCGCACCCTGGCGGTTGCCGCGGTCGACCCTGCCAACCTGATGCTGCTCGACCAGTTGCAGCAACTCACGAGCTGTCGCATCAAACTGGTGCAGGCCAATGAACAGGATATCCAGCGCGGCATTGAAATTCATTACGGGGGCAACTATACATCTGCCCCGCGAGATCTCCTCCAGGAGATGGTGAAAGATTCTGATGCCTCTGCGACATTGCGAGAACAGATCATGGCGCAACCTCAGCAAGCTGACACCCGCGGTGCTGTAGGTACCGTCAACAATATCTTCCAGCGTGCCATAGCAGAACGAGCAACAGATATCCATATCGAACCTCACCAACAGCAGGTGTTCGTACGTTTCCGCGTTGATGGCATCATGTATGACCAGGACACACTGCACTACCCCCCAGACCAGCATCCGCAAGTCATTTCACGTATAAAAATTCTCGCGAAACTCGACATCGCACAGAATCGCTTGCCGCAGGATGGCCGCTTTGAGATCGAACTGCCGAAACCCTACGATGTGCGTATTTCCATTGTGCCCGCCGCCGATGGGGAGAAGGCGGTTATGCGCCTCCTGCCCAAAAGCCATGGGGCAATGGATTTTGACCAACTGGGCATCACCGGCACCAACCGCACCTATCTGGAAGAGCTGATCACCAAGCCGTTCGGCATGGTGCTCGTCACCGGGCCGACCGGGTCCGGGAAAACGACGACCCTCTATACCTGCTTGGCGAGAACCGATTGCGTGGGCAAAAATGTCATCACCGTCGAAGATCCCATCGAGTATCAGTTCCCGCGCATCACCCAGATTCAGGTGCATCCGAAAATCGGTTTGACCTTCGCCGCCGGTCTGCGCGCGATTCTGCGCCAGGATCCCGATATCATCATGGTCGGTGAAATCCGCGACCTGGATACCCTGCAAATCTCCATGCAGTCCGCCCTCACCGGCCACCTCGTCCTCTCGACGCTTCACTGCAACGATGCCGCGAGTGGCGCCGCACGTATGGTGGATATGGGCGCCGAACCGTTCCTCGTCGCCTCGTCGCTCAATGGCATTGTCGCCCAGCGCCTCGTGCGGAAGATCTGTGAGCATTGTCGTGAACCATTGGCGCTCACCGATGAAATGCGTGAAAAATTTGATGTCACTGATGAAACGACCTTCTATCACGGCCGGGGATGCGATCAGTGTCGGGATACCGGCTACAGCGGCCGTCTCTGTGTATGTGAAGTGATCCCTGCCGTGGATGAACTGCAAAACGCCATCGTGCGGAAGGCATCCGCATCCGAAATCCGCAATATTACGCGTGAGCTGGGATACACAGGACTTCGTGAAGACGGGTTGGAGAAAGCGCGAGCGGGCATTACATCTATTGAAGAGGTGTTGCGCGCTGTATACGTGGATACCCTGTAGCACAAATCACAGAGCCGACGTACACCCGGGACACGCGTAACCAGCACCCCGGGTGTACGTGTGTCAACAGAGCATCACAGTCGCAGGCCATGAGAATGCAATGCACAGGCATCTCGCGATTACGCACCAATGGTGCCGCCCACCGCAACGTCATCACCATCATAGCATACCAGCGCCTGGCCTGGTGTCACCGCCCGTTGCGGCGTATCAAACTCCACCTGTAAATACCCTGCATCATCCAGCGAAGCCATCGCCGGCTGGGGCGCCATGCGGTACCTGAGCATCGCGGTTACACGTTGTGGTGCTGCGAGCATGGCAGGAGAGAACTTACCGAAAACCACATCGGCCGCCGTGACATTACGGCGCAGTAGAGCCTCTGATTCGCCGACGACGACCGTGTTGGCGGCAGCATCAATCCGCACCACAAAGCGCGGTGCGTTCACGGCAATGCCCAACCCACGACGCTGGCCGATCGTATGGAAGGCGATGCCTGCATGCGTGCCCAGCAAATGCCCTTCCTGATCGACAATAGGTCCGGGCTGCACCACATCTGGCGCATGCTGTCGCAGGAATTGCCAGTAATCACCACCCGGGATGAAGCAGATATCCTGGCTGTCCGGCTTATCCGCCACGCGCATGCCCAATGCTGTTGCCAGCGTGCGTACCTGCGCCTTGTCCATGGTGCCTAGCGGAAAAGTCGCCTGCGCAAGCTGTTCCTGCGTCAGTCCGTAGAGTGCGTATGATTGGTCCTTGCCGCGATTGACCCCACGGCGGATGCACCAACGCTGCATATCCTCGTGAAAAGCCACCTGTGTGTAGTGTCCGGTGGCGAAATGCATGGCCTCGTGCGCTTGCGCAACGGATTGCAGCACAGCAAACTTCATCCGGGGGTTGCAGAGCGTGCACGGATTTGGCGTCCGTCCGGCACGGTATGCAGCAATAAACGCTGCGACGACAGTGGTGTAGAACTCCTCGCGAACATCCACAACCACATGAGGAATCCCGAGTTGCTCGCACACACGGCGCGCATCCTCCACGGCTGTCGAGGTGCTCCCGCCATCGGCTGACCAGCACTGCAGGGTCATGCCGACGACTTCGTAACCACGCTGGTGCAGCAAAGCGGCGGCGACCGAACTATCGACCCCGCCGGACATCGCGCATATGACTCGTGACTGCGTGCTCCGCATGTCTGTATTATAGCAAAATACGACTGAAACAGTAATATTTCAGTGGTGAGACACGCAGTAGTGATAATGATTGAGTGAGCGGTGACTTTGCTACAGCGCAATATACGCTTCGTGGACAAATCATACTGGTGAACGGGGGTTTCCTTCGCGCTTATCCCTTGATAAGCACCACGCTTCACGGTATAGTATCGGTATCTGCCCCACCTGGCTGGCAACCTCTCCGTGAAAGGAGCCTCCATGATCGAATGGTTCGATTGTCACGCGGAATACGGGCGGCGAAGGATTCCCAGCCCGTTGCAAGTGCCGACCGCCGCCGACCTCGTGAACCTGTATGACCAGATTGGCATTCAACGGGCGCTCGTCGTGCATTCGGCCATGTATGAACAGCATCCGGCTGTGGGCAATGCCCTCAACATTGCCGAGACGCGTGGCTTGTCCACGCTCATGCCTACCTGGGCAATCCTCCCGCCGCAAACCGTAGAACTTGGTGGCGTTGCCGAGTTCATTGAGTCGATGTCACAAGCCGGCGTTCGCGCCCTGTGGGCTTTCCCCACGAGCTACTTGCTGAACGGCATCACCTTTGGGCCCCTGTTCGATGCCATGGTGCTCCGCCGCATCCCACTGCTGGTCAATATGGATTTGCTCGGCGCTACCCCCGGTAATTGGGCCGCGCTGACCGCATTGCTCACCGAGTTCCCTGATTTGCGCGTGATCATTACACTGCCGACGTACTTAGGTTTCGACAGATACTTTCGTCCACTTATCGAGTGCTTCCGCGGTGTACACATCACCACCAGCCGATATCTACTCGAGGGTGGCGTGAAAAGCTTCTGTGAGCATTACGGCTCACGCCGCCTGCTCTTCTCCAGTGGTTTCCCTGATGTCCAGCCAGGCGGCAGCATGTTGGCGCTTCTGCATGCCGGACTCAACGAAGAGGATCTAACCAATATCGCCGGCGGGAATCTCTTCCGCCTGTTGGGGGAGGTGGAAATATGAAGAGGATCACCCCATTGGTGCAAGCGTTTATCGATCATGGCCGCGTGGCCGATTGCCCTGTGATCGATATGCATTGCCATCCTGACCGCTTCCGTGACAGCTATTTCCCGCACCCCGAACCGCAAGGGATCATCGCCACGATGGACCGGTGTGGTATCCGCCGTGCAGTCGTTGCCTCGCATGCCGGCATGGTCGATCCGTACAGTGGATCGCGCGCCACCCTGTCTCTGCTCAGGAATCACCTCGACCGTTTTCTCGCCTACTGGGGCATCAATCCACACTACCCCGAGGCTTTTGAAGAAGCACAGGCGCGAACCCTCGATACTGTCGGCGTGATTGGCTATAAAATTCACCCGATGTGGCACGACTGTGCGCTCACTGATGCGCGATACCAACCCATCTTGCAATGGGCGCACGATCACCAGCTCATCGTACTCGTGCATACTGCGAATGACCCGCGCTGCAACGCCCAGCAATGCCTGATTGTTGCACAACGCTATCCGAACATGACCTTGTTGCTCGGGCATTCGTGCTATGACGACTATGCCGGGGCTATCGCATTAGCGCGCGAACACGAAAACATCTACCTGGAATTGACGATGGTCGCCAGTGTGCCCGGCTTCATCGAACGTGCAGTCGGCGAAGCGGGGTCGCATAAAATCGTGTTCGGCACTGACCTGCCCTGGTTCAACCCGCACTTTCTCCTGGGGTGTGTGCTGTATTCCCAGATCACCGATGATGACCGCCATGCGATTCTGCACCGGAATGCCGAGCGATTGCTCGCAGAAGTCGCCCACCATCGCC
This sequence comes from Armatimonadota bacterium, assembly GCA_020060775.1. Classification (GTDB taxonomy): domain Bacteria; phylum Armatimonadota; class Hebobacteria; order CAIYQO01; family CAIYQO01; genus JAGUZN01. The sequence goes on from JAGUZN010000027.1 coordinate 5,856, forward strand.
TCGACGCCGCTCCCGCACGGTAATGCGGCATCGACCGGAGCAGCCGGTCCGAGGAGTTATCGATCATATCAGTCATCAGAAAGGGGCCGCCACAGCGGCCCCTTCCATTTGTGCCGGTGAGCGACTGCAGTCGCGACCTATGTGCCCAATCCATCGAGCAGCAGCGCGCAACTGATAAAGCTCGCCATGGCCCACCCGTGTGGCACGGCCCAGCGTGGAGTAGGGCCGCCGCCGATTAATTCAGACAGCAACCCGGTGCTGGTGCCGCGGGCAATCACCACGCGCAGGTATGGCTCGGCCAGTTCGCGGTAGGCCTGTGATTGCGCTGTATCATGCTGGGCATAATACGTGGCAAGGCGCAGCAGCACCCGCGCGAGCCACAAGGTATTTACTCCGCCGGCGCTGCCCTCGATATAGTCATCCCATTCGTGTCGCATGATCGCCAGGCCTTCGGGGAGGTGCTTCGTCAAGTGTTCGGGAATCACACGCACCATGTTCTCCACCATGGCGCGCTCTTCCGGCACGTCCAGCGACAGCACACCAAAGGGGTCGAGCATGCCCAGCATCGATGAATCAATCGTCCAGTCGATCTGCCCCGCTTCATTGTATCCCCGGGCAAAATAGCGCCCGTTCCAGCATTCAGCCAGCAAAGTCTGCTTGATTCGCGCGGCGGCAGCGTTCCACTGCATGGCAAGATGATCCTGGTGACGGGCCGCCGCCCAACCGGCTGCCGTGGTGAATGCCGCATATATTGAGGCATTGGAATAGACGAAACTGCCGCGGAACTTCTCCCAGAGATCGAATGCCTGCGAATGCAAACCACTCGGCCCCAGTGTACCGAGTAAATACCCGGTCGCCCGTTCCACGACGCTCCAGAAGCGTTCGTAAAAGCCCGAGCGCTCATGCACGGGCAAGCGATCCCCGTAGACGCCCAGGGCATGCACCATCGAACCCGTCTGGTCGATTTGGATGGAATCGAGGAAACTGCACCATCCTGGCCCGCGCTCGCCATTCAGCCAGTAGCGCTGCTCCCAGTAACCGGCGGGATTCTGCGTGGCGCGCGCCCACTCGAAGTAGCGCTCGACCATCTCCGGATAACCGGCGCGCTCCAATGCCAGCACCACCTCGGCCGCATCGCGCGGCCACACGAAGCCGTACCCGCCACAGCGCTCAAAGGTCGGGTCAAACTCGGGAGCGGCGAGAATTGACCCGTACCGATCATCATAAATGACCCGCGTGGCAAGCAGGGAGCGATAATAGATCTCACTGAACGGATTGGGCAACTCCACTGGCGCTGCAGCGCTCAGCCACGCGCCCCACCAGTGATCGGTGAGTTCGTACAGACTATCAAAACCATCCTCGCGACATTGCTCGAGTTGAGCCAGGGCCGAGGCCTCTGTCGCCGAGGCGGAGACGAGGAAGGTGCGCTCCAAACTATCGCCGGGCTGCAGATCGAAATCCCAGGCGTAGGCGGTATCGACATCGCCGAGTTCTTCGCGTTGCCCCTCCAATACGCCGTCAGCCATATCCCATTTCGCGCGGTTGTGCGCGGAGTCATGGGCCTTACCGATTTGCACGGCATCCGGCCAATCGCCGCCCATGGCAAAACAGATATGGCGGAAGTACTGCACCACGGCCTGGCGATCATCCAGCCGGCGGGCGCTGTTGCGACCAGGCATTTCGCCCAGACGCAGATACAGGTACTGCATGAGGGCGCCTTGCTGGGGATGGGCGCTGATATTCGTTAAACGAAATCGCCGCGCGAACACATCGCGCCTGGGGTGCACCAGGTCAGTGATTTCCAGTGAAAGGCCCGCTTCAGGACAAACGAGTTCCGTCACCAGGATATTCCGGCGCGGCACGTAGGACTGCCGCCGCTGCCAGCAATCCTCATATGTCCAGCGCAACCGCCCTTCGCGCGGCGCGCCGATATACACGGCGGGCATGCCTTCCCGCAGATTCTGCGGGAAGTCAATCTCCGGATAAAACAGGGTCATAATTTCCCCGGCCTCGCCAAGGGTCACCAGCGTGTGGGAATTCCCCAGCACGGCATTCGGTTGGTAGACAGCCATTGTCAAATCCTTATAATTACATGATGTGCGAGAACACGGTACGGTTGAACGGTACGACGCGAAAAAGAAGCAACACGGTGCGGCATTGTTATCGGATGCCGACAGCGCGAGTCGCGAAATGTGCGAGCACCGGCAATCGGTACATCTTTCCGAGCAGGGTCACCACCGCCCCGGCGAAACCGACCAGCAGGACAATGCCGAGCGCAGTGAGATATGATGCCAGTGTGGCCTGGGCGGCGGTAGGCAAGGATGACCAAAAGCGCGGGAGATCCTGTGCGCGACTCTGCAGCAGACTCACACCAGACGCCGCATCAGGGAACAAGCGCGCCGTCAGGCCAATCACGATGATGGCGAGCAGGAAGGTACAGGACCAGAACACGGCGAGTAGGGCATGATATGCGCCGTAAGGGTACCGTTTGCGCAATACAGCGAAGGTGATTAGCCCCAGCGGGATTGCCAGTGGAATAAGGCCACTGATGAGTAATGCGAGTGCGGCGAGCACACGCTCCCACCAGACGCGGGGCGCGGGTGCAACGGAATGTGTCATCGGGCTGCTCCTGGGCATCGAACGAATGGAAGCATACGCTTGGTTAGCAATATGGTAACTGTATACCTTCGCACTGCAACGGCTGTTTCCCTGCCGTCAGGCGAAATGCCCCATGAGTGTACCCTGTGCGCGTCGCCGCCATACCTGCACCGTTGAAACGCCTGATACCGAAATCGATAAGGAAATGGCATGGATCGAACAGGACATCACTGGCATATTGGCGCCACCTCCTGTGTGTATTCCGGCAGCATCGTCGAGAATGTGCGACGGCTGGCGCTGGAGGTGGACGATGTGGAGTTGGTGCTCTTCGATGTCGAGGGGTACGGTTGTAACTTTCCGACGTCCGCCGAGGTGGCGGAACTGCACGCGTTGGCGTGTGAGTACGACCTGACCTATACCGTGCACTTGCCGCGGGACATCATCAGCGGCAACGACTCACTGACGCTGGCACACCGCGCCATCGCCGCCACCTGCGCTCTACAGCCGTACGCATACGTGGTGCACCTGGATGGGCGGCGCATTATGGGCGACCCCACGGCTGCGGTGGTTCACGGCTGGCAGTGCGATGCGCAAACCGCTGTGCGTGAGTTAATTGCCGCTCTCGGTGATCCTCGCAAACTTTGTCTGGAAAACCTTGAAGGCTGGTCGCCCCACTATTTCGATGGCATTGTGGAAGAAACCGGCATCAGCCGGTGCATCGATATCGGGCATCTCTGGTTGGAAGGGCGGGAGGCATCAGCCTATCTGCGGCAGCATCTCCCACAGACGCGGGTCGTGCATCTGCATGGCACTGGCGAGCGTGACCACGCCTCGCTGGCGGTGGCCGACCCCACGCAGTTGCGTATAGTGCTCGGCATGTTGCATGACGCTGCCTACGATGGGATTGTCACGCTTGAAGTATTCACCGCAGAAGAATGGCAGACTTCGCGGGAGGCCGTCCTTCGCGTGATCTGATCTCCCATTTCGCTTGACGGCGGGGCGTGGGATTGGTACCATGCTCACGCAATTGTCGATGTGCAAGCAGTGGTGCGGGAAGACGGTGCAAGTCCGTCGCTGACGCGCAACTGTCACCGCCGACGAACGCCGCAATCGGCCACTGTTCCCCCATGCCGTGGCGCAAGGGGATGGGAAGGCGCGGCCAGTAGGACGACGCGGGAGCCAGGAAACCGACCTGCTTGCAGCCTGTCGCCTCGCGCGGAAAGAGGCATGGCTCCAGGATGCCGCTGATCAGGTCCTGGCGCGCATGTCCTATGCGGTGGGTGCGTACTGGGGGATGAGGATACCTGATGCGACATCGGACGACACTCCTGGCGATCATCCTGTTGGGCGCCGCGTTGCTCATCGCCCTTTCCGTGCTGGCGTCGAAGTCCCGTCCCACCATCAACCGTACTGCCGCACCCGCTGCAGGCTCTGGCCTCTTTCCCATGACACTGACCGATGCGCTCGGGCATGCGCTCACCATCCCCCGCAAGCCGCAGCGACTGATCTCCCTCGCGCCGAATGTCACGGAGATCATTTATGCCATCGGCGCAGGCGATCGGCTCATCGCGAATACTCGCTACTGTGATTATCCGCCGGAAGCCAGGGCGTTACCGAAGGTCGGCGGGTATATCGATCCTGATGTCGAGAAGATTATCGCGATGCAACCCGATCTCGTGCTGGGAGCGCGCGGCAATGCGCGCGATGCCCTCGACCGTCTGCATGAACTCAACGTCCCGCTGCTCACCGTCGAACCCGAAATGCTCGCTGAATGTGAACATGCCATGCTGCTGGTCGGCAAAGCGGTGGGCAACGGCGCGCAGGCCGAGCAGCAAGTCGCGGCGATGCGGCAACGGCGTGCGGCCGTGGAGGCACAGGTGCGCAACCTCCCGGAAGCGAAGCGCCCGCGCGTCCTGCTTCTGTTCACCATGCATGACCTCTACAGCGCCGGTCCGGGTAGCCATATCGATGAAATGGTCACCATGAGCGGCGGGCGCAATATCGCCGCCGTCACCAATGCGCCCTGGCCGGAACTCTCCATGGAAACGATCGTCACGCAGGACCCGCAGATCATCTTGATGCTGACCGGGCATGGCGTGCAGAATCGCCTCACTCCGGAGCGCGTGTTGGCGGAACTGCGCGCCGACCCGCGCTGGCGGCGTGTCACTGCGGTGCGGACCGGGCGGGTCGCCATGCTGGATGAAGACGAAATCACCATTCCCGGACCGCGTATGATTGATGGATTGGAATCTATGGCCCGCGCCCTGCATCCCGACCGCTTCCCCGCAGGAGGCGCACGATGAACGCGCCGATTCTCGAAGCCGAAGAGATTCGCGGCGGTTACGACGGGCACGAAGTGCTGCGCGGACTCTCGCTCCAACTCAAGCATGGCGATTTCGTGGGCATCGTGGGACCCAACGGGTCGGGTAAAAGCACGTTGATCAAAGCCCTCACCGGACTCCTTTTGCTGCAGGGCGGCGAGGTGCGCCTGGGGGGACGCCCGTTGCGCGCCTATGCGCCGCGCGACCTCGCGCGCGTGCTGGCCGTGGTGCCGCAAATGATCGCCCCGTCCTTTGCCTTCACCGTGCGCGAAGTGGTGGAGATGGGGCGGTACCCGCATCTCGCGCGCTTTGCTGCTCCGGGTGGTGATGACCATCGCGTGGTGGAGGAAGCGATGGCGCTCACCGATGTCACTCACCTGCAGCATCGTCCGGTTGACCAGTTGAGCGGGGGCGAACTGCAGCGCGTCACCATAGCGCGCGCCCTGGCGCAACAGCCGCAGGTCATGCTGCTCGATGAGCCGACGGCACACCTCGACCTCGGCCATCAGATGCAGGTGCTGCAGCTCCTCGAGCGGCTCAACCGTGAACAAAGCCTGACGGTGTTGTGCATCTCGCATGACCTCAACCTGGCGGCGGAATACTGTCACCGCCTGCTGCTCATGTCCGTCGGGCGAATTTACGCCGAAGGGTCGCCAACCGAGGTGTTGACTGTCGAGCACCTGCGCGCCGTCTACGGCGCTTTGGTTCATGTGGAGGCTAACCCGTACAGCGGGCAACCGATGGTGCTGCTCAACCGCGTGGGCGGCGAGGAGGAGGCGGAATGAACATGCCGCTCTGCCGCACCAGGGCATGGGCCTTGCTCATCATCCTCACGGTCGTCCTGCTCATCAGCATGGTGATCTCTGCGGGCATCGGCTCGGCGCATCTTTCGCCGTCTGATGTCCTGCAGGCCGTGTGGGATCGGCTGCGCGGCATATCCGACCACGGCATGATGCAGGTCATTGTCTGGGACGTGCGCTTGCCGCGCATCGCCCTGGCGCTGCTAGTCGGCGGATCGCTGGCCGTGGCCGGCGTGGTGATGCAGTCGCTCTTCCACAATCCGATGGCCGACCCTTACATCGTCGGCGTCTCCTCCGGGGCCGGATTCGGTGCGGTGCTCGCGGTGATCCTCGGCCTGCAGAATGCCTTTCTGGGCATGAACGCGCGCGCGCTCACCGCCTTTGTCGGCGGCGTGATCGCCATCTTTGCCGTGTATCTTCTCTCCCGGCGACGTGGACGCGTGCCGGTCACGGCGCTCCTGCTCACCGGCATCGCCGTCGGCAGTCTGTTGCAGGCGATCACCGCCTTCCTCATCATGCAACGATCGAACGGCGTCTTCCGCGAGGTGATGCTCTGGCTCATGGGCAGTCTTGCCAATCGCGATTGGTCGGCGGTGGCGGCGCTGGCGCCCTACGCGATTCTGGGCGTGGCGGTCGCTGGCATCTGGGCGCGCGACCTCAACGTGTTGGCGCTCGGTGATGATACGGCGCACCATCTGGGCATCAATCTGGAGCGCGCCCGTTTCGTGCTGCTTGTGATTGCCTCGCTGCTGGCAGCCGCTGCGGTGGCCGTGTGCGGCATTATTGCCTTCGTCGGGCTCATCGTGCCGCACTTGATGCGCCTGCTCGTCGGGCCCAACCACCGCGTGCTGCTGCCCGCCTCCGTCCTCGGCGGCGGGCTGCTGCTGCTCTGGTCCGATGTGCTGGCGCGCACCTTGTTGCCCGGCGGCGAAGTGCCGATCAGCATTGTCACCAGCGTGGTCGGCGCGCCGTTCTTCCTCTACCTGCTGCACCAGCGCATCCATCGCGCATAACGCTTATTTATTCATTGAGCGTATTCTCGCCCACCGTCACCCCCGGGGCCTCGGCCAGCGGGCGGCTGCGGCGGTCCAGCAGGAGGTCGCGTGTTTTCCCGGTGAGCGTGTTGCCAAAGATGTTAATGCGGGTGATGCGAGTGACCGCTTCATGGTCGAGGCGAATGACGGGACGCATTGTGCCACTCACCGTGTTGCCGGTGATAGTCACGTCGTCGATGCGCGAATATTCTGGATCGCCGAAATTCCAGTTCGGATCGTTCGCCCTTTCGGGGATGAACTCCACCAGCGTGTCAATACTCCTGGCGGTATTGTCTTTCACCACGTTACGCATGGTGAAGATTTCTTTGCGCGTGGTCTGCGAGACATCACGAGTAAAGCTGACCAGCGTGCGCGCTTCCTCGACCGTGTTGCCGATCACCTTAATGCCGCTGCCGTCGTAGCGCAGGAAGTGGGTGATGTTCGAGCACCCGCGTCCGATCTGGCTGACGAAGGTCGTGTATTTGCCCGTCACCGTATTGCCGGTGACCAGCGTGTTGGCGTTGGTCATGCTGATGGCGGTTTGCCCCGGCCCCTGGAAAGCGTTATTGGCCAGCACGATATACTGGCAGGTGCGCTGGTAGGCGGAGAGGGGGGCCATGTCATTATTGGTGAACATGAGCACATCCGAACGGACCAGCCCCGGGCCGAAGGTGGAGTTGATCACCCCGGCGTTGTGCACGCCGTCCCAGTAGATGCCGAACAGCGCATTGTCGAAGTGGCAGTTGCGCACCCAGATGCCATCCGTCACACTGGCGGCATTGATAGCGCCGGGATGCCCCTTGGCCTTCAGGTCGTAGTTGGTGAAGGTGCAATCATCCATCAACACTTCCGCGCAGTGGCGAAAGACCAGCCCGCCCGGGGTTTTGCCGCCGCCGTCGAAGGTCAGACCTTTGAAGTAGAAGTTGGTGGAGGCGCGCTGCATCGCCTTATTATCCGCGGTGTCCATGCTGCAGAAGTTCAGGATGCCCGCTACATTGCCCGACGGGGCGGTAATCGTCCACTCCGGTCCATCGTAGCGAATGGTTGCCCCGTCGGAGATAAAGTGGATATTGCTGCGCCGCATCACCAGGATCGGCCCGGCGATGGTGTAGTAGTTCATCGCGGTGACCGGCGGTTTGGTGATCGAATACGTCCCGTGGGCTTTGGGGAAGTACAGCGTACCGCCTTGTTCAGGCAGCATATCCAGCGCTTCCTCGATGCCCGCGGTGACCGACTCAGGGTGCTTGGCATGCACCTCGGCGACGTTGATGATCGGTTTGGGGGACACGATGGCGCTTTTCAATGCTGTTTTGGATGCCGGGTTGTAGATGTGCCCGGCCCACCAGTCCTCCACATCCTGATTCCAGCCGACGGGATAGAAGGGCACGCCTTCGCCGATCTTCGGCTTCAGGGTGAAGGCGGCTTTGGCAATCGCGGCATTGTCGTTGTGCCCGGCATGGAAGGCGCGCGCCTTGACGGTGACCGGACCGGTGATGCGGAACGGCGCATTGTACACCACGGAGAAGGGCGTCGGATCGCTGCCGTCCACCGTATAGCGCAGGACCGCCCCCGGTATATCACTGGAGAGCGTCACGAAGGTCGGCCCCTCGAACGTGCCGCCCAACGGCATCATCGCCGGCACCTTCATGGGGGGCACTTTGCCGTCCACCGGCGCGAGCGCGACGTCGTCAATCCATGCCGTCTCGCCTTCGCCCAGGTTCCACACCAGCCGGAGCCAGCCGTTCTCGTGATCCGTCGGGGTGGTGAACTCCACCTCGACCTTCGTCCAGTCCAGCGTGCCGTTCACCTGCTTGGTGGCGCCGAGCTGGCCAGCGGTTTTCGGAATCAATTGGCCGTACTCCACGGAAACGCCTTTCGCATTCACGTTGGCCAGCTTCACCCACATGGAGAGCGAATACCTCGTGTTCGGCAGGAGCGCGACATCACGTTGGAAGGTGTAGTTATTCGCCGGTCCGGTGATCTTTAATGCGGCTTTCCCGCTATGCGCCACATCGGTCACGCGGGTCATATTCGGCCGGAGTTGCCAGAATTCCGCCTCGCGGCCGGCATACCACTCCACCTGCTCATACGAGCCGTTGTAGAGCAGGTTAGGGTAGTCGCGTTCAAACGCGGCGTGGGCTGCCAGCGTCCAGCCCAGGAGAGCCGTGAGCAGGGTTATCAGCGCGAATCGAGCCATGCGTGCATCCTCCCGTATATCGTGTGCCCGGTTGTTGCCCTATATAAGTACCCGAGCGGTGCTCTGTGAAAATGGGGGGACGCGGACTCGAGTGTCACAGGCACCGCCAGCGTTCCAGTGTGTGCGTTTGAACACCCGTGTTTACACGCTATTTGTAACCCTGTGCGATCGCACATGGATAAATGACCGTATTCCTGTAAAACGAACCATTCAGCGTCTGGTTTACCGGGATAATTTGGCTTTGAATTGGGTTTGTTTCTTATGTTATGTTAAGTCGTGAGCGTGAAATTGGGTTTGTTTTGCCCAAAAAAGTTTTCGATATTGGATATTGGATAATTGATGTTCGATATTGGTGGTTGGTGTTAGGGCAGGGCAAATTCCAGGTGTTGTAGGGCATGCCCGCTGTGGCATGCCGTGGTCTCGATGCCTGCCTGATATCCGACAAGCGGCATCCGGGTGTCACCTGGATCGGTTCCTTTAATGGTGTTGTCGGGCATTGTTCCTGGATCGTCACAGCGGAATGCCACAGCGGGCATTCCCTACAATACGTTTGATCGGTGACTATGCGGTTGTCAGGGTGCGGGGTATATCAAACATATATTCTATAACAAGATGAGGGGTTGGTCAAGGGAGATCAGTTGTAAGCATCAGTCGTCCCGCTGGGACTCGTGGGGGGATGGTGGATGCTATTCCCGGCACTAAAGTACCGGGCTATTATTAAGGGTCCCGCTGGGACCCTGGCGGTCGGGGGATGTGTTCCCGGCAGCGTTGTATACTCACTTGGAATTTTCAACCGGGAGAACAGCGCTTTCGTATACATAAGCGTTTGGGTCCAAGGCAACCGCAACCCCTTTCGACGAACCCCAAAATTCTCTCTATAAATACTATCGTTAACAGCCGGCAGTCACTCTACATCGGCGATAGATAATGCTATAATGGTGGCTAACTTGCACAGCAAGGCAACACGTGCAACGTGTAAAGGAGACCTGTGTCATGGAACGATTTCGCCTTCCCCTGTTGTACCTGCTCTACTGTCTCTGCGCCATCACTCCTGTCCGCGCCGCCGATATTGCCGCACAGTGCGACGCCGCCATTGCCAAAATCAACGCAAAGGTGCAGGCACAGCAGTACATAGAGGCCATCAATTCCGCTGCCGAGTACGAGATGATGCTTCGCTCTTCGTATCCAGCGCCAACGTACCACGATGGCGTGTTTCGCAGTGCGGCCCACCACATGACGTTTTGCTGCCCGATGGATGACATGCAACTTGACACTATGGACAACAGTGAACTGCTTCAGATGTCTAAGGAATTAGGTGTAGAGTGGTTGGCTAGTTTTTCAACTACTGACCTAAGCGATACCTTGAATATCTATGCTATCACTAATGTTGTTCATGAACGTTCTAACGATTTTGGTTCAACCAAAGCCACAGATAACAGGATTATTTTCCGGACCAAAGCTTTTTTTGATGATGTTGGCATATTATCCGAGGAACAGTTTGTCATGGCAGGGCCGTATCGCATATTGTTCGCTCGTCTGACTACTTCCGCGTTAGATCCCCCACAGTTGATATCTTCACTAGTGCACGGAAATGTCCTTTACCTATTTCAATACTGTGTTCCAGATAAAACCCTGGAGCAAAATCGCCAGGACCTTTTGGATCTTATCACGTCCATCGAGTGGAGCTATTGCCTGCCGAACACGGCACGCATTGCCGAACTACGCGAGCAATACCAGGGAAGTATCGCGCAAACCTTAACGTGCACGCGGGAGCTAGCCCTGATTGGCGAATTCAACAGTGCGGCCAAAGAGGCTGCCAAGCTGCGCAGCATGATTGCCGCCAAGCTACCCAAACCGTATGTCGAAGACAAATGTGCCTACCTGCCTGCGTACAATGTCGTGCTCCGCAATCCCAAAGGAGCAGGATGGCGTTTGTATGTCGAGCGTAGTGAGATCATGGAAACTATCACGATGGAAGATGAACGCTCGGTTACTCCTCGGGGCATCACAGTGCATGCGTTTGGTTTACATCAGTTATATAGCGATGAAATCGTACGTTTAATGACAGATCCGAACTTTGACAAGGGGCTTACCAAGGATGCCTTGAGTAGTGCGGGACGTGGAGGGTTGTTGGCGTGCAGTCGTGGACCGCTGCTTTCTGAAAGTTTTACCACATTCCATGGGTCCCTGGCGTATCAAGGAGTGGTAGATACAACCATGAAGCACACGCGGATGAAGATCGTTTGTACTTATTCCTCATTAGCGCTGATCGTGATTTCCTACTTTGGTCCGGAAGATTCGTTCGATAAAGATCTCCCCTACCTGGAGGATATCACGTCGAATTGCCTGACCATTCGTTAAATGCGTATGTTCTCAACCAGTGATGAGTCTTCGGCGGAATCCACGAACGGCCCCTTCCGTACAGCTTCTTACACGGCGGCCCATGCCAGCTCGGCGAGGTAGAGTCCGTGCCGGTTGAGGTGCTGGCAGTCTTCGGGTCCGCAGGAGGAGATGAAGGTTTTTCCGGCGTGCTCGAAGATTTCCGCGGCGTGGCCGTAGAGGGTGGTGACCACGTCACCGACGGCGAAGTGGTCGTGGCGCTCGGATACCCAGACCATGGTCTCGTCGTAGTGCCGGTGTGCGTAGGTGGCGAAGAGGTAGTACAGGCTGCCGCGCCGGAGGACGAAGGGGGATTCGAGGCCGCCCCAGGAGACGCCGTCTTCGATGAGCAGGCAGGTGCGCGTCTCGCCGTAGTGGCGAAAGTCGCGGGTGGGGGTGACGGTGATGCTGGACCCTTGCGCACTCGGCGTGCAGAGGTAGAGGAGGTATTCCCCCTGGTCGCCGGAGATCACGCACGGGTCGCGCTTGGTGTGCGCCAGATGCGCCAACACCGGTTGGCCGGTGCGCTGCCAGGTGAACAGGTCGGTCGAGTAGGCCAGTTCCAACTCCCGCCGCCCGGCGATTTTCGACTCGAAGAGCATCACGTAGCGCCCTTCGCCGGGCAGCCAGGCCACCCAGGGCGCGCCGAGGTATTGCGCCCCGTCGCTGTCATCGATGGCCCAGGGGCATCGGGTCCATTCCCCGAGCGGGTCGGTCGCGGTCGCGTGCCCGATGTAGGGATGATATTCGTATAGCCGTTCGCCCCCGGGCAGGTAGGGATTATTGATGCCGAACCAGTGGAGCAGGCCATCGGGCGCGGTGTAGAAGCAGTGGTCATTGATGAACCACTGGCGGGCATCGCCGGGCGGCTCCGGCGGGTAGACGAGTCGGCTTTCGCCAATGAGGCAGGGGATCTCCATGGAATTTCCTCCCTGGTCGGAATAGCCTGGGGTCGTGTTCGTGTTGATACAAGTATACAACGATACACTGCTGAAGGCCATCGAGTGATGCTCACTTGTTGGCGTTCCCGGTATGGAGTCCCTCAATGGTCCCGCTGGGACCAGGCTGGATCGGTTCCCTTAATGGTGCTGTCGGGCATGGTTCCTGGACCGTGGCATTATATAGTATCCCTCGAAGATGCAGGTATATCGGAGCATGTTCCTGCGCCCCTACAGGGCTTGGAGCATCTGTGCATCGACTCCCAGGGGTTCGCTCTGCTCACCCCTGGCTAACATCCTCCATCCCTGCGGGATAGGGGAAGGGCAGCGCACCCGTCGAGCGCGATGGTGCACAACAGCCGCCATCCCTGCGGGATAGGATGGGGAGCGCATAGGTTGAGCGCGATGGTGCACAACAGCCCTCATCCCTGCGGGGTAGGGTGAAATCCGAGTTCGCCAAGGTTTGCACCTTCTCTGAAGCTGTTTCCACATTCTCTGTCCGGTCTCGCGTGATCTTTTCGCGGCGGTCCGTGTCGGGCCTCCTCGCTCTATCGGTCCTGGATAGCGCCTCGGAGCCCCAAGACCAGCAGTCACGAACATCTAAGGTGCGATCCGCGAATAGATCGTTTGAACACAGCTTCTCAGCGAGGACGGACAAGCCGGCCCTGCTGCAGGATGGTACACCCTTTATGGCGCACGGCGAGCGCTTTCAGGGACGATTACTCGTCAACTGGCGTCAGTCGATGGCGAATTTGCGCGTGGGCGGTTCTTCGTAGGGGGCGCCGTCGGCGGCCCAGCGCGCGCCGCGGGTGAAGATGTCCTGAAAGAAGGGGTTGCGGCAGGCCTCCTCGTTGTGCCCCAGCGCGAGGTAGAAGACCTTGCCTTTGCCCCACGGCTTCACCCAGGCGACGGGCCAGCGCGCGCCGCGGAAGAGGGTGGTGGCGAGCACGTGGACGCGCGTGTCGTAGTCGATGAGATACTGTTCGTCGTGCACCAGGTATTCGTAGACGGGCCAGCGTTCCCAGTGTTCGACGGTGTAGCCGGGCAGGCCGTCGATGACCGGATGGGGCTCGGTGGTGAGGCTGACAATGTAGTCGCGCTCGAAGGGGTGGGCGCGGAAGGCGCCGCCCACCATGGCCAGGTATTCCGGGGAGTCCATGAAGCAGCAGGTGGCGGCATGGACGCCGACGAACCCTTTGCCGCTCGCCACCCATTCGACCAGTCCGCGCTTTTGCTCGACGCTGAGCGTGCCGCCCGTCTGATAGAGGACGAGTAGATCATAGGGGGCGAGGCGCTCGGCGAGGAAGGCGTCGTAGTCTTCCCGTACGTCATCGATGACGAACTCCGGCACGGCGGCCAGGTACTGCTGCAGCACGGGGCAGCAGGCGCGGAAGTCGTGTACTTCACCGCCGCCAAAGAGCAGGACGCGCCGCGGGGTGTGTTCAGCCTGTGGTGTTGCCGTCATCGTGATACCTCGGTGGTATTCAGCATGCCGGTCGCCGCGATGGTGCGGTTGGTCCGGGCGGATTCTACAATGAGCTCGACCGCGCGGATGGCATTGCGCGCTTCTTCGGGGCGCACGAACAACGGCGCACCCCCGGCCCAGGATTCGTACAGGTAATCGTAGAACCCTTTCCGTTGCACCTCGAGATAGGCGGGCACGGCGTACTCGGGTCTGGCATTTTCGAAGTTCTGCGTGGCATTCATGATATCGCGCGGGTCCTCGATGAAACGCTGCACGAATGCGCCGGTTTCACCGATGACGGTGAAACGGGGCACGGCGGGGGTGCCGTTGAGCAGATACTGCTGGGGGTGGGGGAGCATGGCCATGCGTACAATGGGCGGCTGCTCGAAGCGGAAGGTGGCGTCGACATGCCCGCCGTTGTCGGGTGCGCCCGGCGGGTTCGCCAACCACGCGAAGACTTCGCACAGCGGGCTGCTGTTGAGTTGCAGGGATTGGTCGATGAGGTGGATGCCGAAATCGATGATATCCCCGCCCTGGTAGGCGGACATGACGGTGCGGTTCTCGATGAATCGCGGCGCGCCGATTTTGCCGCTGGCGATGATATCCTGCACGGCGAGGAAATCAAGGTCGAGCCGGCGGTTTTGGTGTACGGTGAGGATGCGTCCCATTTCGCGGGCGAGGGCGATGAGCGCATCGCACTCCCGGCTGGTGGTGGTCATAGGCTTTTCGAGGAGGACATGCTTGCCCGCCTGCAAGGCGCGTTCGGCCAGCGCGAAGTGGCCGCTGTGGGGGCGGGTGATGATGAGCACGAAATCGACAGCATCATCCGCCAGCAGCGCGTCGTAGTCGGGGTAGACGGTGTAGTGTCCGCGCGCGAGTTGGCGGGCGTTTTCGCTGTTGACGTCGAAGAAGCCGGTGACCTGGAAGCGGTCAGCTCGTTGCTCTAGCGCGGGCAGGTGATGCCAGGCGGCAAAGTGGCCGGCGCCGCAAAAAGCGATGCGACAGGGTTGCTGACTCATGTGCGCGCTCCTGTGGGTAGCATACTGCACACCCCTTCCATTGTGGTGCACACACTTCCTGCTGAGAAACGGGGCGAGTTGCCATAATTTCAACTATTTGTGCGCTGGAAAGGGTGCAGGCTCATGACTGCGCGAGCATGTCGGACTACTATCTGTTCGTGAGTTCGAAGCGCACCTGGAGGCGGATTGCCGAAGGCACCGCTTCACCATCAACGAGTTTCGGGGTATAGGTGTAGCGCTTGACGGTATTCACCGCCGCCTGATCAAGGACATCATGGCCGGAGCTGTTGATGACTTCGACATCAGTGATGCGAGCTTTGGCATCGAGGGAGACGCGCACGGTCGCTACGCCTTCGAGGCCGCGGCGGCGAGCGCTGTA
>JAGUZN010000359.1 GCA_020060775.1 Armatimonadota bacterium
GATCGCCATCCCGTTTGTGCAAAAGCCGGTGGACCTGACCACGCCGCGCACGGTGGACCTCAGTTGGGCCATCAGTCCGACCAAGCCGCGCCCGGAGCGGGAAACGTTCATCAAACTCTACAAAGGCGTCGGGTATGCTGATGGCGATTACACCTGGTTCACACCTAACTACCCGCAGCCACGCGAAACCGAGGAACAGTATGCGAAAATGCGTGCCGAACTTGAGCGGGAGGATAGCCCCATCCGCTGCTGGTATGCCTTTGGCCCCTTCACCTGGGTGGGCTCGCCTGAATATGCCGAGTGGTGGCATGAATGGCGCTGGCCGGGGGCCACACTGATGCCGCCGGACCCGAACTCGCGCGCCTGGGCGCCCGCCTCGCACGCCTCCTCCGCCAGCGACATGCACATCTGGATGCTCGATCAGTTCATCAAGAAGTATCCGCAGCGTGGCATCTACTTCGACTGCATGACCAGCGCCGGTGGGCGATTGGCCACCCGCAAGCACTACGAGCGCATCTACACGCTCTTCACCGAGGCCGATCCGCGCTACGGGTGGGTGCGCCACCACGACTGGGGGCCGGACCTGTCGATTGCCGCCTTCTGTCACGACAACTGGATTGGCGAGGGGCATATTGCCCCGTTGATTGCCTCGCCGACGAAGAACTACTTCGATGTGGTGAGCCTGCCCTATGCGCGCACCATGTTCGCTGCCGAGTTCGGACATCTGACCAGTTGGCTCACCGAGCTCGGGGCGACCGCCGGCGAGGACCGCGAGGCGCGCGCCGGGATCTACGGCAAAATGATCGAGCCGCCGAAAGATGGCAAGCCGGGGACATGGACGCTGCCGCGCTGGCCGGACTACGAGCATGTGGCCGGCATTGGCGTCGTGCACAACATCTGGCAGGTTGGCGGCAACGATCTCCAACTCCCGTGGATGTGGATACAAGAAATGGAGCGCCGCATGCGCTGGGATGATCATGTGCGCTTCATCGGCTACTGGGACGCCGGGGAGGTATTGACGCTCGACGGCGGTATCCCCGAGCAGATCGTCGGCTCGGTGTACACGCGACCTGCCGGGCTGCCCACGCCGGACACGCCGTTGCCGGTCGATCCGGCGCCGACCAATAGCTTTACACGGTTCACCATCAGTCCTGACACAACCAGCGTCCTGCGCCGGATCGGCGAATCGCCGCAGGGCTGGGTCATCTTTGCACTGATGAACAACACGGATCAGGAGGCCGAGGTGGTGGTGAAACCCGACCTTGCCGCCCTCGGGCATGCCACGCTGGCCAACGGGCAACTGCGCGATCTCTATCGCGCCTTCACCTTCACCTGGCAAGGTGCCGATTGGTGGCGCGCCAACGCCGGCGACCCTGAAGCGCCGTGCATCACCATCGAGGGCCAGGAGGCGGTCTTCCCGATGGTCGACGGCGCCGCGCGGGTGACCATCCCGAAGCGCAGCTTCCGCTTCCTGCTGCTGGAACCCGCAGGCGGCGCGCGCTGACATGGCCGTCATCTCATGGATGTAGCGCCGGTGGAGCGCACGAGGCGCGCTCCACCAATCGGGCAGCGACGGTGATATGTGTCACCGTGTGATCATCGGCAGGTTGGGGATGCTCCATGCGCCCGATGAGCATTTTTAGCGCTGCGCCGACATCGTCAACACTTTGCTCGATAGCGGTCAAGGGTGGGAAGGTATAATCGTACATATGATAGTTGCCGGTTGAGAGAATGCTTAACGCCTTCGGTACGGTTCTGCCGATGGTGTGAGCGATATGCAATGCCATGAGTGAAAATGTCCCGCCCAGGCCAATGACCGCTGTGAGGTGCGAAGGCATGCGCAACAGGTTCGCGAGATGTTGCCAGACCTTACTGTCCTGTGTATCCTGGAAATTCACATCAATGAAGTGATCAGTAGACAATCCCCTGCGGTCGAGCGCATGATACAGACCGCGTGGCCGTCCGATGCCAATGCCCCTCTCCATAGGGCCGACAATGGCAATCGAACGATGCCCCATATCGGCAAGGTAGGCCACGGCCATTTCCCCGATCGCCTCCTCATCATGGCCCGCCCAATCCGTCGGTATTTCCGTGGGCGACACATCCCGGGTGACGATGGGAATGCCATGCGCGCGTATGCGGTGGATCACGTTAGCCGGCACGGGCAAGCTCGACCCCGAGTGGAGGTAGATGCCGTCAACGCGATGATCGAGACATTGATCAATCGCTTGAGTGATGCACTCGAGTCGCCCCTGAGTCGGATACAAGCGCAACCCCATTGCCGGCAGCATGTCGAGCGATGTCAGCGCCTGCACCACCATGGCGCTTTCGATGCTTTCGAATGAAGGGATGATAAATCCGATGGTCTGCGACTTTGGCGGCTGCGCTATGGTGAGACGGGTGTAGTGGTGCTCAGAAGCACACCGCAACACGCGCTCCCGCGTTGCCGGGGCGACGTTGGCCCGGCCATGCAGGACGCGGACCGCCGTTGAAGGGCTGACCCCAGCAATTTTCGCCAGTTGACGCAGAGAAATCATCGATCACTCTCCAGATAAACAGTTGAACGCCGGCTGCTTCCTGACGCAATGCGTAACTCTTCACACTCATCACCGGTATGGCGTTGTGGAGCGCATTCGCACATCGGCGATGGCACATGTGCCAGTATTTAACCACTGCGAGTCATTGACAGTCAATATGGCGAAGCGGATAATTTTTTCAGGGAGAAATTCCCAGATATGATAAAGGAGGCAAGCATGAATAGAATACCCCATGCTGTCCGGTCAAACCGTTGTTCCAAAGGCTTCACGCTCATCGAGTTGCTCGTCGTAATCGCCATTATAGCCATCCTCGCCGCGATTCTCTTTCCGGTCTTTGCCAAAGCCCGCGAGAAAGCACGGCAATCGAGCTGCCTGAACAACCAGCGGCAGATCGCCGTCGCCATCCTCATGTATGCTCAGGACTACGACGAGACCTTACCTGACCATTCGAATGTCTGGGTGGAGATCAATGTCGACCGCAACATCCTCATGTGCCCCACCAAAGGCAAGAAAGTCGCCAACGCCTACGTCTACAGCTTCGGCGCCTCCAGTGTCACGCTCGGCGAGTTGAGCGACCCGAGCGGTACCCTGCTGACGATGGACGGCCAGCATGCCTCCACTACCAGCCCGGTCACCTACGACAACGTGGCGTATACCATCGACGACGTCGATGCCCGTCACAGCAATAAATTCGTCGCCACCTTCGTTGACGGCCACGTGGATGTGCTGTCCACGACGCCGGACAAACTGCCGGTGCGCACCAATTTAGCCCTGTGGTTGCGGGCTGACACGATCTCCGGGATGGCCAGCGGCGATGAAATCACCACCTGGCAGGATTTCAGTGGATCCGGCAATCACATGACCTGCACCTCCGCCGCCGGCACGCGGCCCCAGTTCATGAACAATGCGGTGAATAACAACCGCAACCCGGCCGTGCGCTTCCGCGCCGCCGGCGCTGCCGGGCACCTTGTCCCCAGCTCCAGTTTTAAGCCGATCAAACCGGTCGACAACAGCACCACCTACATTGCGGTGTTTGCGCCGACCTCCACCACCCCCACCGACAACAGCGGCTGCACGCTGTTGGGTTTTACCCCTAAGCCCTACAACTGGACAGGCGGTGGGCATTTCGCGTTCAGCAACACTGCACCGATCACCAACGCGCCTACCGTCTCCGCGACGACGCTCAATCGGTGGGCCACCAGCGTAACCTGCACGGGTGCGGCGACGGGTACGTTTGGCATCGGCCTCTGCCATGCCTACGGCTATGAAATGACCACCCGCTCGTATCAGGGGATTTACGAACGAGTGCTCAGTGACGGCAAAACCATCTCGACCCGACTCCAGACGAAAGAGTATGGGAACTTCTCGTATGAACGCCTGTGCATCGGATCGCGCATCGAAGACGCCACTCCTACTTACCATCAGCCGCTGAAGGGTGATCTATCGGAAGTCTTGCTGTTCACGCCGGCGCTCTCGGAGGTGGAGAGCGGGTTGGTATACGGCTATCTCAAGAAGAAATACGGTATTCAGTAAACGTTTCTCCATTGACCGGATGCGCATAGGCGTATCCGCGCACGATCAGCGCAACAGCCCCTGTCGTTCACGCAGGGGCTGTTGCGCTTTGACGGTGTAATGGCAGGTGGCGCCACGATGATATCAGGGCAACAAGCGTCGTATTGCACGGCATGCCCTGACAGCATATGTGCAGGCATCTTATGCTGATGCGTCGAATCTCTGAACCGTATCTGAAACGGCGCGTCACCGGTGCATGATGCGTGTGCGTACCCCCACCACTGGTTGATGCGCATGCTCAACCACCGAGCGTTCGCTAAAGGAGTCGTGATGAGAACGATAATGATCGTCGTACTGCTCTGTTGCTTGCCGGTATTCGCCTGTGCCAGTATTGACAACCTGACCGACGAATTCCGCAGCGGTCTGCAGCGCCGGGGCATCCAAACCAAATACGACGACATGGCCGCCTTCTTTGCCGACCGGCTCGATGCGAGCGCAGGGGAAAAGACCTTTGGCGACAAAACGGGCAATTGCCGGCTCACCTGGTGTGATGCCATGTTGCGCCGCCCTCTCGAATCCATCGGCATGGCCGACGCGTTCACGCGCGACCTGCATGCCGCCGCCGGGCGAACACGCGGGACGGTAACAAGCGTGACGCGCATCGCATCAGCGAAACTGGACGTGCCCGAACTCGGCGACGTTCCGCCGGCGCGCGTATCGATGAAGCGGGCGGATGCGACACTGCTGCTGCTGGTGCGGGCGATCCTCACCGCCCGGCGCGAGATCGATGGGGCGCTGGCCCCGCTCACCCCCGTTGAACGGGACGAATTGCGCGCCAAGCTGTACGAGCAGACATCGAGCCCGCGGGCGATCGCCCCCTTCTTCGCCGATCAACATGAAGGTCGCCGCGTCAGCGATCTGCTGGAAAAACTTGATCGACGCTCGCTATTACGATCCGCATCGGCCATTGCCGTGCTGACCGAACCGGGCACACGATCGCGCCTGGCGCAACTGGCATTGCGCAAGACGCGAGGGAAGACGGTGGTCACCGAGGAAACCCCGGCGGGGAAAATCCTCTTCGGCGGCTCCGGCGCAAATACGTATCGCCTGGATGAACTGCACGATGTCTGCGCGGTGATCGATGTAGGCGGCGATGACACGTACATCGAGGGTGCGCTTTCCGCCGACCGCCCGGTGCTGGTGATCATCGATCTTGCCGGCAACGATCGCTACCAGGGCGAGCAGCCGGGCATTCAGGGCGGGGGCATCTTGGGCCTGTCCCTGCTGCTCGACGCGCGAGGCGATGATAGCTACCAGGCAGATGATGTGGCGCAGGGGGCCTGCCTGGGCGGCATCGGCCTGCTGCTGGACCTGGCCGGCGATGACCGCTACACGGGAGACACGCGCGTGCAGGGCTCGGCGGTGGCCGGCATGGCGCTCTTGCTCGACCGTACGGGGAATGACGCCTATCATGCTGCGCTGCTCGCACAAGGCGTCGGTGGCCCGTTCGGCTTTGGCCTGCTCGACGATCTTGCCGGCAATGATTCCTACTACGCCGGCGGCAAATATCCCGACAACTACGACGACACGCCTGGCTACAGCGGTTGGTCGCAGGGCGTCGGGGTTGGCCCGCGCGGGGTGGCCAACGGCGGCATCGGTTGCCTGCTCGACGGCCGCGGCGACGATGTGTACGAGGCGGACTATTTCTCCCACGGCGGGGGCTACTGGTTCGCCATCGGGTGTGCGCGCGACTTCGGCGGCAATGACCAGCGCCTCGGCGCCACGCGCCTTGCCTTCGACGGGGGCGAGCGCAACGAGCGCCGCTTCCTGCGTTGGGGCTATGGTTTTGGCTGTCACTATGCCGCCGGCTACCTGTTCGATGACGACGGCAACGATGTCTACCACGGCGATATCGTCGGCATCGCCTTCACCTGGGATGTCGGCATCACCGCGCTCATCGACCGCACGGGGGACGACCAGTACCTGATGAGCAGCTCGGGGATCTGCACCTGCAGCAACTCCGGCCTGACCATCCTCTATGATGGTGGGGGGAACGATCGCTATGCCGGCACAAGCCTGGGCATCGCCGATGCGGTATCCCAGTATCATAAAGACACGCGCGCCTACAACTTCTCCCTCCTGCTCGATGTGGGCGGGCAGGACGAGTACCCCGAGACGCTGCGACCGCATCTCTCCGCCGACACCGAGTATGGCTGGGCTGGTGGTTTTGTCATTGATCGTTGACCTGTAATCTCCAGGCAATAGGCTTGCGCCAATTCTGTACTGCCGATGAAAAGAACGAGGAGGAAACACCCATGAACCCCACGATTATGCGTCTGCTTACCAGCGCTGTGCTCATGATGGCCTGCCTGGCTGCGCCTCTGGCAATGGCACAGGGGGAGATGCTGAATGTCAAGGAGTTCGGGGCCAAGGGCGACGGTGGCGTCGATGACACGAAGGCGCTGCAGGCAGCCTTTGACGCCCAGCGCCAACCCCCGTACAAGAAGGTCTACTTCCCCCCCGGCCGCTACAAAATCAGCGATACCCTCACCATGTATGGGATCAATATCTACACCGAGGGCGCCTCGATCTCACAAACCGATCCTGCGAAGGATATCTTCTACATCGAGTTCGCCTGGGGCGCCACCCTGAAGAACGTGACCTTCTATGGTGGCGCGGTGCAGTTGAACATGGGCAACAACAATGTCGACCAGGGCCTGGTGCGCATCGAGGACTGTACCTTCATGCAGTCGAATGACACGGCGATCAAAATGGCGCGCGACTCCCGGTCGACGCACTTGATCATTCGCGGATGCAAGTTCTCCGACTGCGAGCAGGCGCTCGACACCATTTGTGACATGACGACCCTCGCCGATTGCTGGATCACGACTCGGGCGAGCATGACCGACAAGGCGGTCATCCTCAACCGCGGGGCAAACTTGCGCTGTGAGAATATCTGCGGCGTGCCGCACCCGGATGCCGAGCGTGCACTGAACCAGCGCTGGATTGATAACTACGGCTGGGGCATCACCTGCGTCAACTTCCGGTTTGGCGGTGAAGGCGGTGGGTTCCCCGCCGTGGTGAACTGGAACCGCGAGGCCGCGATCACGCTGGACGGCTGCGGGTTGTATTGCGTGCAAAACGGTCGGCGGCGCGGCGCGATCTTCTTCGAGGAAGTGCCCGCGTCGCTCACCGTGCGTGGGTGTGGTGGCGGCACAGGGAATCCACTCATCGGCGTGAGTGAAAAGATCGACCTGGACACCTATTTCGACGACAAAGCGCGTTCATACTATCAGCCGGTGCAGATCCGGCTCGACCCGCCATTCGGGCAGGGAACGAACCTGCCCCAACAGCTCATGCCCTACCTGCTGGGCGACATGATCTACGAGCACGGTCCGCTCGCCCCTCCGGAAGGCTTCCAGGCCCCAACCAAGGGATGGTGGCGGCGAGGGCAGTTCGTGCGCAACCCCAATGAGGATCAGCGGTGGTCCGAAGCCGGGAAGACATATGCCAGCCCTCGGAAGCCCGGGCGTGAAGAGCCGTATGGCTGGTATTGCGTGGAGAGCGGCAAGCCAGGCCAGTGGATCGCCGTGTACTGTCCTGCTGTTGAGGCCAGGTGAACTCCTCTGGTCTCGTTACCCACTGGCAGGATTCATCGGATGCACGCAGGAGGCGCGCTCAATGAGCTGCGGTTCGACCGCGATCTGCCTCACCGTGTCAGCGGTGGGAGTGATGGGATTCGCCATGCGCTCGAAGAGCAGATCGATCGCGCACAGCGACACCTCACGCTGTCGGAGGGAGATCGTGGTGAGCGGCGGATAGGTGATCGGCGCAAAAGGATAATCGCCCACCCCCATGACGCTGATCTGATGGGGCACATCGATGCCCAGATGGTGGAGGACGGCGATGGCGTGCAGGGCCGTCATATCGTCCTGCACGATCAGCGCGGTGGGACGGTTGGGCGCATGTAGTGCCTGTGCCAGGGCATCGTGGAACTCGGCGTACTGCACGTCGATGAACAGATCGGTGGCCAGCCCACGGCGAATCAACGCATTCCGAACACCCAGCGGGCGCCCGCCGACGATGTCAAACTGGCTGGAAACGCCCACGTAGCCGATCCGCCGGTGGCCAAGTCCGGCCAGATATCGCACGGCAGTCTCCCCCACGGCAATCTCATTTGGCCCGACCCAATCGAGCGGCGAAGTACTGAGCGTCACATCGACGCGCACCACCGGTATCTTGCGCGCAGCCAGCGCCGCCAGGGTATTGTCCGGGAGCGGGAGAGTAATCCCCGAGTGGACGAGAATGCCGTTCACCGGGTAGAGGAGATAATAGTCGAGCGCCTCCTTCGTCAGCACCAGCTTATTCGTCGTCTCGCGGAACAGCATATCGCATTGGCGCTTCATGCACTGCAACGCCACTGTTTCGACGAACAGCGCATCGCCCTGCATCAGGATGCCGGGCACCAGGCAGCCGATGATAGGACGTGCTGACCGACGTGCATCCTTACTGCGTACCAGCGGCGCGTAATCGTACTCTTCCGCCAGCGCAAGAATGCGCCGGCGCGTGTCTTCCGCAATCCCATCGGTCTGCTGGAATGCTCGCATCACCGTGGTGCGTGAAACGCCCGCGATGCGCGCGAGCTGGCGCAGGGAGATCATACCACCCTCCGTGACATGTCACTATTTTACCGTTCAAACTGTATTGACGTCAACAGGATGCCAGGGGGACAATGGTAGTATCGGATACGGCCCGATGTAATGAAACGGTAAAACGTACGGATCTGATTTTTGCTATTCACACGGGCTACCGTCCGAAAACAGAGTCGATGAAGGAGGTTATTTCGTATGTACCTACCTGCACGCCGAGGGTTTACCCTCATCGAATTGCTCGTCGTGATCGCCATTATCGCCATCCTGGCCGCGATCCTCTTCCCCGTGTTTGCCAAAGCGCGTGAGAAGGCCCGGCAATCGAGCTGCCTGAACAACCAGCGGCAGATCGCCGTCGCTATCCTGATGTGGTCGCAGGACCACGACGAGGCGCTCCCCGATGAGACCAGCGTCTGGCCGGAGATCAATGTCGATCGCAACATCCTCATGTGCCCCACCAAAGGCAAGAAAGTCGCCAACGCCTACGTCTACAACGCCGGTCTCTCCAGCCTGACCCTGGGTGAGATCACCAACCCGGACTCGCGTATCATGACCGCAGACGGCCAGCATGCCGCTGCCGCCGCCAGCGGGTATGTCAAGCAAACCTATGATAACTGTGCCTACACGGTTGATGACCTCGATGCCCGCCACAGCGGGAAAGTGGTCACCACCTTTGCTGACGGCCATGTCGCCACCATTACCATCCCCGATGCCGGCAACCCGGCCACCATCAGCCTACCCATCGCCTCCGGCATGGTCGCCTGGTACAAGGCCGATGAACTGGGACTCACCGACGGCGCCAGCGTCACCGCCTGGCAGGACATGAGCGGCAAAGGGAATGACCTCGGCAACACCTGGAACACCGGCGCTGTCATCGGCTCGCCCACCTTTGACGCCGACGGCGCCAATGGCAAACCGTGCGTGAACTTCGCCTCACCCACCAGCTATGGCTGGTACACCCCGCTCGATCAACTGCAAGCGTTGACCGTCAACAACTTCAAGCCCAAGCAGGTGTCGAGCATTACCATTGCCACCGCGGCCTATGTCCCGGCGAATGGCCAGAGCTCCACGATACTCAACTTCCATGCCCCGCGTTTTCCGGGCTATACACATGGCAGTAATCCAATGGACGACGCGAATGACTACCTGAGTGGCGTGAGCATGGGGGCGTATGCCTGGTCAGGCGACTCCTATATCGCCACCGCGGTCGGCGGCGCGTTCTGCTGCGTGGGCGGACCGGCCCTTAAATTTACCGCCGGTGATTGGAATGCCATGAGCTTCACTATGACCAGTGAGCAGACGATGAATGGCATGGGCAACGGCACCTTCTATACGCTGGGCGACCCCGCTGACCAGCGTACCGACAGCTCCTCCATGCCCTGGCAAAACCGCATCAGCACCGAGCGCCTGCGCATCGGTTTCCGCCAGTGCTGCACTAACGGTCTGCTCGGCTACCATGTGAATATGGCCGAACTCCTCGTCTACGGCAGCGCCCTCACCCCGCTGGAACAGTCCCTGGTGGATGCCTACCTGCGGGCGAAGTACGAGATCTAAGCGAGCACACAGGAGACAGGAGACAGGAGACAGCAGGGGCCGCTTCGGCGGCCCCAGTGCGTTATGATCGTCGTCGCGGAGGTGGTGCACAGGAGGCGCGATCCACATACAATAGGAGTTCGACTGCGCGTGGCGTAATCACTGCCGGCTCCCCGGGGTGTAACATAGCCAAGAGTTAACGGGCGATACTTGAAATATTATAGTATCGACATACAGGTTCGTCGGCTGCCTCGTCTATGCTCACTCGGTCGAGTGGCACTTCAGCGGTGGTGACTTCGTACATCTGGACGCCCAATGCCACCCCGCCCTGCGGTTCCTGGGCACAGTATACCAGGTCCATATGCCGGCCCCCTCACTGCCCGACAGGAGATGGGTCAGCAGGAGAAACAGCGCGCCCTGCCGTATCGTTATAGCACGATGGAACGCACTGAGCATGATGCGGTGAACGGACAGACCAGGCAGCGCCCTCGATGGCGGCAGGCGCTGAGCGTGCTGGGCGGTGTTGCGCTGGCCGCGTATGTGGTGCTCTTCATCGTCGGCCTCTGGTTCTCCGACCGCTGCATCTTTTTCCCCCCGCAGCCGCCGGAGTACAGCGCGACGCAGCCCGGCCTGCGGTTCATTCCAATGACCACCGGCGAGCGCATCGCGGCGATCTACCTGCCCAACCCTGACGCCCGGTACACCCTGTTGTACAGCCACGGCAACGGCAATGACCTCGGCGATGGCCAGGTCGTCGCCGCGCAGTTGCATGCCATGGGCTTTGCCGTGCTGGCCTATGATTATCCGGGGTATGGACACAGCGATGGCCAGCCGAGCGAGGAAGGGTGTTACCGCGCCATCGATGCCGCCTACGCTTACCTGACGGAGACGCTGCGCATCCCCGCCGACCGGATCATCATCTTCGGGCATTCGCTGGGCGGTGGCCCGTCGGCAGACCTCGCCGCGCGCAAACCGGCAGCCGGGCTGGTGCTGGAGAGCACCTTCACCACCGCCTTCCGCGTGAGCACCGGCGTGCGCGTACTGCCCTTCGACAAGTTCAATAGCCTGGCGAAGCTCAGCCGCGTGCGCTGTCCGGTGCTGGTCATCCATGGCACGCGCGATACGGTCATTCCGCCCTGGCACGGCCAGGCACTCTATCGTCAAGCAAACCAACCGAAGTTCAGCTATTGGGTGGCAGGCGCGGACCATAATGACCTGATCGATGTCGGCGGCGAAGCCTATGCCGACCGGTTGCGCGCCTTCGCCGCATCGCTCTCCCGCTGACCTCGTCCGGCTGCTGCCTGTGTTATAATGTATGCGTATCAGCGCTGATTGCCGAATCAGCGCCCCCTGTTTCTCATGAGGAGGAACCACGTGGAATGTCGGAAGTGCCGCTGCGTTCTACCCGAGCACGCGGGAATTTGCCCGCAGTGCCGCCTCATCACCGACGCCCCGCCCTACGATACCGACTCTCAGGTGTTCAAGCGCGTGCGCAAGACGGTGGAGAAACACTTGGTGAAACGTCGGCATGCCGCCGCGATTGCCGCCTGCAAGCAGGCGGTGGTGGATGATCCGAAAAGCATCTGCCTGCTCACCACGCTGATCGGCGACCTGTATCGCGATGCCGAGGATTTCCAGCAGGCGATCACCAACTACCAGTTCGCCTTGCGCTATGATGCGCCATACGCCGAAGGCATTCGCCGTAAACTCGACGATGCCATCGATACTTATACGGACAGAAATCGCATGGCCCGCACTGTGGAGCCGGTCGTCATGGCAGAAACTGCACTGCCCGAAGCCAGCGACGAGCCGGTCGCCTTAGCCACCGAGATTGAGGCTCCGGCAGAGCTCCCGGCACCGACCGAGGCCCCGGCAGAGGACGAGGAGCCGGTCGTGCGCTTTGTCGAAGTGGAGGAAGCGCCGCGCCCGGAAGAGCCTCCGCTATTTTTCGAGACGCCGCTGTGGCGCAGCCTGTTCGCGCCGGAGCGTGTGCGCCTGCTGCTCATCGCCGCCACTGTGATGTGCCTGATCTCCACCCTGTTGGTGGTGCAGCCGTTCAAGAAGCGTTATCGCCCGCCGACGCAGGTGATGCCCATTCACCTTACGAATGAACCGATCGTTCTCCCCGGCGATGCGGAGTATAACGATGCCACGGATAATCTTTTCAAACGGCAGCCGTGACAGCCGGCATGATTAATGGAGGTATGCTATGCGTTCGCGATACGGATTCTCGCTCGTCGAGCTGCTGGTGGTGGTGGCGATCATCGCGCTGCTGGTTTCCATCGTAACGCCGGTGTACGTGCGCTCGGAAGAGCGCGCGCGCCTGACGACCTGCCTGAGCAATCAGCGCCAGATCGCCATGGACGTGCTGATGTGGATGCAGGACAACGGCGGTCGCTTTCCCAGCGCAACCTCAATATGGAGCGATATCAATATTCCGGAAAGCATCCTCCGGTGTCCCTCCGAGCAATCGTCCAGCCAGCAGGATTATCTGTACAATGCTTTCATCGCCGGTAAAAAGGACAACCTCCTCACCGCACCTTCACTGGAGATCCTGACCGCCGACGGCGCCGTGAGACAGGCATCGTCAGCCCCGCAAGAGATCGCGGCTCCACAGTATTTCTCTGCCCCCGCCGACTTCAGTTTCCGCCATGATCATCGCTGTGTTGCCAGCTATTGTGACGGACACGCCGCCTCGTTCGATGAAGTTCCGCCGTTCTGGATTATTGGGATCACCACATTGGGCGAATTCGACAGCGAAGTGCGCCGCTCGCGCTACCCGGTGCTCACGCTGTGGCACTGGGGCGAGATGGAACGTATCACCGATGACGGCAACACGCTGTACGATGGCAAGGCCATCGTGCGCGCGTTGGCAACGCGGTATCGCGGTCGGGTGAAAGTGGTGCTGGTAGAGGTCACCGCCTTTCCTCAATTAGTACAGGAATTCTCCCTGCCGTTATCCGACGCTGCGACGAGTAGCTTGCTGGTTGCCTCGTTGTTCCGGCAGCGTAACGAACTCGGCCGCGTCATACTCCCGTCGCCGGACAATCCTAACGCCTGGAGCCAGCAGACCTGGGCTGAGGAAGTGACAGATTTTCTCCGCAAGGTGCTGGCGCAAACGGAAGCCGTGTTGAAGTAAGTAGAGGCAACAAGCCACTGCCAAGGGAGGACTGCCATGTTCCGGCGAGCGCCGGCGGGTTTCACCCTGGTCGAGATACTCATCGTCGTGGCCATCATCGGGGTGCTGGCGGGGCTGGCCTTCCCCGTGTACCTGCGCGCGCGCGAGAAAGGACGGCAGGCCACCTGCCTGAGTAACCAGCGCCAGATTGCGCAGGCGATCCTCATCGCGGCACAGGATCACCAGGGGACCATCCCGGCGGCCGATAACCTCTGGCCGGGCCTCGGCCTGCAGGGGGACGTGCTGCGCTGCCCGAGCGCCCGC
>JAGUZN010000184.1 GCA_020060775.1 Armatimonadota bacterium
CGCGTGGGCTGGAGAGCGCGGTGGCGCGTAAACCCGCCATCCTCGTGGCGGCCGCCGGCGGCAGCGGGGGCGGCATCACCACCTGCCTGCTCAGTATGGAACGCCTCGTTCAGCACCTGCAGTCCCAGGTCGCCGACCTCATCGGCGTAACCCGCCGCAACCGCGAGTACAAGCTGGACACCATTCGCGCCGCCGCCCGCGCCCTCACCGCCTCCAGCAAAGTAAAAGCCCGCTCGGTATAAAAGTAATCGTATAGTGGTGATACAAGGACGGCACACGGGATGCCGACATCCGGTAACAACCCGCGCGCCAAGCCGGCATTACCCCCGGCCCGCGGCGACGAGCAATCACCTCCCCACCCCGTGGAACTTGGAACCTGGAACTAAACAGGGGCCGCGAAAGCGGCCCCCTTCAATCTTCAGTCTTCTATCTTCAATCTTCTGTCTCCTGTCTTCTGTCTCCTGTCTCCTGTCTCCTGTCTCCTGTCTCCTGTCTTCTTCGTCTAATTCGTCACCTTGATATTGCCGCAGATGGCGGTGCCGCGCATTTGCAGCCGGGGTCGGCCGGGCTCATGCCCCACGATCTGCCGCGTGGTATTCTCCAGCGCTCCCAACGCCGGCACGCCACTGAAGCTGATGTCCATGGTGTTCGGCACGCGCACGGTAATATTGCCGAAGAGGGCGAACATGGTCATCTGTCCCCCATTCGGGTTCAGGCTGGCCTCGTGCAGTTCCAGCATGTAATCGCCGAAGATGGCAAAGATGCGCCCGCCGCTGAACTGCTGTGAGTAATCCTGATAGTGTAATCCCCCGGCGAAGATCCACTCGTTCAACTGGTGCTTCACGCGCGACTTGCCTTTCTTCGTAGTGGTGATATCACCGCGCTGGAAGCGCCGGGGCAACAGCAGAGTCGTGCCAAAAAGGACGAGCAATATGGCGTATAAATAGAGGAAGTTGGACGACGGTTGTCGGTCGAGGGTGACGGCCAGCAGGGATACGCCGATTCCCACTACGATAATCGATGCCCAGGGTTGTTCCGAGCGCCGGATGAGCTGGTTCACGCCGATGAGCACCAACACGAGAGGCCACCACTGCAGAGCGAAGACCCCCACACTGTTGACCGGGATGATGTGAAGCTGTTCCAGTAGCGCCCCAACGCCAAAGAGCAGGATCAAGAGGCCAAATAAAATACGCCAGGACATGGTGTACCCCCTCTGCAGTCACAGTGCAATAAGGCCGAGCGCAGAGAGCAACGAACCGTGGCCCGTTCCCAGGCCTTGACAGCGCACGGCGTTACTCCCGTAATTCAACCGCTCACTAGGGATTTCCTGCTAACAGCATGTTACCTTAACCCGTCCTGAACCTGTGCGCAGGCGCGTGCCCCGGAATAACGGATAACGGCGGTCGGTTCCGCAACCTCTTCCACCCCCGTGCCCACCCCGGGGCGTACCACCACCAGGCGAAAGTCGCGCTCGGCAACCATCCCCGGGAATGCGCCCTGGCGCTCCTCGATCGTCAACGTCCCGGCCGCGTCGTCCCAACGCAGCGTAATGCGGGCATACGCGCCCTGCTCGTAATCGTAACTATCCCCGGCATCTTCATATAGCGTGAACACGCCGTCCGTACCGGGATAGATGCGCACCTCATACGGCGCATCGGGGTGCTCACCCGCATACTGCGCCACCGGGCCCATCGGCAGAATCCCCCCGCTCCTCACGTACAACGGCAGTCGTTCCAGCGGGGCATCGGCCTCGATCGTCTGCCCACCGGCATAACGCTCGCCCGTCCAAAAATCATACCAGTCGCACCCCTGCGGCAGGTATACCTTACGCGTCTTCGCCACGCCCTCCAACGGCGTCGAATCGGAGGTGTAGTACATGGGCGTGGTCACCGGATTCACCAGCAGCGCCGGGCCAAACATGAACTGGTCGGCAATATCGTAGACCTGCGGGTCGTGGCGGAAATCAAAAGCCAGCGCGCGCAACAGCGTGTTATGCTCGAACGTGATGCTGCCGGCCAGCGCATAGATATACGGCAACAGCCGGTAGCGCAGGTTGATGAAGGTGACCAGCGTATCATACGTGGCCGAGCCCGGTTCGCCGAAGCGCCAGACCTCGCGCGGGGTGTCGGTGCCATGCGAGCGGAACATGGGCAGGAACGCGCCGTACTGGAACCAGCGCACGTATAGCTCGCGGTAGCCCAGGTCGTCGCACCCCTCGGGGTACTCCCCATCCCAGAACCAGAGCTCAGGCTTCTTCTTTACAAAGAACGCGCCGATATCCACCGTCCAGTACGGGAAGCCGGAGGCACAGAAATTCAACCCCTCGGGGATCTGCCGCCGCAATGTCGCCCACCTTGCGGTAACGTCGCCAGACCAGACAACCGTGCCGTAACGCTGCTGGCCCGGATAACCGGAACGGGTGAGGTTGAGCACGCGTTTCCGATCGGTCACGCTGCGTTGCCCCTCGTAAATCCCCCGGCAATGCAACAGCGAATAAGCGTTGATCAACGCCGGGTCCAGCAGGCGTTTCAACTGCGTGGTATTGGCCTCCATACGCTGCCAGGCCTCCAGCTGGTATGCGCCGTTCCAGTCGGCATCGGTCGGCTCCGAGCAGTCGCACCACCATGCATCGATGCCTTTCGAGAACAGTCCCGCGTTGGCCTGCTGCCAGTACAGCGCCCGCGCACCAGGGTTGAACGCATCGTAAATGCTGCCGTCGGCCAGCAGGTAGCCCCGCTCGCGCAGCGCAACCTGGTCCGGACCGTTGTTCTGCATCAGCGGCCAGATGGAAATCATCAGGTGTGCGTTCAGTGCGTGCACGTCCTCCATCATCCCCGCGGGGTCGGGGAAGCGGTCTGGATCAAAACTCTTCTGCCCCCACAGGTAGCCCGACCAGGTCAGCCAGTCCTGCACGATCACATCCAGCGGAATATTGCGCCGGCGATACTCCCGCACCACCAACACCACCTCGTCCTGCGTGTGATACCGCTCCTTCGACTGCACGTAACCGAAGGCCCACTTCGGCAACAGCGCGGCGCTGCCCGTCAGCCGGCGGATGCCGGCGACAATGCGGTCGAACTCCGGACCGTAAATGAAGTAGTAATCGAACTCATCGACCACATCGAACCACAGATGCGAACCGAAGGCATCGTCATGAAACGTCATCAGTGAATAGGCATCAAAGAACAAACCATAACCACGGGTGGAGAGCAGCACCGGCATCGCCACCTTCATGTTCTCCTGGTAGAGGAACTGGTGGGTGCCGCGCCGGTTCATCGTGCCTTCCTCATGTTGCCCCAGGCCATACAGGGCTTCGCCCTCGCTCCACGCGAAGTTCAGCCTCCCTTGAAAGGCTTTGCGGTCGACATAGGTCTTCGCCTGGTCCAGCCGCGCTTTCACGCCATCCGCGGTCTGCACGGTCTCGAACTCCGTCCCATCATCGACGACGATCTTCTCCACGGGAATCTCGCGGAACTGCCGCCCGCCGCGCTCCGGCTCGCGCACCAGCAGATGCCCCTCCGCGTCCCACCAGGCCAGCGCACCGGTCTCGCGGTTCACCGTCACCCGCACCTGCGCCGTACGCAGGATCACCGCTTCCGCCGTCTCCTCCACCTCCCAGGCGGCGGTGTTCGCCGGCTGCGGGGTCGCCATCAAGCTTTCACGGTGCGAGAAGACAAACCCCGGCGCAAACACCACGCGGATGATATGCTCGGCGCAAACCTGCAGCTTTAACAGGCCGTCGGGAGTGTGCAGCACCAGCGCATCGGCATGGTGCTGCATGGATTGGATATACATCGTGTTTCCTTATCGAGTCACCGCTGACCAGGGCAGCAAAAGATGCAACAATAATAGTGCATGATCCTGGTGGCGTAAAGCGCCGAACCCAATGGTTTGGAAGGAACAGCGCGCGATAACTTATTCACCAATCCGCATGGGCTGTTGAAAGTAAATATCGTATATGTAGAGGACTCCCTACCCCTGCACCAGCGACTCGGCGCCGTCGATGACGATCTCCGCGCCGGTGATGTGGCGTGATGCATCCGAAGCCAGAAACAGCACCAGCCGCGCCACCTGCTCGGGCCATCCCACCCCCTCCGGCAGCGGGATGTTCCCCTCCGGGAAGATGACCGGGAACTGCACGCGTTCCAGGTGGCGCGCCTCGGTGCGCTCGCCAATGCGGGTATGGATGCCGCCCGGGCAGATCACGTTCACGCGAACGGCATCCTGCGCAAGCTCCACCGCCATCATCTTGGCAAAAGCCACCTGCGCCGCCTTCGAGCAGGAATAGGCGGTCGCACCGGTGTTGCTGAAGATGCGCGTGCCGTTAATCGACGAGGTGATGATCACCGAACCGCCCCGCCGCCGCAAGGCGGGAATGGCGTACTTCACCGCCAGGTACGTCCCGCGCAAGTTCACCGCCAGCGTGGTGTCCCACTCCTCCGGCGTCAATTCGTCCAGTGGAGCCCACACCCCGTTAATGCCCGCGTTGGCGAACACCACATCAATGCGCTCCCAGCGCTCGAGCACCGTCCGTATCGCCTCGCGCATCCCCTCCGCGTCCGACACATCCACGTCGAGCGCCATCCCCTCGCCACCCTGCTCCGTCATCTGCGCCAGCACCTGCTCCTCGCGCACATCCGACCGGTCGAGAATGGCGACCCGCGCCCCCTCGCGCGCCATCAGCAGCGCCGTCGCCTTGCCGATGCCCGACGCCCCTCCGGTGATCACCGCCACTTTCCCGTCGAGAATCATGCTCACGCCCCCTGTTCGGTATTCCCGCCGAGAGCCACCCATGATGTAGAACAGCCCAACAAGGCGTACACGTTTGTAGTAAGGCACGTAGCGGAGCGGAGTGCCGTCGTGAACTGTGCTCGCCCGGTGTGCCGTATTACTCGCGTTTCCGCGCCGGCCAGCGCGCAGCAGGGCAACGCGTGTTCTTGCAGCGCGGGCACACCGCGAGGAGAATATCCAGCGTGGCAATGAGGAAAATACCGGTATACGCGGCAAGCCAGACAGGCGCCGCCCACAACCAGGGGAGCGGATAGACGAACACCGCGACGGCCGAGAGGAGCATGCCGGCATAATCGCCACGGGTATAGGGGCCCGGCGGGCGCTGCGGCAGCCAGTCAGCCATCTTCCCGATCACAAAGTGGCTGCAGTGACGCGTGCGGCAGGCACATTTGCCGCAGTAGGTGTAGGCGATGCCCAGGGCAGCTACGATGTTGATTGCAACGTACCCGGCCGTGGCCAGCCAGGAATGGCGCGCGGTGATCGCCAGGCCGACGAACACCGCCACCGTGAATAATGCCATACTCGTGAGCCCGTGATGCCGATACGTCATGACGCCCCCATGCCGGGTGATGTCATCATTATAGCATCCCGAACCCAGCTCGCGAGGGGGTACCCGCCTGGGTACACAGGTCTGCGGGCTGTAGTAGCGAATCTGGTGTGCCGGAGTATGCTCAACATGCGTGCGAAGCACACTCCGGCATACGCCTTTACCAGCCGCCGCGCATGCGACCGCCGCCGCCACCGCCACCCCGACCGCGAGGTGCCCCGCGTTCCTCGCGCGGACGCGCTTCATTCACGGTCAACGAACGGCCGGCAAACTCCTTGCCGTCCAGCGCGCTGATCGCCTCCTTGGCTTCAGTATCACTCGACATTTCGACGAAGCCAAACCCCTTGCTGCGCCCCGTGTCCCGATCCGTGATCACCTGGGCGCTATCCACGGTGCCAAAACGCGCGAACAACTGCTCCAGGTCCGCGCTGGACACCGAATAACCAAGATTCCCGACATACAGTTTCTTACTCATGCTCGTCCCTTCCCTGCGCTGTGGCCGCCAACAACTTCCGTTGTACGTTCACGACCACCGGTCAGCCTCACCATACCCGATGCCGCCAACGTGCGGTGTGGGGGAACGAGACATCTGTACGCCTTGCGGCAAATTTTCGACAAGGGCAAGATGCTGTCTCGCGGCCTCCACGACAGAACGCTGTCGCAACTGCCACCTACAGACTGCCAGATGCAATCGACCTGACTGTAGCTTACTTCTGCAGTTACAGCGGTAAAATATCTTTATGAACTGTTGCATTATACTGTACTCGGTGGGATAATGATACAGTACTAGGTTTATCGTAGAGAATGAAGGCTCTGGATGACACTCTACCGGGAGGACGCAAGAACATTACACATTCACAAAAGGGGGGTCCCTGAAAGGAGGGTCCGATGCGCAAGGCATCAACTTGTAAGGGGTTCACACTGATTGAACTCCTCGTCGTCATCGCGATAATAGCGATACTCGCCGCCATCTTATTCCCCGTCTTTGCCAAAGCGCGAGAAAAGGCACGCCAATCATCGTGCATGAACAACCAGCGGCAGATCGCCGTCGCCATCCTGATGTACGCCCAGGACCACGACGAGGTGCTGCCCGGTGCGGCGGACATCTGGGTGCAAACCAATGTCGACCGCAACATCCTCATGTGCCCCACCAAAGGCAAACAGGTCGCCAACGCCTACGTCTACTTCTGCACGGTATCTTCCGCACCACTGGGAGAAGTCACCGCACCCGCCACCCAGCCGCTCACCTGTGACGGACAACACTCGGCCACCACCGGCCCGCCGGCCACTTATGATAATGTGGCCTACACCGTAGATGACTTCGACTTTCGTCATAGCACGAAAATGATCGCCAGCTACGTCGATGGCCATGTCGCCATCGTCAAGTCTGCCGCAGACCTGCTGCCCTCCTCCTCGGGACTCGTCTGCCGGCTGAACGCCGCCACTATGATCGATGAGTATAACAACGGGGCAACGGTCACCACCTGGCGCGACAGCAGCGGCAAAGGCAATAACTTCTCCGCCGTCGCCAGCGCCGGGCTTCCCACCTATGTCACTGAAGCAGCCAATGGCTATCCGGCCATCCGCTTTACCAAAGGCTTCCAGGCCTGGGCGTATGACAGCGTCGGTTTCCTCATCAACAAAAAGTTTAAGCCCCGCGTGGTCGATAGCCTCACGGTGCTCGCCGTTGAGAATCCACAGGAACAACCGACTACCTCCCCTGCCGATAGCTGGGGCCCGAATACTTATGTCATCGCCTCATCGTACACGCCAAGTACTGAATATACCAACTTCGGGCTGAACGGCGACCTGTACCAATCCGGTTCCACCTGGTATCACGGTTCAATCAGCGCCGGCATCGGCACCTGCTGGATCGGGTGGGGTACCGGCAACTGGGGCATCCAGACCCAGTGGGAATACGAGAAGTGGGCGGTGTTCGGTTTCTCGGGCGACGCATCGGCCGCCTACAGCGAAGTATACATCCCCACCTGGGTGCCCAATGGACGCGGCACGGTTACTCAGTGGTTTGCCACCACCGACACTCGGCGCGTGACGATGGATGAGTTCCGCATCGGCGGCACCTTCTATCCCTGGGGCTATTACAAGTCGAGTGCTGTCACGATCGCGGAAGTGCTCGTCTACTCCCCGCGTCTCTCCGCGGAGGCGGCCAACTTCGTCATCAGTGTGCTGAAGACGAAGTACGATGCCTATTAATATCTGGCCACAGACCGCTGCACACGCTGCCCGGGTATCCATGGATATCCGGGCAGCACTGGCAGGTGCTCACGCGACGAAGAGCGAATCTCCTCTAGCAGCCTCGTAGAGTGGAGTACCTGATGAACGAGATCGAGCAGATTCGCGCGTTGGCGCAGGCGGCGGGCGCCACCCATGCCCGGGCGGTCGAACAGGATCGTCTGCAGGTCTACGACTGGGTGGTCGCCAGTTGTGCGGCCAACGCCTGTGGGCGCTACGGGCGATGCTGGACCTGTCCGCCGCAACTGGGCACGCTGGACGAATTGGCTGACCGCCTGCAGCCCTTCCCCGGCGGGGTGCTGGTGCAGAACATCACCGCCGTCGAAGATTCGTGGGACTTCGAAGGCATGGCCGAGGCGGCCAAAACCCAC
Source organism: Armatimonadota bacterium (assembly GCA_020060775.1). Lineage (GTDB taxonomy): Bacteria > Armatimonadota > Hebobacteria > CAIYQO01 > CAIYQO01 > JAGUZN01. The sequence goes on from JAGUZN010000184.1 coordinate 7,963, forward strand.
AACCAGATGATGCGCGATCTCGCGGCACAGATCGCGGAGCGCTTCCCGGCATACACGCTGCTGGCCCTCGGCTGCGGCGGCTGCGGATACTGCGAACGCTGCACCTGCCCCGACGAGCCCTGCCGCTTCCCTGAACAGGCCCTTCCCTCAGTCGAAGGCTTCGGCCTGGATGCCAAACGCCTGGTAGAGTCCTGCGGCTTGAGCTATATCAACGGCGTCAATACTGTATCCTACGTCGGCCTGCTGCTCCTCCGCCACACGGAAGAATACGGATAGCAGCCCCGGCTTCGACCTTGCACCACGCTATTCCCTCCCCCCGCTGCAGCATGAGATCATCCGTAGGGCGCGGTCGCCGTACCGCGCCGGCACTTCCGATCTGGCATGCGTGTTCGACAACACGATCCCCGGTGATGATCCTGCACCGCGCCCATTCCCTCCCCCTGTGAGCGATAGCGACACGGGGGGAGGTCAGGAGGGGGGTCTTCCTTTGTCATGCATCCCGGCAAGGGATGCCACTACCCACCGCGACAAGGCGAAGACGCTGTCCAAACGCCAAACGCGTACTCAACCAGCAAAAAGTCGGAGAGCAAGGGCCAACGTAGCGCCCCACCACAACCAGGCACTACCCGATGATCGCCTGCACGCGCCCCACCTGCCCGTCCTGCAGCCGCACCTTGATGCCGCGCGAGTGAAACGGCGCGCTGGTGAGAATATCCTTCACCACCCCGCGCGTGCGCTTCCCTGTGCGCTGGTCCTGCTTCAGCACAATCTCCACAATCTGGCCAGGGCGAATATCCTGGCGGCGCTGTCCATCCATACCGCTCCTATTCGCTACGGCAACCTACCCTCCCTGCACAACCTGTCTCCTGTCTCCTGTCTTCCCCGGCATCCCGCAGGAATGCCGCCTGATAAATATATTTCACAAGGGGTCTTGCCAGATCGGTTTTTATATGATACTAATATACTATCACTTAACACCTGGAGGAGAAATCCATGGGAACACTGGTGACTAAGCAGGCGCCGGATTTCACGGCACAGGCCGTCTACCCCCACGATGTCATCGCGGATCTCACGCTGTCATCCTTCCGGGGGAAATACGTCGTGCTGTTCTTCTATCCGCTCGACTTCACCTTCGTCTGCCCGTCGGAGATCATCGCCTTCGACCGCAAACTGGATGAATTCAAGCAGCGCAACGCCGAGGTCGTCGGCGTCTCCGTCGACTCGGTCTACACCCACTACGCCTGGCGCAACAGCCCGGTCGAGCAGGGCGGCATCGGCCCCATCCGCTACCCACTCGTCGCCGACTTGAGCAAAAATATCGCCCGCGAATACGGCGTGCTGTTCAACGAGGAAGTCGCCCTGCGCGGCCTCTTCCTCATCGACACTCACGGCGTGGTGCGCCACGCGGTCATCAACGACCTGCCCCTCGGACGCAATGTCGATGAAGCCATCCGCATGCTCGACGCCCTTCAGCACGTCGAGGAATACGGGGAAGTCTGCCCGGCCAACTGGCGCCACGGCGAAGACGCCATGTTGCCCACCGCCGAGGGTGTCTCCAACTATCTCGCCAAAGCGTTTGCCTGAACGGAGGACATGACATGATGGAAACATTATCCGTGGAAATCTGCCCGGAAACCGGCATTTGCTCCATCGGGCGCAACAGCACCGAGAAGATCGATCTCATGCCCGATGAAGTGGCGGACATCGTGGAGGCTGCCGGCAGCCCCGAGCGCATCAAAGCGGTGATCACCCAGTGCGATGCCGCCTTCGCCGCCGGCCTCTCCAGCACCGAACTCGCGCAGATCGCCCGACAGGTGCGTTAACGACAGTATGAACCGGAGAGGGAAAGGATCCGCTGGGATCCAGGTGGACGCCGGGGGTGAGATCGCTCGATCTCACCCCCGGCGCTGTGTGTGATGCCCCGTTGCCAGAACGAGCGCCATCGTCTATCCTGAACAGGAACAGCGCCCCGCGCGCGCATCCCGCATTCCGAAAGGACTCCTGCCATGACAACGGCCAACGTGTTGAAGATCAAAGAACTCTCCCTTGAAGCGTTCCGACCTTACGGCGTCTTCGGCGCGCTCACCCCGCCAGCTTGCGCCCCACTGGTGGGCGACGACATCATCGCCTTCTGGCCTGATTGCGGCGGCGTGCTCGACCTCGGGCCCATGGCCAGCAACCAGCTCGCGCTCGGCATCTGCCAGGTTGCCTGGCGCGAACTGAAGGTCGACGTGTCCGAATATCACACCTCCACCGGCGAGGGCATCCTCCCGCTCGACGGCGACATCTACATTCATGTCGCCCCGCCCACCCCCGGCGACGTCTTCCCCACCGCGGCGGCCGAGATCTTCCGCGTGCCCAAAGGGACCGTCGTCGTGCTCAAGCCCGGCGCCTGGCACCATGCACCCTTCGCCACCGCGCCCGGCGCCACCGTCAACACCCTCATCCTCCTGCCCCAGCGCACCTACGCCAACGACTGCATTGTCCGTGACGTCCAACCGCCAATCGCCTTCGAGGCATAACACCCTGCGGAACAAACACGCCGGCCGTCTCACATCACGAGATGGCCGGCGATGGCGTGAAGACCACCTGTCGTGGGTTGTCACGTAGTATCTTGCCTGGCGAAGTTATCGAGTGTGTGCGCTGTGCAACGAATGTCGCCCGGCAGTGCTGCAATCATTCACTCCCCCTGTGAGCGGCAGCATGGGTCCGTCCGTAGGGCGTCATGAGCACAGTCGAATGGCCGTACCGCGCCGGCACTCCCGCCCTGGCATGCGCGCCCGACCACACAGTGCTGGCCTCGACCTTGCAGCAAGCTATTCCCTCCCCCTGTGAGCGATAGCGACACGGGGGGAGGTCAGGAGGGGGGTCTTCCTTTGTCATGCATCCCGCAGTGATGCCACTCTCCACTCCAACGAGGAGAATCCGCTATCCAAGACGCCAAACGCGAAACGCCATACGCGGACTCAGCCAGCACAAGGTCGGAGAGCACAGTACCACGTAACAACCCACGACAACGACCAACTAACGCAGGAACCGCTGCAGAATGAACATCGCCGGCGCCTGTCCCCGGGTGAGCATCTCTTGCCAGGCTTCATCGGTCAGGCGATCGCCCATCGGGTGCGGAAACTCGTAGTAGGTGAAAATGGGGCCGTACGCCTGCACCTCCGTGCCCGGCACGGGGACCACGACCGCCGCCACCCGGCCGACGCCGACCTCCAGCACCTGGCCGGACATGGGGTCGGTGTGTACATCGGCGATCAACGCCATGCGCGCGTCCGCCTTACCCGCCAGTGCCTCGCGCAACGCCGGCGGCAGCGTCTCCACCATCTTCAGCGAGGACGCGATGTTGCGCAACCGGCGCAGGTCATCGGCGGTGGGTTTCTCATACTGTTCGCCCGCATCGCCCGGCGGCAGCGTTTGCTGCGTGCTCACCAGCAACGCCGCGCGCAGCAGGCGGGTGAACTCGTCGTAATTCGGCGCCATCTCCTCGGGGAACATGCCGCGCGCGGTCAGGTTCTCGCGCACCGCGGACACCAGCCGGATGATGTGGCCGTACACCTCGGGCACCGGCTCAACATACACCACCGGCTCCGCTCCCTGGTGCGGGGCGGACGAGCGCACGCTGTAGCTCTGCTTCACGTACAGGATCGTATCGTGACGCAACTCGGCCCAACTGCCCAGCCCGGCATTGAGCTGCTTCGCCTGCCACGCGGTATCCTGCCACCACGCGGGCATCGTCCGTCCGGCAACCTCGCCGGTCAACGCCGGATCGCTCACCAGCGATTTGATCGCCGTCAGCCAGGCATCGTATGCGGTGCGTTCCCACGCCCGCTCGTCAAAGCGGTCGGCATAGGTTGCGCGCAGCTTGTCCAGTTGTTCGCGGTACTGCGCGTTATCCAACGTCCCGCGTTCCTGCAGCAGTTCCTCGGCATACGCCGAACCGAGCACCGCCATCACATCCAGGCCGCTCGGCATGGTGCGATTGGGCACGTGCGGCTGCACGAGCTGCTGCAGCATATCGCTGTCGGCGGTGAAGCGCTGCCCCATCAGGCGCAGTGAGACAGGCGGCGTCGCGCGGGTCTGATCGGTGCCCACGATCTTCGGCGCCCGCAACTTGATCGCCGCGGCAATGAAGCGGTCGGTCTGCGCCTGCGCCGCCTCCGTCCATCCGCCCGGCAGCGTGTCGCCGAAAATCTCGCGGCTCAACGCCGCGTATTCCGGCGGGGTGAGATCATCCGCCGGCCCCACCAGGTAGGCGGTCGGCTCA
>JAGUZN010000032.1 GCA_020060775.1 Armatimonadota bacterium
AGGAATACCGATGACAGCGCCCCCGAATGTCCTCGTCCTGATGAGCGATCAGCATAACGCCCGGGTCATGGGTTGCGCGGGTCACCCCCAGATCCACACCCCTGTGCTTGACCGTCTGGCCGCTGACGGCGTCCGCTGCACGCACGCCTTCACTCAAAGTCCAATCTGCACCCCCAGCCGCGTCTGCTACTTCAGCGGGCAGTACATCCTCAATCACGGGTATGCCGGGCTGGAAGGACAACCGCCGCATCAGTTGCCGACGCTGTTCAGCTATTTCCGTGCACACGGCTACCTCACCGGCATCGCCGGGAAAATTCACACGCCGGCCGGCTGGCTGTCGCCGGGCTGCGATGTGTTGCGCGATGGCTATGGTCACGAGTACCAGCCGGCGCAAAACTTTACCGATATCTCCAACGACGATCCATCTTGCTGGCCCGAGTTGCCGCCGGATGATTACGCCGCCTACCTGGAATCGCGCGGACTCCTGCACTTGCGCGATGATGATTTTCTGCCCGAATGGCGCGCCATCCACGGCCGGTGCGCCGCCCAGGGCCTGGATGCCCGTCCCTCGCAACTGGGTGAGCACGACACGATCGAAGCATGGGCGGCGGCAGAGACGATCGCCATGGTGGAGCAGGCGCACCGTGCCGGACGCCCCTTCTGCTGCTGCATGAGCGCCCCTCGCCCGCATGAAGTCTATACGCCGGCGCAACGCTTCTGGGATCTCTACGACGAAAATACGTTGGAACTGCCGCCCTCCGCCGATGACTCACTGGACGACCGCCACCCGACCATGCGCGCGCAAAAGGCCGCACAACTCGGCGACCCGGCGCCCTGGGCGCTCTTCGAACCGCGGGACTACGCGCGCGCGCGTAAACGCGTGCTGCGCGGGTATTACGGGTGTATCAGCCAGGTGGATGATGCGGTGGGACGCGTGCTTGCGCGCCTCGAGGAACTCGGACTGCGTGAGAACACCATCGTGGTCTATTGCTCGGATCACGGCGAGTTCGCCGGAGAGCACGGCCTGTTGGAAAAAGCGCCCGGCATCGGCTCGCGCGCCGTCACGCGCATCCCGATGATCTGGTCGTGGCCGGGGCATTTGCCGCAGGGCGCACTCTGTGAAGGCCTGACGGAAACGGTCGACCTGCTGCCGACATTGGCCGCGCTGGCCGGCCTGCCCGCACCCAACTGGAGCGATGGCTGCGACCTGACTGCGTTGCTGCACGGCGAAGTCGAAGCCGTGCGCGAAATCGCCGTCACCGAAGCCCCGCTCGCGCATGCCGTACATACGTCGCGCTACACGCTGGTTCACTATCCGGCCACGATGAATGACGGCGCGGAGTTCGGGGAGTTGTTCGACTACCAGGACGATCCCTGGGAGCGGACGAATCGCTACTTCGACCCCGCGTATCATACGGTGGTGGAGGAGCTGCGCCGCCAACTGCTCGATTGGTCCTTCTCCCGGCGCCGGTGCCGCACCGTGTTGCCGGTACTGATTCCGCAGCCCTATGCTGACGACGGCACGGTGCGCCGCAACACGATTGATGCACTAACCGCGGACCCGGCCAACCTGTGGAAGCGGAACTACCTGTAATCCGGGGCACTACACGGCCACAGACTCATGCTCCGGGTCTTTGTAGCGTTCGCGAATGGCGTGCAGCACATCCAGGCACTCGTAAAAGGCCGCCACAATATCGGGGTCGAACTTCGTGCCGGTCTCCTGCCGAATGATCTCGAGCACCTCGTCCTCCGCCATGGCGTCCTTGTACACCCGCTTGGAGCACAGGGCGTCGTACACATCAGCTAACGCCACGATGCGGCCGAACAGGGGAATCTCCTCACCGCGTTTGCCGCGCGCCCGCCCCTGCTCATCCGCCATCCCCGGCAACGGTGCGCCTGTGGCGATATCGCAGTACCCCGGGTACCCGGTGCCGATCCAATTCTCATGGTGGTTCAGCGCCACCTCGGCGGCTGCCCGGTCAAGCTCGGAGTGCGCGCTCGCAAAGAGCTGTGCCCCGGTGAAGGTGTGCGATTTCATCGTGTTGAATTCTTCGGGCGTCAGTTTGCCGGGTTTCTTCAAAATCATGTCGGAAATCGACACTTTGCCCACATCGTGCAGCATAGCGGCCATGCGCAGGATATCGCGATTATGATCGATCTCCGCCTCACTCACGCCGTGCGCCATCGCCCACTGTTCGTAAATCTCCAGCGCATAGGCCCCGACCCGATTCACATGCGCTCCCGTTTCTTTCGGGTCGCGCAGTTCTGCCATACTGATCATGCGCAGAATGAGCGCACGAGTCATCTGCGCGCGCTCCAGCGCAATGGCCGCCATGCTCGCAAACAGGCTGACGATGGTCTCGGCTTCCTGCGAAAACGGTATGATCGTTCCATCGGCATCGGTAGCATTGATGATCTGCAACACACCGACTATGGTGCCCTGGCTGGTCTTCAGCGGCGCCGTGAGCATGCTCTGCGTGTGATATTGGGAAAGGCGGTCGAACTCGCGACCAAAGCTATACGGCAGCGTAGGATCAAGGGCATAGACATCGGGGATATTCAGCATATCGCCGGTATGCGCCACATAGCCGGCGATGGAGGCATGATTGATCGGCACGTGGAACGTCTGGTAGATCAGCTTCTTTCCGGGAGGCAGCCGCCGGCTGAGCGTATTGTTCTGCGTATAGCTGAACTGCAAGGTGTCGCCATCACGCAGATAAATGGAGCCGGCATCCGCCTGGACAAATTGCCGGGCGCGGGTCAGGATGCGTTCGAGCAGAATATCGAGGTCATTCACCTCGGCCAGTTCGCGGTGCATTTCGAGGATGCGCTGCATGATGTCTTGCTGCGTCCACATGGTGATCCCATTCCTCCAGAACTTCTCCTATGGGATCGTACAAGAAACACGGCGCGAACGCAACTGCAGGGGAGCAGTGACGCCAACAGGGGGAATGATGCAGCACAACACCGGGAATTAAATGAGTTTGCTGCCCACCGAAGGCCGCTCGACCAGCACTTGCACCAGCGTCAATGCCGAGATGCAGCGCTCGTGCTCGGGCAACCGGGTGAGGAACTCCAGTGCACGCTGCAGCAGATCATCACGACGCGCATCACGCGCCATATGCACCAGACCGCCGATCGCCGTGCTCACATTCGGCAGCAGAGCCAGCGGGCGTTCGTTCAATGCATCGATACAGCGTTCGATGTAGGTGGTGATCACATTCGGACGCCGGGCAATGACCGCCAGGAACATCGCGCGCGGGCCAATATCGTCTAAGTCATGCACCCAGATCGGGGTGTCGGATTGTCGCTCGTGCCAACTGCGGCATTGGTCAAACAAGTGGAACAACTGTTGCTCGATGACCGCCGGCTCATCATACTCGCGAATTGCCCGAATTTGATGGGCAAGGACGGGACGGCAATCCCCCGGCACGCCGGTCAAATTCACTTCTTCCAGCCAGGTCCGCTTGGGGGTCAAAATTTCGCGAATCTCCTGTTCCTCATCTGTGGTCAACAACGAGGTCGATTCATCGACGCCCGGCACATACTTCGCCAGACCTTTGGAACGGAGCCAGGAGGTGACCTTCCCACCGGGACGGCTGCGCTCGATGCTGTCCTGCAGCCGTTCTGCGCCATCCGTCGCGCCGATGAGGGCGTAGAAAAACCGGATGCAGTCCAGGCGATAGGCATTGCCGGCATCGCCCAGATTGTAGGCATCCCTGATAATTTGATCGGAGATGAATGTGAGGTAGGATTCGGCTTTCGTGCGCCGGCCAATCCGAGACCATAGGGCGGCAACGCGGAGATGCAGATGCGTCTCTTCCCCCCACTGCGCCGCCAGCGACCCGGCAACATCGAGGATGTTCGCAAGGAGCTGTAATGGATCGTTCGTGCGCGTTATGATGGCTGGTTCGGGGGCGGATTGCCCACCGGGCAGCCCTGGTTGCTCTCGGCCAGGTGCTTGATAATTCGCCATAAAAACCACCTATGAAACAAGACACCATCAATCAGGCAACCCTGCGCGGGCTCAAAGCTGTCGATTGCTGCCGATAAAGATAAAAAATGAACGAACTTCGTTATGAGTGGGCAGCAGTCACAGCAACCGCATCAAGCGCCTGCTCTATAACCCAGATCGTTTCGTCGACCTGGGCCGGGGTGCAGATGAGCGCGGGCAGCAGCCTCAGCATGCGGTCCCCGACAGTGATAAACAACACACCATGTTCCTGAGCGTACGTCTTCACCTCTGCGGCGATCGGCGCAGCAAGGTCCACCGCCGCCATACAACCGATGACACGAAAATCCGTGATCAGCTCGTGCTGCTGTTGTAACGCGGATAACCGTGCGGCCAAATACTCCCCGGTCGACGCCGCACGATCCGCCAATCCTTCATCAAGTAAGGCGGACACCGCCGCCAGAGCGGCCGCAGCTGCCAGCGCCGTGCCGCCGAAAGTACTGCCATGATCCCCCGGCACGAATGCCGTGGCCACCGCTTCGCGCGCAAGCATCGCGCCGATCGGCACGCCGCCCCCCAACGCTTTGGATAACGTCAGGATGTCCGGCGTAATGCCGTAGTGCTCGTAGGCGAACAGCTTCCCCGTGCGTCCGAACCCCGTTTGCACTTCATCGAGAATGAGTAATACCCCACGCTCGTCGCACATACGGCGTGCCGCCTGCAGGTATTCAGGGGTTGCCGGATATACCCCACTCTCGCCCTGCACCGGCTCCAACATCACCGCGCAAGTGTGCTCGGTGATCGCCGCCTCCAGCGCCGCAATGTCGTTAAACTCGACATAGCGAACTCCCGGCAACAACGGCGTGAAGTCCTGCTGGTACTTCGGCTGGCCCGTCGCCGTCACCGTCGCCATCGTGCGGCCATGGAACGAATGGCGGGCGGTGACAAATTCCACACGGTCCGCCGACTGGCGCTTGGCGTATTTCCGCGCCAGCTTCATCGCGGCTTCATTCGCCTCTGCGCCGCTATTACAGAAAAATGCACGCGTCCCCGGCACGAGACGAGTTAATAATTCCGCCAGCCGCAATTGCGGTTCGGTATAGTAATCATTCGATGTGTGCAACAGTAATTCGGCCTGGTGCTTGACGGCGGCGACCACCCGAGGATGGCAGTGACCCAACGCATTCACCGCACGGCCGCCACTGCAAAAATCCAGATAACGCCGTCCCTGATCATCCCACACATACATCCCCTCACCCCGCGCAATGAACAAGGGTGAGCGCGCAAACACTGGACATAAACACTGCCCTTCAATCCGTCGGGCCTCATCCAATCGCATAATACAGTCTCCCACTTAACAATACCTCATCAAGCTCCCACTGTCAATCTCACGCAGATAGACCAGCACATAGTTCACGCTTGATATCCACCTGGAAAAGCACATGGAATGCATCGATTATATTGACGTATAGTTATATATCTATTATATTAATATTGCTTGGGGAGATCTGGTGCGAGCACTCCGCTCGCAACTCATTCGGGCAAAAATAGAGGCTACGGGGTGAAACGCATGAAACAGCAAACCGGCACACTGTACAACCGACGACTGCAGTGGGCAGCGGCACTCTGGTGGATATTGCCGATCGTGGCGATCGGTGGATGGTTCATCCCCCAGCTCGGATGGTGGGTGCCGGTCTGCATGCTGGCTCCCATCACCATTGCCGCCTTCCACGGCCGCAAGTGGTGTGGGTGGTATTGCCCGCGCGGCGCGTTCTTCGATTACATACTGGGTAGTATGCCCAAGCGACACACGCCCCCCGCCTGGATGCGCGGCCGGGCGTTTCGTACAGGGGTGCTCATCCTGCTCATGGGGCTGATGACAGCGCAGTTGACGATCGCCTGGCCCGATCCGCTGGCCATGGCTCGCGTCTTCGTCCTGCTATTAGGCGTCACCACCCTGGTCGGCATCGGGTTGGCCTGGGTGTTTGGGGCCCGTGCCTGGTGCACCGTCTGTCCGGCTGGCACGCTGGCACACTGGGTGGCGCGTGACCGCCGTCCGCTGCGCGTGGTCGAGAACTGTCGCGATTGCCGGGCCTGCGAGAAAGTCTGCGCGATGCGGCTTTCACCACACCGCGATAGTGATGCTGTCAAGCGGGACTGTGTGAAATGTGCGCGCTGCATCGACCGGTGTCCGGTGAACGCCCTGGCCTTCGAAGAGGCGGCAGCCTGAACGACGATAGCACTACCGTGCCTCGAACTCGGTGTCGCCCACGCACAGTCGATCGCCGGGCGATAACAGATGCGGCTCGGTGAGTGGCGTGCCGTTCATCAATGTGCCGTTCGTGCTGCCGGTGTCTTCCACATACCAGTGCCCATGCACGGGGAAGATGCGCGCATGTTGCGAGGACACAAAGTGATTGGGAATGGTGATGTCACAGGAAGGCGCTCGCCCGATGGTTAACGGGCCATGCAAGCGATATTCGCTGCCCCCCGGCGGCACGGTGCCGGCGACAACGGCTAACAGCCGTATACCATCGCGTGCCGGCGCCACCGGTGTTGGCTTCCCCGGCTGTCCTGCGGCGCGCACGTCCGCCAACAGCGCCACCACTAATGCGAGGACAAACACGGCCATCAATGCGAGGACGCCCAGGCGGGCGATCCACAAGGTGAATTCCGTCACTTCCATCGATACCGCTCCTGATCAGCGAATGCTCACAGTCCTCATTGTACACCGTCCGCCTCGGGCTGACCATCGCCGGTCAGCACGCAGCGGGTGTGGCCGATATGCGCCCACGGCAGCGGCTCATCGTCGGGGAT
>JAGUZN010000176.1 GCA_020060775.1 Armatimonadota bacterium
CCTGCTGCCACCCAAGGCATGCGATCTCTGGTATAGTAATAGGGAACAGTGTAAAGGATCATCCCGGTCTAAATGTAAAGGATCAGGGAATCATACAAAAGGCAGACCCCCACCCTGACCCTCCCCCGCTACGGCAGGGGAGGGGAATACACCTCTCGAAATGCGAGACGCCAAACGCGGACTGATGAAGGACCGGCAGGAGAGTACGGGGTAACATGGCCACCTGCTACACTCCGCCGTCAGATGAAGAACTCTTCGATGCGCAGGTTGTAGTTGTTGGGGTTGAGCGTTTCGACGATATGGCGGGGGAACGCGCCGGACTCGTCACGCTCGGCCAGGTCGATCATGCCGCCCTTGCGGTAGCTATCCGCCGTGCGCTCCAGCAGCAACACCTCCGGGCGGTCAACCAGTTCATCGCTGCGGGGTGTGCGCATCACCACGCCGATCTCATTAGTGTTCAATAATACCAGCGTGCCCAGCGGATACACGCCAACCATGTTGATGAAAATCTTCACCAGCGTGGGGTCGAACTGCCGGCCGCTCTCCTGCAGCATCATCGCCAGGATCTTTTCCGTCACGTAGGGTGTCTGGCGATAGACGCGCGGGCGACCGAGGGCGTCGTAGCAGTCGGCGATGGTAATGATGCGGCTGAACAGTGAGGCTTTGCGCTTCTGCTCCAGCCCCGGGTAACCGCTGCAATCGTATTTCAGATGATGCTCGAACGCGGCGGTGATCAAGCGGGCGGACAGCGGTCCCCAGCCTTTGAGGCGCAGGATCGTCTCGGCCCCGCGCAGGGGATGATCGCGCACGACCCGCCACTCTTCCGATGTCAACGGCCCGGGCTTGTGCAGGATATCGAGCGAGATATCCGTCTTGCCGAGGTCATGGAAAAGTCCGGCAATGCCCAGGTAGTTCAGGAATTTTTTCGGCAAGCCGATGCGGTTGCCCAGCGCAATGGCATAGATGGCTACGTTCACCGAGTGGTTGAACGTGTAATCGTCATAGCTCTTGATATTCGTGAGCCCGAGCAGCGCCGACTCGTCGCGCACCACCAGGTCGACGGCGTTGAGCATCAAGCGCTTGGCTTTGCGCAGTTGCAACGGCCGCTCACGGCTATCGGCCAGCACCTCTTTGATGATGCCGATGGTAGAGAAATAGACCCCCTTCGCCTCGCGGTAGACCGGATCCGTCTCGCAGACGTCCCCATGCGCCGCTTCTTCGTCGGCGACAATGAGCGGCCCCACGTCAATGGTGGTGACGCCGGCATCGATCAAGCGCTCGTTGAGCAGCAGCGGATTCCCTTCGTCATCCGCCTCCAACTCATGCAGCAGGAAGATGAATTCCATCACATCCGCCGCCGTCACCCCATGATGGAAGCGCAACGAGCCGATGCGCCGCAACGCGAGTTCCTGCATCCAGCCTTTGTACCCGCCATAGGCCATGGCGGTGACGCGGACGAGCGTATTGTTGCAGAAGTAGGCATCGCGTATGAGCTTCGTCTCCAACTGCCCGGCTTCATCCAAAATTCTGGTGATCGCCGACAGGGCATCGTAGACGAGGTGCTGGAACGAGGGGTTACGTCGGTCGTAGAAGGAAGCGGCTTTAAAGGTGCGGTAGAGGGCAATGACGAGGGCCTCCCCCCGATGTTTGGGCTGGTTGCGTTTCTCCAACACATCATCGGTGGTTGCCAGCAAGGCCTGCGCCAGATTGTCCATGGGAACCTGCATACTACTCTGTTATTCCATGCATCAGGCCATCCTGTTGCCAATGGGTTCAGGCGTCCGCGCCCGATGACATCGTCGTCGACGGCATGCGCGCCAATGCCGCTTCACAGGCCTGCCGTATCGCGGGGACCGCGGAGGCAGCCCCCTCCTGCAGCACGGCGAACGCTTTCGGCGTACCGAGTGTGACCAGCGCAAAGGCGGCGCATTGCCGCACCGTATCCGTGCGGCGGCGGCCGAGCAGACTCTGGCGGTGCAACAGTTCCTGCAGCAGGTCGACCACGCCCGGCCGGGCGGTCATCGCAATGGCATCGAGGAAGGCGGAAATCTCCTCGGGCGAGCGCTGTGAGAACTCGCGTGCCCGCACCACATTCATCAACGTGCCCAGCGCATTCGGCGAATTGCGCTGGCCCAGGTACAGCGCCGCCAGACGGCGCACGCCTTCATCAGCATCATGGACGGCATGGATCAATAACCCTTCCGCCTGCGGTCCATCGATGCGCGACACTGACCTGGCTACCAGGCGTCGCACGCGCGCGTCGCGGTGCTGGAAGGCGCGCAACAGGTAGGGCAGGGCGAGTTCGTCGGCGATTTCGCCGATGATGCCTACCAGCATGATGACGAATTCGCTGTTCTGATCGGTGAGGAATGCCGCCAGTTGGTCGAGATTCTCGCGCGCCACCCCGCTGACGATATCGCGCAGCAGGGCGCGGGTCTCCAGATGCTGGATGTCGCGCATCAGGCGGATGAGCGGCGGAATGCCCTGGCGTGGGAGGAACGCCAATAGCTCGCGCGCCTCCTCCAACCCTTCGCCGGCGCACTCATACAGAATATGCCCGATGCGCTCGATGCGCCGGGGCTGGCCCAGCCCTTCGCGCAATGGCTGCAGGATGGCGGCTTTCCACCCGACCATCGTCGGGGCGTTGAGCATTTTCCGCGCCCGCGCGAGCAGATGCGTGGCCTCAGCCAAACGCCGCTCGGCAAGGTGATGGTCCAGGATTTCCTGAATCGCATCGACCAACGTTTGGTACAGTTGGTGGTCCTCAACCAGCGAGAGCATATCGAACAGGAAGTCGGCGTACGTATCGAGGACGGACGGCGATGTTTCTCGATGCACCTCCTGCTGCAACGCCTGCAACTCCTCCGGCTCCATGTGCAGCAACTGCCGATGAATCAACAGGGAGAAGGGCTGCGCCGGCAAGGCTCTCCCACCGCCATCCTGGGCGCCCCCCTCCAGCATGTCCCGCAGGACGGCGGCCTCATCAGATTGAGCCATGGCATGCGCCGATAGTTTCTCGCGGAACTGTTCCACCGTATCGGGAATCATCAACGGTGTTTCTTCCAGGAAGTCGTCCACCGCCTGGTAGTCGATGTGCAACAATTCCTTTTCCCACAATAATGTCACCAGGTCGTCTTCCAACTGCCCGGCGGTATCGCTCTGGTTGATACTGTCAATGAGCGCCATCAACTCCCATTCCTGCACACCGTCGAGGAAGCGGAGCACGCGGATGCCGTCGCGGAAAAAGACAAAGGGGATGCTTGACTTCAAATCCTCGGTCTGGTGCACGGGGTGGCCGCTCACCGCGAACGCCGACTCGGTGACGTCGAGGATGAGGGCGCTGTACTGGCGCAGAAAAGCGTCCAACTGGCGGGCGAAGCTGCTGTAGAACTCTTTGAGCAGGGGATAATCGGCCGGGTAGTACCGGAAAGCCTTGATCGCCTTGACGAAGGCGTCGACAACCACCGCCGCCGCACGCGTTTCTTCGTCGGCTACGAGCATCTCCGTCGGAAAGACGGCCTCGTGTGGGTGGGTATGCTGGCTCTCAATCACTGTCGTTCAATCATCAAGCGCTTGAATGTTCAGCAAACCATGCGCAGGAAAAGTGTGCCCGGTCGATTTGCATCTGAAACTCTATGGCGTTACTCATGTATGATCGGTGGCACAAGAACTGAGCCGTCACCAGCTGAACGGTAAACGGATTTCCTGCCTGTTATTCCACATTCGCACCGAGTTGCTGTAATAAAAGGGGGAAACTGGGGAAACTGGTGGCAATGGCGGCAGCGCCATGAATGCGCACTTCAACGCCACCGGCGAGGGCGGCCATGGCGGCGCTCATGGCAATGCGGTGATCGCCGACGCTGTCCACGTCGGCGTTGTGCAGGGACATCCCGCCCCGCACCGTCATGCCGTCATCCCGCTCCTCGACCTCGACGCCCATGTCGCGCAGCACGCGGCTCATGACGGCAATACGATCGGATTCCTTCACGCGCAATTCTCGCGCATCGCGGATGACGGTGTCGCCCTCGGCGAGGGCGGCGGCCACCGCGAGCACGGGCAGTTCATCGATGAGGCGGGGAATCAACGCCCCGCCAATGGTCGTGCCCCGCAACGGGCGGGCGCGCACGGTGATATCGGCGACCGGTTCGCCACCGGTAATGCGCTCGTGATGCAGTAGCAGGTCGGCCCCCATCGCCTCCAGCACGTCGAGGATGCCGCTGCGCGTGGGGTTCACCCCCACGTTGCAGACGGTGACTTTGGCGCCAGGCACGATGGCGCCGGCTACCAGGAAGAAGGCGGCGGAGGAGATATCGCCGGGCACGGTGATCGCCTGACTGATGAGCGATTGCCCACCCTGCAGGCTAACCGTCACACCATTCTCCTGCACATCGACACCGAACCCACGCAACATCCGCTCGGTATGGTCGCGCGACTTCTCCGGCTCGGTGACGCTGGTAACGCCCTCGGCATAGAGCCCGGCCAGCAACACCGCCGATTTGACCTGTGCGCTGGCGACGGGCGAGTCGTACGCGATGCCCTGCAGCGCGCCGCCATGCACGGTGACCGGCGGCGTGCAGCGCGCACCCTGTCCCACCACCTCCGCGCCCATGCGGCGCAGCGGGATAGCCACACGGTCCATCGGCCGCGTATTCAGGGAGGCATCGCCGGCGAGCGTGGCGGAAAAGGATTGGCCGGCCAGGATGCCCATGAGCAGCCGGGTGGTGGTGCCGGAATTGCCGGTATCGAGCACGGAAGCCGGGGCGTGCAGCCCATGCAGCCCCACGCCCTGCACGCGCACCGTCTCGCCCGTATCAATCATCACACCCATGGCGCGCAGACAGGCGGCGGTGGCGCGGGTGTCTTCCGAATCGAGGAAGCCGCAAATGGTCGTCTCGCCCTCCGCCAGTGCGCCAAACAGCAGCGCACGGTGGGAGATCGACTTATCGCCCGGCACGGTAATCGTGCCGATGAACCTGGTCCCTGGGGAGATGCGCATGGCTTAGTTCTTCGCCAGGTACCCCGTGCGCCCCTGCTCGCGTGATGATGAAGTATGGGGATGCGCACAACAGTGATGCGCGCGCAGGCCATGACAAGCCTCCGGCACTGGAGGAACCGGTGGCCGTGTGCGCACGGACGGGGGGGACGCTACCATACCGTGCCGCCAACCCCCACCCCCATCTGCAACCTGCAATCTGCAACCGCCTACAGCCGTTCGCGCACGCTGGTGTACACTACGCCGGTGTCCGGGTCGAGGTCGGTTTCTATGATCTTTACCACGCCCACGTCCTCGACGAACCAGTACGTTTCCGTTTCCTCCGGGATGGTGGTATCCACTTCGGATACTTTTACCGCCTCGTCGTACGTGCCGGCGGGCACGCTCACCGTTTCCACCCCCTCCACCGTGCGCCGGTAGCGCGCGCCATTGTCGCCGTAACTCCACGCCTGTCCCACCTGGAAGCCGGTGGGCAGGAAGAGGTGCGCGGGTTCATAGATCGTGTTGTTGGTCACTTCTCCGTTCGTCGCCTCCACCACGCCATGCTGCAGCACCCCGGTCACCGTCACGGTGAAGAAATAATCTTTCGTGCGGTCGCCGCCGTCCAGCGTCATCTCCTCGCGCACGCGGTAGCACAGCGTGTCGTTGAAGCTCACATCAGCGGTCACCGTCACCTGCTGGGTCACCGATTCGCCTGGCGCCGACGAATGGGCGTAGCGGAATTGCCAGCTATCGCCCCCGGCCAGCGCAAAGGCGCGGCTCGCCTGGTACACCGGACCGGTCAGCGTGGTCCCCCCATCGCTCCCACCGCTGCAGCCCGCTGCCAGCAGCAGCCCGAGCGCGCCGATCCAACCCATTAGCCATCGACATCGCATCACTCGCTCCTCCTGAGGCTATTGTCGCGCAACGCGTCACGGCGGTGGCCCGCAACTCAGGACAACGCCGGCCGGGATGTGCGGATGTCGGAGGAAGTGCACAGGCGAGGCACTCGGGGGAGCAACACACATTCCCTCCCCTATCCCGCAGGGATGGCGGCTGCTAGCTGTCAAGTCTCATGACATTATGAACAGGGACTCGCAGAAATGGAGCGCATAGGGTAATCGTGCGGGAACACCACGGTGCAGTCCGCACAAGGTCTGAGAGCACGGGGCAACGTGACAACCCGCCACACCTATGCATCAGACAAATCGCGAGAAGCGGTCGATAGTGACATGGCAGATGGGGCATTTCGCCGGGGGATGTGTCCGGGCGCAGAGATAGCCGCAGACGTTGCACCGCCAGATCGGGAAGGGCAGGCCGGCCAGCGTCACCGGTTCGAGCGTATGCTCGGCGTCCGGGCCTCCGGGTGGCCGGCGGTCGGGAATGGGCGCGGCCTCGCCCTCGCCGCGGGCAATGGTCTCGGATACATACAGCGCGCAGTAGCACATGCCGTACTCGTCGAGGTCGGCATCGCGGTAATCACACGGGCAGATGAGGTCGCGGTCGCGGTCGCGGTCGCCGGCCGCCAGCCGGCACGGACAGGCGGGATAGCCGTAGCGCTGCTCGTTGATCAGGTACCCCTCCAGCAACATGGTGGTGAATTCGCGGTCAGGGTTCAGGAAATAGCCGGACGCGTCTGCCTCGCGCTGCACACGGTCGACCAATGCCTGCATGCGTTCGTGAAGTTCAGTCTCAAGCATCTTGAACCTCCGTCAGCGCGCGCAGTTTCCCTTCCTGAAAGCCGACCACGCATTCCGTATCATTCACCACCAGCGTGGGGAACGAGCAATTGGGATTCCACTGGCGCACCTCCTCGCGCAGCGTCTGCGCCGCCTCGGCATCCAGCAGGTCGACATCCACGTATTCGTAGGCCACCCCCAGCTCATTCAACAACCCCTTCGTCTTGCGGCACCAGCCGCAGGTGGAGAGGGTGAAGAGCCGCAGCGCGCCTACCGGGCGTCCGTTGATACGCGTAAAGGCCATGATTGCTACCTCGATGCGTGGGATACTTCAGCATACCATACCCCCGCCGCGCCGTCATCCCCGCAGAAGAAAGCAGATGGGAGTGAGGTTCCGGCCGGGGCACCCATTGGTCGGAGCGCCGGCTTCCAGCCGGTCCCCATCAGCCAAGCGTCCATGGCTGCTCCCGGCGGTTTCACGAAGAAAGGTACTGGCGCATATCACCAATCACGACCCACCACACTAATCCCTTATCCTTTATCCACCGTCCGCTCACCATTGTCCGTCCGCCGCTCCACGCGGTCCACACAGGTGCGTTGCACGGCGGGTACATCGTTGAATACGGGGGATAAAGTGATGCGCGTGATGAGCCTGCTGATCGGGCTATGCCTGTTGCTCGTGTTGCTGCCGACGCCGGGCAAAGCGCAGCCGGCGCTGGGGGAACGGCTGCAGCAGTTGCCAGTGAGCGTGGGCGAGGTGACTACCGTCAACTTCGGCGTGTATGAAAGCTGGGTGGAACTCGGCATCCGCGAGCATGTGGGGATTCTGCACCTGCGACGGGCGAACCCGCAGGGCTTCAGCCAGGGGCAGGCGGTGCGTGTGCCCGGGCGGCACAATGTGCCCGGTCTCACCGCCACCGGGCTGGTGGTGAATCTGCCGGAACTGATGGTGTACCGCTGGTCGGAAGGCGAAGTCGCCGCCTGGTACCCCGTAACTATCGGACAGATCACCTCGCGCTGGAACACCCCCTTGGGCGAACTGCGTGTAGTGAATAAGGTGGAGGACCCCGCCTGGCACCGGCCGAGTTGGGCGGGCGGCGGCGTAGTGCCCCCGGGACCGGAGAACCCGCTGGGCGATCGCTGGATCGGCCTCAGCCGCGACGGCTATGGCCTGCACGGCACCAACAATCCCTACACCATCGGGCGCACCGCCTCCCACGGGTGCATCCGTCTCTTTCCCCCGCACATCCGCGAACTCTTCGCCAATGTATGGGTGGGCATGCCGGTGATTATCACATATGAGACGATCACCGTCGGGCAGGAGGACGGCATTGTCTATCTCACCGTGGTGCCCGACGTCTATCGGCGCGGCACGAACCGTCCCGCGCGCGTGCGAGACCGGCTGGCAGGTTATGGGCTGCGCGACGTGCTCACCGACGAGGGATTGCAGGAGCACCTGCAGCGGGCGAACGGCGTGGCCACCCCCATCCTCGGCTCTCATCAGGCGGTGAC
>JAGUZN010000138.1 GCA_020060775.1 Armatimonadota bacterium
CCTGACGCATCTGGCGTTGGCGCGTGCGTTGCGGTCAGCGTAATCCCGCCGGCGCGAACGTGTAGAAAAAGTAAGCCATCACTCGCTCTTTGGGCGCTTGATACGACATTTGGCGGATACGCCTGCTATCGGAGGTAAGAGTCATTGGATATACTGCAGATCATGGCGACGATTCAGCATCGCTACCCGTTCCTGCTGGTCGATCGCATCCTGGAAATGGATCCGGGCGTCCGCGCCGTCGGCTTGAAGAACGTCACGATTAACGAAGAGTTCTTCAATGGCCATTTCCCCGACAACCCCATCATGCCCGGCGTGCTCATTATCGAGCATGCGGCTCAGGTTGGGGGTATCCTGTTGCTGGCCACCACCGGCAACGAGGGAAAGCTGGCGCTGTTCGCCGGGATCGAGGAGATGAAGTTCCGGCGAAAAGTCGTGCCGGGCGACCAATTAATCACCGAAGTACAACTCCTCCGGGTCAGTGGCCGCGCGGGCAAAGTGCGCGTGACGTGCCGCGTGGACGGCGAGGTGGCGGCAGAGGGGCAGTTCACCTTCATGCTCGTACCGGACCCGGCACAGTCAGCGCCCCCAGGAAAGGAAGCGTAGCCCGTGAATATTCATCCCACCGCCATTGTGGACCCTCGGGCTGAACTCGGCGCCGATGTCATAGTCGGGCCGTACACCGTCATTGACGCCAACGTGACGGTCGGCACGCGCACCACCATCGGGCCGCACGTCCACCTCACCGGGTATACGACCATCGGTGAAGATTGCACCATTCATACCGGCACGGTGCTCGGCCAGCCGCCGCAAGATCGTAAGTACAAGCTGGGCATGATCTCGTATCTGCGGGTCGGCCATCGCAATATTCTCCGGGAATATGTCACCATGCACCTGGCCGTAGGCGAAGGCAACGCCACGGTCGTGGGCGATGACAACATGTTCATGGCCTACTGCCACCTGGGGCATAACTGCGTGATCGGCAATCGCGTGTGCGCCGCCAACTACGTGGGCTTGAGCGGCGGGTGCCGCATCGATGATGGCGTAGTGCTCGGCGGCATGTCCGGCCTGCATCAGAATGTACACATCGGCCGGCTGGTCATGGTCGGCGGTTACTGCAAGGTGCATCACGACATCCCGCCGTTTGTCATGGTTGATGGGCCGCCCGCACGCCTGTATGGGCTGAACGTCATTGGCCTGCGCCGTGCCGGCATCTCTTCGGACGCGCGCGCCGCGCTCAAACAGGCCTATCGCATGATCTTCCATGAGAACCACAACCTCTCGGCCACGCTGGAGGCGGTGCGCCAGGAAGTGGCAATCAGTCCTGAGGTGGAGGAGTTCCTGCAGTTTGTCGAGCGTAGCGGGCGCAGCGGACGCCATCTGGAATCCGCCCCGCGAGCCGCCCACGCGTAACTCGCCGCATCACCAAACCGCAACGGGGCCGGCAGTTGCCGGCCCCGCGTCGTTTGGTGAGTAGCACAGTAGGCCATCACGTCCGTATCCATGCATCCCGGCAGGGATGCTCCGACTTTAGCCCGGCACGTCAGTGCCGGGAACGGCCGGTTGAAAAACACCGAGTCCCAGCGGGACGACTGACCACAATATCGGCCGTCCCGCTGGGACTCCCGGTAGATGCCTGGACCGGTTCCCGGCACTGACGTGCCGGGCTAAAGTCATCCGGTCCCTCCGGGACCGCAGGAGAAGGTAGACCCCCTCCCCCGCTTCCCTCTTCGCCAAGGCTTATGGAGGACAAGGCGGCAGGAGAGGGGAATGCGCTCCCCGATACGCGAAACGCCAAACGCGGACTTGCAAGAAAGAGGTTGGACAGCAGGGCACAACGTGACGAACCGCTACCACTCACCACCAACCCCTAATCACTCCCCGACTGGCCGAGTGTCACAATGATGGGCGTGCGGTCCAGCAGGGCATGATACTTATGCTGCATCAGCGTGAGCAGCACGTCGTCCACGTTCAGCACCGGATAGCTGCCCATGCCCACGCCGATGGCCTCGATAATCAACGGGCTGTCGCCGGCCAGCTTCTCGTTCAACGCCGTCTGCAGATTGGCGCAATACCGCACCGGGCCACTCACGGCGGCCGCCGGTTTCAGCATGGAGGGGCCCCAGATTTCCTTGCCGTCGAAACGCAGCACGCGCGGGAACAGGCAGGGCGTCAGCATCACATGGTCGGCATTGATGATAACGCCGCTGTACGGTGCGGAGAACTTCTGCGGGGTATGCCCGCGCGGGACCGGCGTCAACAGGTTCACCTGCTCCATCGGCACTTCAATCGCTTTTGCTGCAACCAGCCCTTTCGAACCCAGATAGGTGATGCCCTCCTGGCCGAACAGCGACAGCACGGCGACCACGGTGTATCGCCCACGAGCGGGTTCCCAGCGTTCGTCGATGGGCACCATCTGCGCCAGCGCCGCATCCAGCAGGCGTTCGCTCTCGTTGCCTGCCATCACGGCAGCCAGCGTGGTCGCGGCATCGATGTGAATGCCGGGCAAGGCGCGCCGCGCCTCCTGCAGCATGATGGCCAGCGCCGTGGCGCGCGCCTGCTGCTTCGCCATCTTCCCGCGTTCGGTGGCATAGCCGATCCCCACCGCTTCCAACTGGCCGGTCAGCCAGTTCAACTGGCTACCGGAACGGTCGGTGCGAATCTGGTACACCGGCTTGACGACGGCCGCCGGCGCGGGGGCGTCCTCTGCCTTCTCCGCTGCCAACG
The DNA here is from genome assembly GCA_020060775.1 of Armatimonadota bacterium. Taxonomy (GTDB): domain Bacteria; phylum Armatimonadota; class Hebobacteria; order CAIYQO01; family CAIYQO01; genus JAGUZN01. The sequence goes on from JAGUZN010000138.1 coordinate 2,725, forward strand.
CCGGCAGGGCCAGGCAGCACAGCATCACGAGACCGATCGTACAAAACCATGTGCGCATGAGTGAACCCTCGTCTCAGTCGATCAACACCACCACCGACAGGGTGGAGAGAAAATGCGTCTCGGCATCCTGTGCCTTCAACAACTCGGCATCCTCATCGCTCAACACCAGGTCGCCCTGCAGCAGGCCGCTGACGCCCAGCGGACGCATGATGAGCGGGGAGACGCCGACGCGCGGAGAAGCCATGGCCTCGCGCAGACTGCCCTGCACGATGCTGACTAACCCCTGTTCCTGCACGAGCAACGGGTTGATATCCCGCGTCCCCCACAGTTCAACGCCGTCTTTCGTCAGCAGCGCGGGCAACAGCGCCGGCAGATACTTCATGCCCGTACAATCCAGGATGAGGCCGGAGTACGGTGCACTGCAGCGCTGTGACACCGGCGGGCTGGCCTGCAAGACCATGCCTTCGATGCGGGGGGCCGGATTGGGGTTCGTCTCCAGCAGACGCTGGTGAAACGTCAACACCCGTGCCGCAAACTCATTCGGCGACCCCGGGCCGCACAGCGGCAACGCGCAGGTCAGCAACAACGTATGCGTCGCGGAATCCCAGGATTCTGCCACCGGCACGGCATTGCACAGGAAAGCATCAACCTTGCTGTTGGGCAGAATTTTGGCGGCGGCGATGTGCGTGAAGGTGGCGTAGCCGGTCAAGCGCATGTCGCCCATCGCCGTGCACAGCTCCTCTTTGGCCAGCGCGAGCGCCTGCGCAAAGGCGGCGCGGCGCGCCCGATGCCCGGTCGTGGTGATGGGCGCTTTCACGCTCACGGTGGTGAGCATCGCCTGCTTCTCCCAGTTCATGCTGGGGCGCTGTGCTGCCATGGGAACCGTCGCACCGTAGTGCGCGTCATGGATGGTATACTGGCGCGAGGCGAGCACGGGGGTCACGCACGCAAGGCACAAGCCGATGACGGCCAGGAAATGCCGCATTGGGTCATCCTCCGTTTCGACCGGATTTCCGGGGGGAGTTGCCGGCAGTGGGTTACGCTACCTACTCGTAACTATTGTAACATAGAACACCCGCGCCTGCTAGTCTATCAACTGACGGCTTCGCTCGCGGTGTTGCCTTCCGCAGGCACAGCGAGATAACCCTCGATACGCAGGTCCTCGCCCACCCGCCGGTAACTGATCCGATGCAGCCGCGGCGCGTCGGCGAGATGAGCCCACCCCGGATCGCCGAGCACCGGCACGGCCTGCTGCCCGCCGATGAGCAGGGGAGCCAGGTAGAGGCGTAATTTGTGCACCAATCCGGCGGCAAGCAGCGCGCCGCTGAAGTTGCCGCCCGCCTCCACCATCAGGCTCACCACCTCGCGCGCCCCCAGCTCCCGCATCAACGCTGGCAGTTCCAGGCAGCCGTTGGGCGCCGGCAGAGTAAGCACTTCAACACCCCGCG
>JAGUZN010000034.1 GCA_020060775.1 Armatimonadota bacterium
CCGGTGACGCAGGCCCTGCTGCCCTATCGGGTGCCGCTGATGATCGAAAAGCCGCTGGGCGCCAACCTGCAGCAAGCGCGGGCGCTCGTGGCGGCGGTGGAGGCTGCCGGCGTGCCGGTGATGGTTTCGTTGAACCGTCGCTTCGATCCGGGATTGCGCCTGGCGCTCCACTGGATAGGCGAGCGTGGCCCCATCCGCCAGGTGCACGGCGTCATGCGGCGGTGCCGTCGGCTGGAGCCGACCTTCCTGTGGGACACCGGCATCCACCTGCTCGATGCCCTGCATTTCGTGGCCGGGCCACTCTCGCTCATCTCACAACACGCCCCCGCCGGCCCCGGCGCCTGCTGGTGCACGGCGCACCTCGCCGGCGAGCGTGGCCTTGCCGCCACGGTGGAAATCGCCCCGGCCTGCGGACGCGAGGAGGAACACCTCTCGCTGACCGGCGACGGCTGGAGCGTCGATGCATGGACGGGCAGTCCGCATCCCTGGCGGGTGCGCGCCTTCCATGATGGGCGCTGCGTGCTCGATGCCGCTGCCGGCGATGAGGCCGATTACCTGCGCTGCGGCTCCTACGCCGAAACCGCTTCCTTCATCGACGCACTGCTGCAGGGCCATGCGCGGTTCAGCCCCACCCCCGCTGAGGCCCTGCCCGCCTCCGAGCTGACCGCATTACTGCAGGAAGGTGAGCACGCGTCGGTTCCACCGGGTACAGCAACTCTACCTTCGTCGCCTGCTCGCCCTTGACCGGCAAATGCCATTGCGCTATGAATACGGGAGGAGATGCGATGGCCGTCCGCTGGAAAATAGTGGCCTGGTTCCTCGGACTGGCATTCGGCTTGAGTTGGACGCTCGCCGGGGCCTTCTACGCGCTGGGTGGGCAGTTTGTCAGCGCCGCCGGCGTCGCACTGGCGATCACCTACATGTTCACCCCGCTGGCGGCGGCACTATTGACTCAGCGCGTGATCTTTCGCGAGCCGGTGGTGCGCCCGCTGGGCATCTTCTTCCGGTTGAACGGGTGGTGGCTCGTCGCCGGGCTGCTGCCGATCGCCATGGCGTTTGCCGCCTTCGGCGTCGGCCTGCTCATGCCGGGCAGCTACTTCGACCCCACGCTGGGCAGTTTCCTCTCACGTCTCGCCGCCACCCTCTCACCCGAGGCACTGGCGCGCGCACGCGAGCAAATGACCGCGCTGCCGCCCTGGCTCGGTCTGCTCTTTGCCACCATCAACGCGCTCATCGCCGGCTACACGGTGAACGCCGTCGCCGGCTTCGGCGAGGAGGCGGGGTGGCGGGGGCTGTTGCTGCGCGAACTCGCTCCGCTCGGCTTCTGGAGGTCCACCGCGCTCATCGGCGTCATCTGGGGACTCTGGCATGCCCCGCTCATCCTGCAGGGGCATAACTACCCCAACTACCCCGTGCTCGGCGTGGCGATGATGACCGTCTTCACCCTGCTGCTCTCGCCGATCATCACCTACGTCCGCCTGCGCGCACGTTCGGTCATCGCCGCCGCCATCTTCCATGGCACGGTCAATGCCTCCTTCGGCATACAAATCCTCTACATCAGTGGCGGCAATGAACTCACCCTCGCCTTCACCGGGGCCGCCGGCTTCATCGTCATGGCGCTCACCATTGCCGGCATCGTCCTCTACGATCGGCATCTGGCGCGCAACCACATCCTCGGACGTCCGCTCGTCGAAGTGCTCAACGAAGAGGGGTAGCACAGCCACCGCATATCCTTATCCTCTGGCGGGCAACCTGCGTCGGGTAACATCTCTCGCATGATGGAATGTTTTCCGCTATACTGATATTTCACACGACGATGTTCCCTTTACCCTTTCACAACGCATTCAATGAACTGGTTGTGCTCCTGGTGGTGGCTGCCATCGCCGGCGTGCTGTCGCTGCGCCTGCGCCAGCCGTTGATCATCGGCTTCATCGCCGTCGGCATCCTGGTTGGTCCATCAGGATTGAACTGGGTGCGCTCGACCGACCAGATCCACGTCTTCGCCGAGATGGGCCTGGCGTTGCTGCTCTTCGTCGTCGGGATGAAGCTCGACCTGACGCTCATCCGTAAGCTGGGTAAGGTGGCGCTGGCCACCGGCATCGGGCAGGTGCTCTTCACCACGGTCGTTGGATTCCTGCTGGCGCTGGCGCTGGGCATGAAGCCGATGGTCGCCATGTACATCGCCGTCGCCCTCACCTTCTCCAGCACCATCATCGTGGTGAAACTCCTCTCCGACAAGCGGGAGGCGGATTCGCTGCATGGGCGCATCGCCCTCGGCATTCTCATCGTGCAGGACATCGTCGTCGTGCTGGCGATGATCGCCCTGGCCAACTTCACCGGGGAGGGGATTGCGCATCCGGGGATGCTGGCGCTGAAGGTTGTCGCCAAAGGACTGCTCTATTTCGCCGCGGTGTGGGTCATCAGCTATTTCATCTTCCCCCGGCTGTTGCCCGCCATCGCGCGTTCCACCGAGTTGCTGGTGCTGTTTGCCATCACCTGGGCGCTGGCGCTGGCCATGTTCGGCGACATGCTCGGCTTCAGCAAGGAAGTCGGGGCTTTCGTGGCGGGCATCTCGCTCGCCTCCACCCCGTATCGCGATCTCATCGGCGTCAAACTCGTCAGCCTGCGCGACTTCCTGCTCCTCTTCTTCTTCCTGGAAATGGGCAGCCGGCTCGATATGGGCTCGCTGGGCGCGCAGGTGGTCACCTCCATCATCCTGGCGCTCTTCGTGCTCATCATCAAGCCGATCATCATCATGCTCATCATGGGGGCGCTGGGCTACCGCAAACGCACCAACTTCATGACCGGCATGTCGCTGGCGCAAATCAGCGAGTTCTCGCTCATTCTCATCGCGCTCGGGGCCAAGGTCGGGCATGTGGGCGATGATACCGTCGGGGTGGTGACGCTGGTCGCGTTGATCACTATTGCCCTATCGACCTTTTTAATTTTCAACGCGCAGTCACTGTACGAGCGTGTCTCACGCTACATTCACATATTCGAGCGCAAGCACACGCGCGAATCGGATGAAAACCAGCAGCAACTCGAGCACGCCGGGGCGGACACCGTCATCCTGATCGGGCTGGGCAACTACGGCAGTCAGATCGGCGAACAACTCGTCCGGCGCGGGCGCACCGTGCTGGGCGTCGACTTCGACCCCTCCGCGGTGGAACGCTGGAAGATGCGCGGGGGGCAGGCGATCTTCGGCGACGCGGAAGATCCTGATTTCTCCCACGCCATGGCCTTGTCCTCCGCGCAGTGGGTCATCAGTTCCGTGCGCCAGTCGCAGGCTGATGCGGCGATCATTAATGCCCTGCGCCACGCCGGCTATCGCGGGCTCATCGGCCTGGCTGCCGATAATCGCAACGAAGTGCCTGAGCCGTTGGCGGCGCAGGCCGACCTGCTCTTTGTGCCCTTTGAAAATGCCGCGGAACAGGCGGTGGATCTGGTCGTCAATCTTGAAGAAGAACTGTCGAGGAGAGCGATGGAAAAGTACATCGAAACCTTAACTGAGCACTACATCGTCTGCGGGTATGGCCGCATGGGCCAGCAGATCGTCAAAGATTTCCTCCAGCATAACGTGCCCTTTGTCGTGGTGGAGGATAACCCTGCGCAGTTGCCGCGCCTGCAAAGCGAGCGGGTGGCGCACGTCATCGGCGCCGCCAGCCAGGACGAGGTGCTGCTGCAGGCCGGCATCGCCCGCGCGCAGGGGCTGATCGCGGTGGCCTCCACCGATGAAGAGAACGTCTTCATCGTGTTGAGCGCCCGCGGTCTCAACCCGGCGCTCACCATCGTCGCCCGCTCCATCCGCGAGGAAAACGAGGATAAGTTGAAGCGCGCGGGAGCGAGCTACGTACTGTCCCCCTACATCCTCGGTGGACATCGCATGGCCGCCGCCGTCACCCATCCGGGCGTCATGGACTTCCTCGATCTGGTGATCCACAACGAAACGTTCGATACGGAAATCCGCCGCATCCCGATCCCGCGCGGCGCGCCGAGCGCCACCAGGACGCTGGAGGAACTCGGCCTCTGGCAATCCTGCGGCGTGACGATACTCGCAGTCGACCGCGCGGATGACGGCCTCGTCGCCAACCCCTGCCCGGCCTTCCGCCTGCAGGAGGGCGATGCCCTCATCCTCATGGGCACGCGCGATCAACTCGCCGCCGCCCAGCAGGCGCTTGCGTATACCGATGTCGTGAAGCAGCTATAGGCATATATCACGCCGGCAGAGCGGGTTCACAATCTATGCATCCGTACCCTGATCCGCCAGCATCCCGGCGAAGATGCCCGGGGTGGAGCCATCGATGAGGGTGGCAGCCACGGCTCTGGCGTAAAACTCCTGCGGGCCGACCCCACCGATAATGGCGTAGGCGTAGCCCACCTCCCACATGGCGCGCAGCGCGACCCACAGCAGCGCCGTGCCGAGCCGCGCGTCTCCAGCATCACCATTCAGAAGATCCATACTGAGGCGGGCCTCGGCACCCGCAACGGGCATTGGTTGGCGCTGGAGCAGTTGGTACCAGCTATTCAACTTTTGTAAAGTATAGACCTTCTGGGTGTGCTATTATTTTAACTGTCGAGGAGGTTCTCACTACACCAGTAGTATTTACAAGAATGCGAGGAGCGTCCAGCACTTTCGTTTGAAACGGATCTAGGTAATTATGATACTGGAAAAGTGTCAATCCTTCTCCGATTTCGTCGAACTGTACCTCCCAAGTTCCGGAAGTCGAAATTACCTCGCCATTGGTAGGACAAAATAGTTGTGTGTACGTATTATCTGCACGAATAATCAACTCCTCTTCAGCAATTGCCTTTCCACGAGCTGGATACGTGACTGTATACCTACCGATGAGTGCTTCCTCAAGGGGTGGTAATGGGCGTGATTGCTCCTTCACTATTAATAGTAACATTGTAATGACACAAATTGAAATCAGTAAGCAAGTGATGACAAACCATTTAACCATCTGCAAGGCTCCTCGTTCAACTCGCGTACTCTCCTGAATACGTTTCGCATGCCCTGGGCGCGCAAAGGAAGAACTCCGACGGGCGGTATCCCGACTGCCGTGTTCGCGGCAGGATGGTGTAGTTCCACTCGTCGTGAAACGCATCGTACAGTAGGTTAAGATCCGCTAACTCGGCATTCATCACCTTGACTCCGTGGGGTACTCCCCCTCGTCCCGGGCTACCCGTACCCGTAACCCGGATAGAGGATCAGGCCGTCATGCTGGTGACGGTGCGTATACGCTACAAACAGTGTGAAAAGTTATTTACACTACCGATAGCTATCTACTCCGTGAAAACATCCACGGCAAGTGGAACTTCACCATCTTGCTGCGAACACGAGAAAGCTCATAGGGCCTGGTCAAGTATTCTTTGATGAACCATTAATGAGTTATGACCACTGATATTGAACGGAGATAATGTGTCAGAATATCTAGCAACTCGCTTATTGCCCTGGACACTCTACGTGCTCTAAAGTTATCTTACTTCCGACGTGAGTAACGAACCATCCATACTTACTAATCGTTAACTTCCCCTTGCATTTATTACATATTGATGGCCAACCTTCATACCTCCATTTTGCAATAGTTTTAAATGGCGCACTCTGGCAAAACGCTGTCCATTCTTCATTGGAAAGCTGTAGCTTTTCCTTGATATAAGGAGCCTGTTCGGAAGATATGATAGAGTCAAATATTGAGTATGCCTTTTCCTCTGATATCTTTCCGTAGTACAAGTCGTGCAACAAATCAACAGTACTCATAATTTGATGGTTCTTCCTTTCACTGGAGGTTTATACATCTCGCCTGTTAAAGGTCCTTTGAACAAAGATATCACTTTCTTATCAATCCGTTTATTCCGCATGTCACACTGACCAAGTATCCTTGCCAACCAGTTCTTACGTCCACAGTACCAAGCGGTGCCGTGGCAGTTCCGGGCGCCATCCTGCTGGTGCAGGTTCAACTACGGTTCGGTGGCCTGCCCCTCGACTGTGGCCAGCCAGTGGATGGCCTCGTCGTGGAAGGCGTAAGCCAGATGCAACGGTGTGCCCGCCAGCGCGCGCACGCGGGCATCCTGTGCCAGCCGGGCAATCACCCGCTTGAACACAGCGCGCAGTCGGGTGGCGGATAAATACGCCGCACCCTGATAGAGCGCATCGGCCTCGAGCAGGGCATACTGGTCAAGTTCAAAGTCCTCGATGTCCGTGTGGCGTCGTTCTACGACCGGCGTCTGCTTGAGAGCCAGGATCACGTAGCCATACTCGGGATCGCTGTCGAGCAGTAACGCCCCAAGCGGGGCCGTATACTGCGCACGGTAGCGTTGCAAGTGGTCGAAGATAAAATCGAGGATACGCGCTTCGACCACGGCCTCCTCACTGGGCACGCGCTTGGCAAATACCGCAGAAAAGTCAGGGGTGCTCGGTGCTGGGCGGGGGTGATGCGTGCCAAACGGCACCGCGACCACTTTGCGAAACCAGAAATCCTCTTGTGCAAAGAGTTCCTCCGAGAAGCAGAATACCTTGTCGATGACCGCGAAGTGCCTATCTGCCGGTACCTCCTCGGGTGAGGCGTACATCACCAAAGGGGTAGGAACGATCACAAGGTTACGTCCCCATTTGTTGAAGCGCATTCGCGGTGCTATCCCTGTCATGACGGATACCGGCAGGAATCCTTCCCAGGAGTTGGGAAAGATTTGCAGGCCTTCCGCAAGTAAAGGCACCGGTAACTGGTCAAACAGGAACCCAGGGTGACTCGCGGATATTTGGCCTGGCCGGACGTCATAGATGAGCTTCACCCGCTGCAACTGCTTGGTCCGGGTATAGAGGGTCTCAATACTCCAGTCGAACTCCGCTGGGAACCATCCAGATATGATGGCCGCATCGCCTTGGCCCCCAACCAGTACCCGCCAGCGTGAACTTGCCGTGTCCATATCTTTGCCCCCATATTCCTGAGTGACTTACCTATGAGTCCGTCAGCATCCCGGCGAAGATGCCCGGGGTGGAGCCGTCGATGAGGGTGGCGGCCGCGGCTCTGGCGTAAAACTCCTGCGGGCCGACCCCGCCGATAATGGCGTAGGCGTAGCCCACCTCCCACATGGCGCGCA
>JAGUZN010000122.1 GCA_020060775.1 Armatimonadota bacterium
CATCAACAAGCGCGATGACAATGTGTGGGCTGATGATTGCGTGGAGGTGCGCCTGACGCCGGACAACGGCAAGACCAATTACGTGCTGGCGCTCAGTGCCAGCGGGGCTGTCTACGACGCCCGCAACGGCGATACGGCCTTTAACCTGGCCGCCGGTGACTGGGTGGTCTTTCAGGAGGCCGGCGAGAAGTTCTGGACGGTCGAGATGCAGATCAACCTGAAGGCGTTAACCGGGGGCGCCCCCGCGGCGGAATGGGGGTTCAACTGTGTCCGCACGGTGCGCCAGCAGGGCTATGCACGACGCCAGTGGTCGTATGCTTCGGGAGAAGAGCGACAATACGGCGCCATGCGGTTATCCGGCGTCCGTGCCGTGCTTACCGATATGCAATGGTCGTCACTGACGGGGAAATTGACTGTAGCCGCCAAGGGCCATACGGAGGCTCCCGTCACCGTATCGTACCGTATCTCGTCCCTGAACTTTCTCGAAATGTTTCCTGAAGAAAACATTGACAAGACACAGCACCGCATGGATGTGACGGGCATGATCACCGCCACGGGCCGTTTGGATAATATGCCTCCAGCGGTTGAGAAGACTGCTGTGTTACCAGCGGGCGCTGTCGCATGGGAAGGTACACTTGATTATGCCGGAGAGTGGGCGGCGCTTGCCGAGGTGACGCTTGCTGATAATACAGGAAGGCCCTTAAGCCGCCGTACGGCGTTAGTCAGCGGCAACCAGGCGGTATCCACGCGTATACATAATCTACCCAGCCGCAAGGAGATGGTCGTGCAGATTTCCCTTGCCAGCGAGACGCTGGCCGGTGCGGACGTGGTCGGCGAGATCACGCTCACGCCGGAAGGGAAGACCACGCCGGTGCTGCGCAAGACGATCAACGGCTTTTCCGGCATTATGGAAGAAGTAGCGATTGATGTCTCCGGCCTGGCGGTCGGCGATTACCGTGTCGGAGTCACACTCACCAAACAGGGCGCACTGCTGGGCCAAGTCGGTAAAAAATGGTTCAGAAGCGGCGATCCCCCGTGGCTCGGCAATGACATCGGCATCATCACGGAGGTGCCCAAACCCTGGACGCCGGTCACGGCGCAGGGCGACCGCCTCAGCGTATGGGGGCGTGAGCACGCCTTTACCCGCTCCCTGTTGCCAATCTCCATGCGCGTACTGGATGAGGAAATCCTCGCCGGGCCGATGCGTCTGCTCATCACCACCGCCGTCGGCACGCTGGACACCGCCGTAGTGGAGACGCCCTCGATCACCGTGGACAAGGCGGGCGTCCGCGCGACGATTACCGGCAAGGCGGTCGGCCAGGATCTCACGGTGGAGGTCAAGGGTGTGCTGGAGTTTGACGGCTTCGCGCATATGAAGTTCACGGTAGCGCCGGTCGACGGCAAGGGCCCCGTGGCCATCGAGCGCATCGTCTTCGAAGCGCCGTTCAACAAGCAGTACGCTGAACTGTATGACGATTCGAACTACAACATGTTCCGCACGCACAGCGGTCGCATCCCGGCAGAGGGGATGGCGGTGGCCAGCACCGGCACCGTGCGCGTCGGCGATGCCCGGCGCGGCGTACAGTTCTATCCGTTCTTCGGCACCATCGGCACGCGGAACACAGCCACACCACTCTCGTTCATCCCGGAGGGAGACATCATGCGCCTGCGCTACATCGTGAGCGAAGGCGTGACACTGGACAAACCGCTCACGACGACGTTAGGCCTGATCGGCACGCCCGTCAAACCGTATGATGCCAAGCGTATTCGTCTGACCGGCGCGCCGGATCTGCCTGCCGACCTTCAGGCCAAGGGGTATAGCGCGGCGACATTCTGGTTTTCCACCTGGACGAACTATAACGGCGGCTCCGGGAGTGAATCCGGTTACTTCAACTACTCGCCTGCATGGTGTCGCGGTTTCGCGCAGAGCATGAAGAAAGCGTGGGAGACAAAACGGCGCTACAGTCTGCTCAAGATCCAGCCCGGGTTGATCACCGCGCGCTCGCCGGAATACGCCCTGTTCTGGAAGGAGTGGGGCGGCCAGTACATCGAGGGGGTGGAGGATTACATTTGCGATCTGGGTACATACCAGGGCGCTGATGTTCGACCTGCCGGTGTGTGGACGGAGGTTGACTGGACGAACCGCAGTTGGCAGGACTTCTTTTTCTACAGCATGGACAAAGTGCTGGCGGCGTTCGCTGCCGAAGGCGTCCGTGTGGGCATCTACGTGGATTGCACCCACCATCACGGCGACCCCACGCCTTACCGCCAATGGGTACAGCGGCTGTATCAGATCACGCGGAAGCACTCGCCGGACGGGCTGATTATGATCCATATGTCCGGCGACCGGCACATGGCGATCTGGGGCATGGCAGATGCGCTCGCTGAAGGAGAGCAATATACGGCAAACTGGTCGGCGCATATCGCCAACAAGCCGGAATTGACCACCAGCGATTGCCATCCCACCGTGCTGCCGCTCGACCGTATGCGCGCCACTTATGCGGGCACGCTATGGGGACCACAGCCGGTGTTCCTCTCGCAATTCTGGACCGATCCGCGCCATCAGGAGGATGTCAAGCGCAAGGAAACCGGCGACCCGGGGCCCTCGTATTACCGGCGCATGCGCTATAGCACCGGACTGATGTTGGCGCATGATGCCCAGTTCTGGGGCGAGTTCTATGCGTGTGGCGCCAAGGAGGAGCCGGCGGTGCAACGCGCACGCTGGGGCTACGACGACACGGTCGAGTTCATCCCCTACTGGGATGTGCGCAAACTCCTCGAGGTGGAGGGCGCGACCCGCGACACGGCGGTGGTCTCCGCCTGGCTGCGGCCCGACGGCAAGCTGATGGCCCTGGTGCTGAATACGGCTAACGCCGCTGCCACCGTGCGCGTGAAGGTGAACGCGGCGAAATTCCTGGTGAAGCTACAGGCGTTCACGAAGGCGGTGGACATCACTTCGCCCGTGCCGGCGCTCGAGCCGGAAGCCACCGAGCAGGACGTGTATCCCTACCGGAACGGCATGCTCGAGGTCGACATGCGCGCGCGGGACTTCCGCCTGCTGGTCTTTGAGTAACCAGTGCTGTTGACAGGAATACGATGCGTGCCTGGGCGACCCGGCGTCATGCTGTATCGGG
>JAGUZN010000002.1 GCA_020060775.1 Armatimonadota bacterium
AGGGATGTTCCTGGGCGGCACGCTGTGGGGCGCGATCTCCATCGCGGAGCTGATCTTCAATTCGCCGGGCGAATGGGCCCTGGTCGTCGACGCGGTCTTCGAAGTGGCGTTCTGGGCGGTCGTGGCCTACTTCGTGGGCATCGCCGTGCAGTTCGCGTTCACGACCAACCTCTACATCTACTTCCAGATGTCGCGCATCCCGCTGCGCCTGCACCCGCTGCGCCGGTGGAGATCGCCCGTGCTTCCGTTGATGCGGATGAGGAGATTCGCGGGATTACGCTGGTCGACACGGCCCTGGTCGAGCAGGAGGATCTCGATGCGCTGGGCGTGCGCCTGGTGCAGCGCGCCGGGGAAATCGCGGGATTGCTGGAACGCCTGGCCGATGAGGGCGCCACCATACAGACCAATGCCGGCGACAGCCCGGTGGCCGTTGCCGTCGCAGAAGGACTGCGCCGGGCGCTGGAACAGGCTGGCGTGAAGGTGGTGGAGAGCGCGGATCTCCAGTTCGTCGCGGAGATCACCGAGAGCGACGACGCGGTCGGCGTGCGCGCCAGCTTGCAGGACGCGCAAAGCGGAGAAGCGCTGCTCAGCGATGAGGCTAGCGTGCGCCGCACTCTGCCGTGAAAGACCCCACACAGATTAACGCGGGCGACGTTGTGTGCGCAACGCTCTTTGCACTCGTCCGGCGTGTCCTGCCGCATGGCGAACAGCGCTCATGAGTGCAGGAGCACCGGACAGATCTATCGAAATGACAGCTATCCTTTCCAACGGCGAGTTGCAGGCAACTGCGCAGTCGCCGAATGATCGTGAGGAAGCGCGATGAACCCGCTACTATCCCCCGATGTGCAGATGCAGCTGATGCGTCCCGGACAGCTCGAAGCGGCGCTGCGGGCGTTCCCCGTCGCCTATGTGCCGTTCGGTCTTATCGAATGGCATGGACGGCATCTGCCGCTGGGCAACGATGCGCTGAAGGCTCATGCCATCCTGGTGAAGACTGCCGAGCGCTTCGGCGGCGTCGTCTACCCGCCGTGCTGGTTTCACGCCGGCTTCAACCTCGATTACCTGGTGCCCGTCTACACCGAGCTCTTCCAGCAGTTGAAGGCGACGGGCGTGCGGGTGATCCTCGGCGTCTCCGGACATAATACCGATGGGCAGATTGATATGATTGATCGCGCGCTGGCGCCGGTGATCGCCGACGGCACGGTGGTGGGTAAGGGCTACTGGGAAGTGACCCTAAGCTTCGGCCCCGAGTCGAGCACCGACCACGCCGCAAAGTGGGAAACCTCCAACATGCAGTTTTTCTACCCCGACTGCGTGGACCTCGCTGCCCTCGGCGCCGGCCCCCTCGCCCCCGACATGCAACCCCCTGACGGCATCGGCGGCGACGACCCTCGCCTCCACGCCTCCGCCGAAGTGGGCCGCCGCAACGCGGAACTGGCCTCCGAGACACTTGGGAAGAAGGCGCAGGAGTTGCTGTTGTCGCTGCCCGAGGAGTGCCGGGGGTTTGAGGTGCCCGCGATCTCGCCCGAGTACTGGTGGCTCATCTGACAACGACGCACCGCCGGGAGTCATGCACATCAGCAGTCTCGTGTTGCGATCGTTTCGTGAGGGACATCAGATTGCGCTGTGCGCACGCGTTATGCCGCGAACAATTCGCGCACGCGTTGCACGGCGGGCACGGCAACGCTGGCGGAATCGATGCCCAGCTCGACCAGCCGCGCGAGTTTGACGCCCTCCGCGCCCCATTCCCCACACACCCCCACCGGGATCTTCGCCTCGTGCGCGGCGGCGATGACCTGGCCGATGAGCGACCAGACCGCCGGGTGCTCCTGCGCGTACAGGGCGCCGACCCCGGCATTCTCGCGATCAGCGGCGAGCAGGAACTGCATGAGGTCGTTGGTGCCCAGGCTGAAGAAGTCGCACACTTCCGCTAACTCCCGCGCCGCCAATGCTGCCATTGGCACCTCGATCATCGCGCCGAGCGGCGGGGCGGCGACGCCCATTTCCACGGCGAGGGCATCCAGCACCGCGCGGCTCTGCGCCACCTCGCTGGCACAGGTCACCATGGGCAGCATGATCTTCAACGTTCCCGCAGTTGATGCGCGCAGCAATGCGCGCAATTGCGTGCGGAAGAGGTCGGGCTGTTGCAGGCAGAGGCGAATGCCGCGCACGCCCAGTTGCGGGTTCGGCTCCGGCGGCATGGGCAGGAAGGGTAGCGGCTTGTCCGCCCCGATATCCAGCGTGCGGATGATCACCGGGCGTTCGCCCATCGTGCGCAGGATGGCCGCATACTGCTCGGCCTGTTCATCTTCGCTGGGGGTGGTTGCGCGCTGCAGGAACAGAAACTCCGAGCGCAACAGGCCAATGCCGTCCGCGTCACCTGCGCGCTGCGCCTCATCCAGGCTGCCCACATTGGCGTACACCGGGATGCGCCGCGCGATGGTGATCGTTGGCGCGGCCTGCGTCGCGCGGGCGATGGCCTCCGGTGCGGGGTGGGGGATAACCTGGCCGGCCGAACCATCGACCAGCAGCGGCGTGCCGTCCGCAATATCGAGTATGGTGGTCGGTGCGCCGA
>JAGUZN010000269.1 GCA_020060775.1 Armatimonadota bacterium
CACAGCCTGGAGAACGCTCTGGGCACTGGGCGTGATCGCGCAAGAGCGGCTGTACTTTTGGCGGTTGTTCTTATGGTCGCTCGCTTCCCGGCCACACCTGCTTCCGCTGGCGATGATCCTCTGGACGTATGGCTTCCATTTCCGAGAATGCTTTGCCCGCCACCAGGCCACTGCCAACCAAGGATGGGCCGAGGAGCGAGCGGCCAGCCATTAAGTCAGATAAACGATGCTATCGGCAGCGTGAACGAAAACGTGCTCCCCTTGCCAACTTCGCTCTCCACCCAGATGCGCCCGCCGTGGGCTTCCACCAGGCGCTTCGTGATATACAGGCCCAGGCCGGTGCCCTCGGCTTTACGCATGCGTTCCACACGATAGAAACGGTCAAAGAGATGGGGCACATCCTCCGGGGCAATGCCGATGCCTTGGTCGGTGACAGATACGACCACCTCATCATCCTGGTGGCAGGCAGCCACGCGGATGGGGGTGCCCGGCGCAGAGAATTTCCGGGCGTTATCGAGGAGATTGCGCAGGATGGTTTCCAACCGCCCGGGATCAGCCAGCACCGGCGGCAAATCGCCAGGAAGATCAAGGTGCATTCGCCCGGTACCCACGAGTTCCTCATTGCGCTGGAGAAAATCGTGCAGCCAGGGGGATAGCGCCAACTCTTTGAGATTCACGGTGATCGGGCCTTCTTCCAAGCGCGTAACCAGGTAGAAATCATCCACCATGGTGACCATCCGCTGTAAAGCACGCTGCAGTGCGATGATGATGGGATGGGAAGGCGTGATGGCCTCTCCCGCGTGGAGCATCAACAGCAAGAATTCCAGATTCTCTTTGATGAGCGTGGTGGGGGCATTCAGATTATGCGCCAGGGTGTAGAGGTAGCGGCGCTCGCGCTCCTGGAGCGCGTAGAGCTCGGTGACATCGGTAAACGTATCCACCACACCGGTGATGGTGCCATCAGGCGTGTATAACGGTGCCGTACTGATCGAGAGCCAGGTATTGCAACCATCAGCACGCTGGAAGACCAGCACGGTCCCACGTACCGTTTCACCTCGGAGTGCCTGCTCGGTGGGCAATAATTCCGTGGGAAGTCGCTCACCTTCCTCGGTTCTTCCATACTGACATAGCCACTGCGGAGGTTGTGTCCGTTCAATATCGATCTGGAGTGCATGCAATAACATGCTGGCCGTCTCGTTCATACGCACAATACCACCATGCATGTTATACGTGATCAAGCCATCCGGGATTGATGTAAGCACCGCATCCATCTCAGCTGCCCAGCGCTGCACCTCGGCGAGCAAACGCTCGCGCTCTTGAGCGGCTTGCTTCTGCTCGGTAATCTCGCGGGTATAACTCAACACGCCGGTGATCTGCCCCTGCGGGTTATACCGGGGCGTATAGATCACGTCATAGTAGCGCGTGATGCCACCGGGTGACAGTTCAAACGCGTCATGGACGCTCTCGCCGGTCTGCAAAATACGGCGTTTGATCGCGGTTAAGCGCTCTGCCTGTGCCGGTGGCAGCATTTCCTCATCCGTTTTCCCCAGCACATCCGCGGGAACCAGCGGCGCCGCCGGGTTGAAAATCCAGGTATACCGCAGGTCGCGATCCTGTTCAAAGATAATATCCGGTGAATTGGCAATCACCAGTTCCAGGCGTGCTTCACTGGCCTGGCATCGCGCCAACCCCGCCAGCACCGCGTCCTGCACTTGGGCGAGCTGCTCCGCGGGTGACAGCTCAGCAGCCATCTCCACCGTGATGCCAGCCTGCTGCAGGTGTTGGCGGAATTCCTGCAGTTGCCGTGCCAGGATGTCATGTTCACCAGGATCAGGATACCGTGTCTGATCGACCACGAGCAGACCTCCAAACCATTGTCATATCTCTTCCGCATGCGATCTCCATCATCACCAGCGAAATGGGAATACTACATTGCTCCCTTTCCCATACCGTGGAGAGAGACGGGGTACGGGGTAAGCGCGATGAACAACATACTGCTGGTCGAGGATGACCCTGAGCAAGCCAGTCTGTTTGCCCAGGTGCTGCAGATGTCCGGGTCTGCAGTGGAGACGGTTGCCGATGCCTCGGAAGCTCAGGCACGGATGACGGCAGAGCCATTTGCACTGTTGCTGGTTGACTGGGATTTGCCGGGGGAGATGAAAGGGGATGCCTTGATCCTCTGGACGAAAATACATCATTCCGGCATCAAGACCATCCTGTTCAGCAATCATCCCCAGGTTGATGACATCGCGGCGGCCTGTGGCGCGGATGCCTCCTTCCGAAAAACCGAAGGCATTATTCGGCTGCGCCAACTGATCACGGCACTGGTGCCGTAGGGTGCGGATCATACGTGAGACCCTCCCTCCCGGGCAATCGGCAAGGTAATATAAAACGAGCTGCCTTTCCCCACTTCACTGTCCACCCAGATTTGCCCCCCATGAGCTTCGACCAGCACACGCGTGATATAGAGGCCGAGTCCGATCCCCTCGGCCTTGCTGCCCCCTTTCGCCCGGTAGAATCGTTCGAAGAGATGCGGCAGATCTTCCGGATCGATACCTCGTCCCTGGTCGGACACCGCCAGCACCACACTGTCCTGCTCTCGCCAGGCGCGCACGTGAACCGGGGTGCCAGGGTCGGAATATTTCAAGGCATTCGACAAGAGATTAACCAGCATACGATCCAACCGGGCATAGTCGGCAGAAACTGGTGGCAGATCGGTAGGCATCTCCACATGAATGCGTGAGACTTCCATCGCGGTACTCAGCCGCTGCAGGAGATCAGCGATGTAGCGGGGCAATGCCACCGCTTCACGCTTCAACTCCAGTTGACCACCCTCCCAGCGGGTGACATCCACCAGGTCTTGGATCATGAGATTCATCCGGTCCACCCCACGGTCGATCGCCTGCATGCTTTGCTGCAGCAGACCATCAATGTGTCGCTCGCCCAGCAATCCGCTCACCACTTGTCCATGCCCTTTAATCACCGCAAGTGGGGCGCGCAAGTCATGCGAGACCATTTGCATCAGGGCTTTCTGTTGTTCCTGCAGGTTGTGGAGTGCCGTAATATCGGCAAAGGTTTGCACCACCCCCAGCACCTGGCCATCCGGCAGGCGAATTGGGGCAGCACTCACATTCACCCAGAGGGTGCGGCCATCCGGGGGATGCAGCACCAGCTCCGTGTCGCGTACGATCTCTCCCCGCAGCGCACGCGTTGCCGGAGACGCCTCCGGCATAAGGGGCCGTCCATCCGGCAGTTCCACGCGTAAGTGTGCCATGCGGGTTTCCCGCGGTTGCTGCATCTCGGCGAGCGACAGGCCCAGGAGTTCTTCCGCCGCGGCATTGGCACGTGTGATTTGATTCTCGGTGTTATAGATCAGGAATCCAATGGCAGTGGAATTGATAGTGGCGTTGAGTTCTGACAGCAGGCGTTCGCGCTCTTCCTCTGCCAATTTGCGGTCGGTGATGTCAACGGTAATGCCGAGACATTGACTCACCTGTCCGTCGGAGCCACGCAACGGCACATAGGTGACAATCTGCGTGTAGCTATCCCGCTCGGGAGGGCCAGCGTCATCTCAAACCATTGGGTTTGGCCGGTCGCATAGGCGTGCAACAGGTGTGGCAGGTAGTGGCGTGTCACCTCACTGGGCCAGACCTCCTCATCACGTTTTCCGAGGAAGTCTTCCAGCGGGCGACCACTCACCTGCAAACCGGCCTTGTTGATATAGCGAATGCGGCGGTCGGCATCGTAAATCACGTACACACTGGGGAAGTTATCGACGGCGGCGCTGAACCGCGCCTCGCTCTCCAGCAGCGCCTCCTCGGCACGCTTCATATCCGTGATTTCGACCCCCATCACGCCAACACCATACCCTCCCTCTGGCAAAGGCACGCGAAAGTAGGAGGCGCGCCAGTAGGTAAACTCATCCGGTTTGCCCGGCACCGGATTGTACACCTCACGGTTCAGGACCGGTTCTCCGGTGTGGAGCACCTGCCGCAACATCGGCCCAAATTCAGCCACGAATGCTGGCGCGAGGTCTTCTAGCAGTATTCCGATGATGCTCTGGGAGTCTAGGCCGAAGTAGGTCGGCGTGATGGGATCCGCCTTCAAATAGCGGAAATGGTCATCAATGATGTTGAGGATGCCGGGGGAGTTGGCGAAAAAGGCATTCATCGTCGTCTCGCTCGCCCGTAGTGCCTCCTCGGCCTGTTTGCGCTCGGTGATATCCAGCGCAATGACCACCGCACCCAGGATATTGCCGGCCGTATCCCGAATCGGGTTGGCCGAGGCCTGATGGGTGCCGCGGGAGCCATCGAAACGTTCGTGATCCAACACCATGTCACGGACAACCTCGCCCCGCAAGGCCCGTACCAGCGGATAGTCTTTGACCGCGACAGGCTCCTGCGTATCAGGCCACCAGATCTGGTAAACCGTATACGCGGCAACCTGGTCAACCACCGGCGCTCGGCCACCATAAATCTCGGCGGCGGCCTGGTTGACCAGCACCATCTTGCCATCGGCATCGGCGATCCAGACGCCAACCGGCAGCGCCTCCAGCGTTGCTAGCAGCCGCGCTCGCTGCTCTTCTACCAGGCGCAGTAATTGCTCCTGCGCCTCTTCCGCCTGCTTGCGCTCGCGACGTACCTGCCTGTCCTGCAACTCGTGCTCAACCGCTGGCACCAGGCGGCCAAGACGATCCTTCACCAGGTAGTCATCGGCTCCCGCGCGCATGGCTGCGACAATGCGCGCTTCCTGTGTCTGACCGGAGACCATGATCACAGGCAGGTCCGGGGTAACCTCGTGAGCAATGCGAACGGCAGCCAATCCGTTGAATTGCGCAAGATCGTCACTCACGAGTAGCAGATCCCAGGACGCTGTGGCGAGTGCGTCGTGTAACTCCGCTTCAGTCGTCACCTGCCGGACATCGACGGCGAAGCCTCCCTCCTGCAAGCTTTCCACCAGCAGGCGGGTGTCATCGTCCTGATCTTCAACCAGCAGTACCCGCAACGGCGTCATGCATGACCTTTTACGC